>NZ_ALKI01000001.1:0-99851 GCF_000286495.1 Streptococcus sp. AS14
GACCCCATGGAGCTTTACTGCAGTTTGATATTGAGTGTCTGTGCCACATGTACAGGATAGGTAGGAGCCTATGAAATCGGGACGCCAGTTTCGATGGAGGCGTTGTTGGGATACTACCCTTGTGTTATGGCCACTCTAACCCGGTAGGTTAATCATCTACGGAGACAGTGTCTGACGGGCAGTTTGACTGGGGCGGTCGCCTCCTAAAAGGTAACGGAGGCGCCCAAAGGTTCCCTCAGACTGGTTGGAAATCAGTCGCAGAGTGTAAAGGTATAAGGGAGCTTGACTGCGAGAGCTACAACTCGAGCAGGGACGAAAGTCGGGCTTAGTGATCCGGTGGTTCCGCATGGAAGGGCCATCGCTCAACGGATAAAAGCTACCCTGGGGATAACAGGCTTATCTCCCCCAAGAGTTCACATCGACGGGGAGGTTTGGCACCTCGATGTCGGCTCGTCGCATCCTGGGGCTGTAGTCGGTCCCAAGGGTTGGGCTGTTCGCCCATTAAAGCGGCACGCGAGCTGGGTTCAGAACGTCGTGAGACAGTTCGGTCCCTATCCGTCGCGGGCGTAGGAAATTTGAGAGGATCTGCTCCTAGTACGAGAGGACCAGAGTGGACTTACCGCTGGTGTACCAGTTGTCTTGCCAAAGGCATCGCTGGGTAGCTATGTAGGGAAGGGATAAACGCTGAAAGCATCTAAGTGTGAAACCCACCTCAAGATGAGATTTCCCATAACGCAAGTTAGTAAGAGCCCTGAGAGAAGATCAGGTTGATAGGTTAGAAGTGGAAGTGTGGTGACACATGGAGCGGACTAATACTAATCGCTCGAGGACTTATCCTAGAATAAGAAATTCATCAGAGTGCAGCGGATGGTTTAGAGAATTGTGAGATTTGATATTGTATTCAATTTTGAGTTGACAAGGCTTGTCTGAGAGGACAGGACAGTTAATTCAATAGTTAAGTGACGATAGCCTAGGAGATACACCTGTACCCATGCCGAACACAGCAGTTAAGCCCTAGAACGCCGGAAGTAGTTGGGGGTTGCCCCCTGTGAGATATGGAAGTCGCTTAGCGTTTATCCGCCATAGCTCAGTTGGTAGTAGCGCATGACTGTTAATCATGATGTCGTAGGTTCGAGTCCTACTGGCGGAGTTTGAAAGAGGTTTTACCTCTTTTTTTGTACTTTTTGGTATTATTTACAATGGGAGATAATTCTATGATTGTGAGTGGTAGTGTTAAAAGCTATTGTTTTTCAGATAGTCTGTGAATTAAATGACAGTATTTAGCAGTTAAATCAAAAAGGCAGAAGTTAGTGCGTAACTAACTTCTGCCTTTTTCGATTATCGAGTGATTGTATGATAAAAATGCTTCTGAGATTTGCATTTATGATTCTGTATTGACTTCAAAGAAGGCTCTGTATAAAGCACGAATGGCCGCTTTTTCTTGATTTTTTTTAACAACAAACATGATAGATACTTCGCTTGAGCCTTGGGACATCATTTGAATGTTGATATTGTTTTCTGAAAGAGCTTTAGTTGCAGTGGCAGTTACACCAATATGGCTTTTCATTTTTTCACCAACAATCATTATAATGGAAAGGTCGTGTTCAATTTCTGCATGATCAACCTCTGCTTTTTGGACAAGCTGACGAAGGATTTCTTCCTCTTTGATAGGAGTTAATTCGCGTTCCCGCAAGATAATGGAGAGGTCATCAATTCCTGTAGGCATATGCTCCCAACCAATATTCAAATCTTCTAGAATTTGAAGGACGCGTCTACCAAAACCGATTTCTCTGTTCATCAGGTACTTAGACATGTTAATACTGACAAAGCCTGCATCTCCAGCAATACCAACGACCGGTAAGTGATCCTTACTGTGTTTATGAACAATTTTAGTACCTGGATGTTCTGGGTTGTTGGTATTTTTAATAACCAGTGGGATTTTGCCGCGGTATGCTGGAAGCAGAGCTTCATCATGGAGAACAGTAAAGCCTGCGTAGGCTAATTCACGCATTTCACGATAGGTTAGCTCGGGAATGGAATGCGGTTTGTGGACAATGCCGGGATGGGCTGCAAAAATTCCATCAACATCGGTAAAGTTTTCATAAATATCTGCTTTAACACCCGCAGCAATGATAGAACCTGTAATATCGGAACCACCACGGGAGAAAGTACAGATTTGACCATCTTGAGTAACACCAAAGAAACCTGGGATAACTAGAACTTCGTCAGAATTGTTGAGTTCTTCAATCTTATCATAGCTGGAAGGAAGAATTCTTGCATTGCCAGGCTCACTGGAAACGACGAGTCCTGCTTCTCTCGGATGAACGTAGCTAGCTGGAATGCCATTTTGACTGAAATAAGCTGCAATTAATTTGGCGTTGTTGTTTTCTCCTGCAGCAAGAAAAGTATCATAAAGAAATGCGTTATCTTCAATTGGCAAGGTTGCAAGGCTTGTGATGCTTTTGGAAATTTTCTCCAGAACTTTTGGTTTCAAACCTAATTCTGCAATCATATCTGCATAGCGATTGATAATCCACTGTTGGTTAGGTGTGACATCATTTCCTGCAATATATTCTCGGTAATATTTAATCAGGGCATCGGTTACTTTGATATCGTCATCATGGCGTTTTCCTGGCGCTGATACTACAACAAATCGGCGTTCAGGATCAGATTTGACAATGTTCAAAACTTTTTCTAATTGAGTCGCAGAAGCCAGTGAACTTCCACCAAATTTTACAACTTTCATTGGTTCTCCTATCTTATTTTAAAAATTATAACAAAATTCTGAAAATTATTCAAACGCAGTTTTTATACTATTTTTATCCAAATTACTACTTTTACACTTCAAATTTGAAGAACATCTAATTTTTCCCATTTTTTATTTTCTTTCTTTTATATTTTATGATAAAATATAAGTTGTTTATAATTTGAATATCAAATTATTTAAGAATAAAACAAAACGGCTGATTTGAGATCGGGTCGGGAATGGAGCTGAAATGACATTTAATGGAATTCTCTATCATGTAGCAGATGAGGTAGCAACGATTACTTTCAATCGTCCTGAAGTTTCAAATGGCTTTAATATCCCTATGTGTGAGGAAATTTTAGAGGCTATTGAACTTGCTGCTAAGGATGAGTCCGTCAAATTTTTAGTTATCAATGCGAATGGTAAGGTTTTTTCAGTGGGTGGTGACTTAGCTGAGATGCAGAGAGCTGTCAGTGATGATGACGTCCAATCCTTGGTGAAAATCGCTGAATTGGTCAATGATATTTCTTTTGCTATGAAACGTCTTCCTAAGCCTGTCATCATGAGTGTTGATGGTCCTGTTGCTGGTGCGGCTGCTAATATGGTCGTTGCAGCTGATTTCTGTATTGCCACTGAAAAATCCCGCTTCATTCAGGCCTTTGTTGGGGTCGGTCTGGCGCCAGATGCTGGTGGTCTTTACTTACTGACTCGTGCTATCGGGGTGACTCGGGCGACCCATCTGGTCATGACTGGGGAAGCTCTGACTGCAGAGAAAGCTCTGGATTATGGCTTGCTTTATAAAGTCTGTGAAGCAGAGAAATTGGAAAAAACAACGGAACAGTTACTGAAGAAACTGAAACGAGGCTCTCTGAATTCTTACAGAGCCATGAAAGAAATGGTCTGGAAGAGTTTGTTCAGCGGCTGGTCTGAGTATGCTGAGCTAGAGTTGGAACTGCAGAAATCGCTGGCTTTCACAGAGGATTTCAAAGAAGGGGTTCGGGCTTATTCTGAGAAGCGTCGTCCAAACTTCACAGGTAAATAATGTATTGGTTCAAGGTTGCTTATTTTGCAAGTTGTTTACAAAAATATTTGAAAATCAAATTAATTTTCAAAAAAGCTTGCAAATTACTTTTCTATCTGATAAAATTTGATTGTCAAAGTATTTTCTTAAGGAGGTCTGGTTTTGAATTTTCAGTTAGTAAATGATTACTTAACGTCTATTTTCAATAATGTCTTGGTTATTGAAGAATCGAGCCTAAGAAGCAGTCGCTTCAACGATGTCTCCATTAAGGAAATGCATACAATAGATGTTATCGGCACAACCCCAAATGCTACTCCAAGTGATATATCACGAGAATTGATGGTGACTTTGGGAACTGTTACGACTAGTTTGAATAATCTGGAGCGTAAGGGTTATATTGAGCGGCGTCGGTCGGAAGTTGACCGTCGCGTGGTGCATCTGAATTTGACAAAGAATGGGCGGCTTTTGTATCGTCTTCACAAGCGATTCCACAACCGTATGGTCATGCAGGTAGTGGATGGGATGAGTCCAGAAGAGAGACAAGTGATGCAAAAGGGCCTGCAAAATTTATATAGTTTCCTAGAGGATTTGAAATAATGAACTATGCTAAGATTAGCCAGGTGGCTCATTATGCTCCCCGTCAGGTTGTCAGCAATGATGATCTGGCCGAGATTATGGATACCAGTGATAAGTGGATTTCAAGTCGAACTGGGATTAAAAACCGCCATTTATCGTCAGATGAAACGACCAGTGATTTAGCTACAAAAGTAGCAGAGAATTTGCTGCAAAAGTCAGGGATTTCTGCTCAAGACCTAGACTTTATCATTGTTGCCACCATTACGCCGGATTCTTTAATGCCTTCAACGGCTGCGAGAGTACAGGCCAATATTGGTGCTAAGAATGCATTTGCCTTTGATTTGACGGCGGCCTGCAGTGGCTTTATCTTCGCCTTATCGACTGGAGAAAAATTAATTTCTTCAGGTCGTTATCAAAAAGGTCTGGTTATAGGAAGTGAGACGCTCTCTAAGACTGTAGATTGGTCGGATCGTTCAACGGCTGTTCTCTTTGGAGATGGCGCTGGCGGTGTCCTGTTGGAAAGTGCTTCAGAACAGCATTTTTTGGCAGAAAGTCAGTTTACGGACGGATCTCGCGGAGATAGTCTGACCTGCGGAAAAATTGGTTTGTCTTCACCTTTTTCTGAAAAGGGTGAGAATCAGCCTTATCTGACAATGGACGGTCGAGCTATTTTTGATTTTGCTATTCGTGATGTTGCTCGTTCTATCAAAGAAACCATTGAAAGCAGTCAGCTTTTAGCGGAAGATTTGGATTTTCTGTTGTTGCATCAGGCCAATATCCGTATTTTGGATAAAATGGCTAAGAAGCTTGGTGTTGCGCGGGAGAAGCTTCCAGCCAATATGATGGAATATGGTAATACTAGTGCAGCTAGCATCCCGATTTTATTATCTGAGTGTGTGGAGCAAGGACTAATCAAACTGAACGGAAATCAGACAATTTTGATGTCAGGTTTTGGTGGGGGTTTGACATGGGGCACGCTTATTGTTACAATTTAGTTAATCAAGTGGAAACACATGATAAAAAATATTTTATTTTTAAAGGAGTCTATCCATGGCAGTATTTGAAAAAGTACAAGAAATTATCGTTGAAGAACTTGGCAAAGAGCCATCAGAAGTTACTCTTGAGTCAACTTTCGATGATCTTGAAGCAGATTCATTGGACTTGTTCCAAGTGATTTCAGAAATTGAAGATGCATTTGACATCCAAATCGAAACTGAAGAAGGTTTGAACACAGTTGGTGATTTGGTTGCTTATGTAGAAGAAAAAACTAAATAAGCAAGTAACTGAGAGTATCGAAAGATATTCTCTCTTGTTTAGGTAATAGTTTGACTGTCAAAGTAAAGAAAATACACCAGTATGTGATAGTTTGAGATCAAGCTATTACTTAAGCAATGATAAAAGGAAGGTATTATGCAAACACGTATTACAGAATTATTGAATATTGATTATCCTATTTTTCAAGGCGGGATGGCCTGGGTTGCTGACGGTGATTTGGCTGGTGCAGTTTCAAAAGCTGGTGGTCTTGGTATCATCGGTGGCGGAAATGCACCTAAGGAAGTAGTAAAGGCTAATATTGATAAGATTAAGTCCTTAACAGACCGTCCTTTCGGTGTTAATATCATGCTCCTGTCTCCTTTTGCGGACGATATTGTTGATCTCGTCATTGAAGAGGGAGTAAAAGTAGTAACAACTGGTGCAGGTAATCCAAGCAAGCACATGGCTCGTTTCCATGAAGCGGGGATTACAGTTATCCCTGTTGTGCCAAGTGTGGCCTTGGCTAAGCGGATGGAAAAAATCGGTGCGGATGCAGTCATTGCAGAAGGTATGGAAGCCGGTGGCCACATCGGGAAATTGACTACCATGTCCTTGGTTCGTCAGGTTGCAGAAGCAGTCAGCATCCCGGTTATTGCTGCCGGTGGTATTGCGGACGGTTCTGGGGCTGCAGCTGGATTTATGCTGGGAGCCGAGGCCGTTCAGGTCGGAACTCGCTTTGTCGTCGCTAAGGAATCTAATGCCCATCAGAACTACAAGGACATGATTTTGAAGGCTCGCGATATTGATACGACTATCTCTGCCCAGCATTTTGGTCATGCGGTTCGTGCTATCAAGAATAAGCTGACGCGTGATTTCGAAAAGGCAGAAAAAGAAGCCTTCAAGCAAGAAAATCCAGATTTGACTGTTTTTGAAAATCTTGGAGCTGGTGCGTTAGCCAATGCGGTTGTTCGCGGAGATGTGGAAAATGGTTCCGTCATGTCTGGTCAAATTGCTGGTTTAATCAGTAAGGAAGAAACAGTCGAAGAAATCCTCAAAGATATCTATTATGGTGCTGCTGAGAAGATTCAGCAGGAAGCAAAACGTTGGGCAGGAGTAACTAGAAATGACTAAAAGAGCCTTTCTCTTTGCCGGTCAGGGAGCGCAGTACCTTGGAATGGGGCGTGAGCTTTATGATCAGTATGAGCTTGTGCGGTCAACTTTTGATGAGGCTAGCCAAGTTCTAGGCTATGATGTCCGAGCTTTGATCGATCAGGATGAAGAAAAGCTCCATCAAACTCGCTACACGCAACCGGCTATTTTAACGACTTCAGTAGCTATTTATCGCCTCTTAGCTGATAAGGGAATAGAGCCTGACATGGTAGCTGGTCTCTCTCTTGGAGAATATTCTGCTTTGGTGGCTGCGGGCGCCCTTGATTTCAAGACGGCGGTGGCCTTGGTTGCTAAACGCGGTAGCTTTATGGAAGAGGCAGCTCCAGCTGGTTCTGGGAAAATGGTCGCAGTTTTAAATGCAGAAGTTTCTCTCATTGAAGCAGTCTGTCAAGAAGCAAGTGCTATTGGTGTAGTCTCACCAGCCAACTATAATACGCCTAGTCAGATTGTTATTGGCGGAGAAGTGGCAGCGGTGGACAAAGCTGTGGAGCTTTTGAAAGATGCCGGTGTCAAGCGCTTAATCCCACTTAATGTATCTGGACCATTCCATACGGCGCTTTTAAAGCCAGCCAGCGAGCGATTGGCAGAAGTCTTGGAAACAGTTGAGTTTTCAGATTTTGTCCGGCCATTAGTCGGAAATACAGAAGCAACTGTGATGGAAAAAGAGAGAGTCAAAGAGCTTTTGACTCGTCAGGTAATGGAGCCAGTGCGTTTCTATGACAGCATTGCTAAAATGCAGGAAGCTGGTGTGACTGAGTTTATCGAAATTGGTCCTGGCAAAGTTCTGTCTGGTTTTATTAAGAAAATTGATAAGTCTGCGGATGTCCGCCAAGTTGAAGATGTAGAAAGTTTAAATGCTCTTCTAGAAAAATAATGAGGAATCATCATGGAATTACAAAACAAGAATGTATTAATTACTGGGTCCGCTCGCGGAATTGGATTGGCAATTGCGCATAAATTTGCTAGTGTCGGTGCCAATATCATCTTAAACGGACTAGCGGAGATTTCTGATGATGTTTTGGCTGGATTTGCCGGCTATTCTGGGAAAGTTGTGACTGTTATTGGAGATGTTTCCAAAGCTGAAGATGCCCAGCGAATGGTAGAAGAAGCCGTTGCAGCTTTGGGATCTGTTGATGTACTGATCAATAACGCTGGTATTACACGTGATAAGCTAATGCTGAAAATGACGGAAGAAGATTTTGAGCAGGTGCTGAAAGTGAATCTTACTGGGGCATTCAATATGACACAATCAGTCCTGAAACCGATGACAAAAGCTCGTCAGGGTGCTATCATCAGTCTGTCAAGTGTCGTTGGTCTGGCAGGGAATGTAGGTCAGGCTAACTATGCTGCTTCCAAGGCTGGTCTGATTGGTTTTTCTAAATCAGTTGCCCGTGAGGTAGCAGCGCGTAATATCCGTGTCAACTGTATTGCCCCTGGCTTTATCGCATCTGATATGACAGATGTACTTCCAGAAAAAGTAAAGGCTGCGTCTCTGGCACTCATTCCAATGAAGCGTTTTGGTACTCCAGAAGAAGTTGCAGATGTTGCGCTCTTCTTGGCAGGTCAAGAATATCTGACGGGACAAGTCCTCACGATTGATGGCGGCTTTACAATGCAGTAAGTCACAGTTTTTGAATATTAACGAGTATAAAATCAGTTGATTCATCTAAATAAAGGAGCTCAATATGAAACTTAATCGAGTTGTTGTAACAGGATACGGTTTAACTTCACCTATCGGGAATACTCCGGAAGAATTCTGGAATAATTTAAAAGAAGGCAATATTGGAATCGGTCCAATTACTAAATTTGATCATAGTGAATACAGTGTTCACAATGCGGCGGAAATTCAGGATTTTCCATTTGATAAATATTTTGTCAAAAAGGATACCAACCGTTATGATAATTACACTCTTTATGCGCTTTATGCCTCTCAAGAAGCAGTGAATAATGCTCACTTAGATGTAGATGCGTTGGATAAGGATCGCTTTGGTGTCATTGTGGCTTCAGGTATCGGTGGGATTCAGGAAATTGAAGAGCAGGTTGTTCGCTTGCATGAAAAAGGTCCTAAACGTATCAAACCTTTGACCTTGCCAAAAGCTCTGCCAAATATGGGGGCAGGAAATGTGGCTATGCGCTTTGGAGCCAATGGTATCTGTAAGTCTGTCAATACGGCCTGTGCCTCAGCCAACGATGCGATTGGTGAAGCTTTCCGCTCAATTAAGTTCGGTTATCAAGATGTGATGCTGGTTGGTGGTTCAGAAGCTTCTATTACACCATTTGCGATTGCTGGTTTCCAAGCTCTGACTGCTCTTTCTACCACAGAAGATCCTAAGCGTGCTTCTATTCCTTTTGACAAGGACCGCAATGGCTTTGTCATGGGTGAAGGTTCTGGTATGCTGGTCCTGGAAAGTTTGGAACATGCTGAGAAGCGCGGAGCTACTATCTTGGCTGAGGTGGTAGGATACGGTCATACTTGCGACGCTTACCATATGACTTCTCCGCATCCAGAAGGTTTGGGAGCTATCAAGGCTATCAAACAGGCGGTTGAAGAAGCTGAAATTGAGCCAAAAGATGTGGCTTATGTCAATGCTCACGGTACATCAACCCCTGCTAACGAAAAAGGCGAAAGCGGAGCCATTGTTTCTGTCTTTGGTAAAGACGTAGCGGTGTCTTCTACTAAATCCTTTACAGGACACCTGCTCGGTGCAGCGGGCGCGGTTGAGGCTATTGCAACGATTGAAGCAATGCGTCATAGCTATGTGCCAAAAACAGCTGGTACAACAGAGCTGCCAGACTATATTGAAGCCAACGTTATTTACGGTCAAGGTAAGGAACAGGAAATCCCTTATGCGATTTCCAATACATTTGGCTTTGGCGGCCACAATGCCGTTCTTGCCTTTAAACGCTGGGAGGCTTAAAAACCTATGAATATCAATGAAATTAAAGATTTAATGGCACAGTTTGACCAGTCTAGTCTGCGTGAGTTTTCTTACAAAAATCAGAGCGATGAGCTAACTTTTAGTAAGAATGAAGGTCAGGTTGCAGTTCCAACAGCCAGTGCAGCTCCAATTGCTGCACCTTTGCAGGCTGCAAGTTCGCCTGTGATTGAGCCAACTCCTCAAGCAGCTCCGTCTGCAGAGCCAGAACCAGCTTCAGAAGTTCCGGCACCTGCTGCTGAAGGTGATGTAGTGGAAAGCCCTTTAGTTGGTGTGGCTTACTTAGCAGCAGGTCCAGACAAACCACCGTTTGTATCTGTTGGAGACCAAGTTAAAAAAGGTCAAACCCTGATGATTATTGAAGCAATGAAAGTCATGAATGAAGTTCCAGCACCTAAAGATGGTCTGGTTACAGAAATTCTGGTTCAGAATGAAGAAATGGTTGAATTTGGGAAAGGGCTGGTACGCATCAAATGATTGATATTAATGCAATAAAAGAAGCACTTCCGCACCGCTATCCGATGCTTTTGGTAGACCGCGTTTTGGAAGTTAGTGAAGATGAGATTGTTGCTCTGAAAAATGTGACAGTCAATGAGCCTTTCTTTAATGGACATTTTCCTCAATACCCTGTTATGCCAGGTGTCTTAATCATGGAAGCTCTGGCTCAAACGGCTGGAGTGCTGGAATTGTCTAAAGAAGAAAATAAGGGCAAATTGGTCTTCTATGCTGGCATGGACAAGGTTAAGTTCAAGAAGCAAGTTGTACCAGGTGACCAACTGATTATGACAGCTAAGTTTGTCAAGCGCCGCGGAACGATTGCGGTTGTAGAGGCGAAAGCAGAAGTTGACGGAAAGCTTGCAGCCAGCGGTACCTTGACCTTTGCGATTGGCCAGTAGATAAAAGGAGCTTTCACCATGTTTCGTAAAATTTTAATTGCTAACCGTGGGGAAATTGCGGTCAGAATCATTCGTGCAGCCCGCGAGTTGGGAATTGATACGGTAGCTGTTTATTCAACAGCTGACAAGGAAGCACTCCATACCCTACTGGCTGATGAGGCTGTCTGTATCGGTCCAGCCAAGTCAACTGATTCTTATCTAAATATGAACGCTGTCCTGTCTGCTGCTGTTCTGACAGGTGCAGAAGCCATTCATCCTGGTTTTGGTTTTTTGAGCGAAAACTCTAAATTTGCGACCATGTGCGAAGAAGTCGGCATTAAATTTATTGGGCCTTCAGGTGCTGTTATGGACATGATGGGGGACAAGATTAATGCTCGGGCTCAGATGATTAAAGCGAAAGTACCAGTTATCCCAGGTTCTGATGGAGAAGTTCATACCTCTGAAGAAGCTTTGGAAGTTGCAGAAAAGATTGGTTATCCAGTCATGCTTAAAGCTTCTGCTGGAGGCGGCGGCAAAGGCATTCGTAAGGTTGAAAAGGCTGAGGATTTAGTAGCTGCCTTTGAGTCTGCTTCTAGCGAAGCCAAAGCGGCCTTTGGTAATGGTGCCATGTATATGGAGCGAGTCATCTATCCAGCGCGCCATATTGAAGTGCAGATTTTAGCTGATCAGCAGGGGCATGTAGTCCACTTGGGCGAGCGGGATTGCTCTTTGCAGCGTAATAATCAGAAAGTACTGGAAGAAAGTCCATCTGTGGCAATTGGGAAAACCTTGCGTCAGCAGATTGGTGAAGCAGCTGTTCGGGCTGCTCAGTCTGTCGGCTATGAAAATGCTGGTACAATTGAGTTTCTGCTTGATGAAGCCAAGGGTGAATTCTACTTTATGGAGATGAACACTCGGGTGCAGGTTGAGCATCCAGTCACCGAGTTTGTTACCGGTGTGGATATTGTAAAAGAGCAAATCAAGATTGCAAACAGTCAAGAACTGTCCTTCAGTCAGGATAATGTTGAAATCCGAGGGCATGCAATTGAGTGTCGGATCAATGCTGAAAATCCAGCCTTTAACTTTGCGCCGAGTCCTGGTAAGATTTCAAATGTTTATCTGCCAAGCGGTGGAGTGGGGCTGCGCGTGGATTCAGCCGTCTATCCTGGCTATACCATCCCGCCTTACTACGATAGCATGATTGCGAAGATAATTGTTCATGGGGAAAATCGCTTCGATGCTCTGATGAAGATGCAACGTGCACTCTATGAACTAGAAATTGACGGTGTTGTGACCAATAGTGGCTTCCAACTGGACTTAATCTCAGATTCTAATGTAATTGCTGGTGATTATGACACAGCCTTTCTCATGGAGAAGTTCCTTCCGGCTTATCAAGAGAAACAATAGATACGACATGTAAGAGCTGCTCTGTAAACTCGAAAGACAGTGGCTCTTGCAGTTTGATGTGCCTGAGTATAAAATCTTGCAAAGGAGAAGACGTAAACGATGGCTTTGTTTTCAAAGAAGGATAAATATATCCGTATCAATCCTAATCGAGCGAGTCGGGAAAAGCCTCAAGCAAAGCCTGAGGTACCAGACGAACTCTTTTCGAAATGCCCAGGTTGTAAGCATACCATTTACCAAAAAGATCTTGGAAATGACAGTGTGTGTCCTAACTGTGGCTATAATTTCCGTATTTCTGCTCATGAGCGCTTAAACCTAACCGTAGATGAGAATAGTTTTGAGGAGATGTTCACTGGAATTGAAACCAAGGATCCTCTGAACTTCCCTAATTATCAAGAAAAATTGGCTCTTACCCGAGAGAAGACAGGCTTAGATGAGGCGGTTCTGACTGGAACAGCTAGTATCAAGGGGCATAAAACGGCTCTTGGAATCATGGATTCAAACTTTATCATGGCTTCTATGGGGACAGTTGTGGGTGAAAAGATTACCCGTCTCTTTGAGTATGCAACAGAGCATAAATTGCCGGTCGTTCTGTTTACGGCTTCTGGCGGTGCCCGCATGCAGGAGGGCATTATGAGCTTGATGCAGATGGCTAAGGTCTCTGCGGCTGTTCAGCGGCACTCTGCAGCAGGTCTCTTCTATCTGACCGTCTTGACAGATCCGACGACTGGTGGTGTTACAGCCTCTTTCGCAATGGAAGGTGATATTATTCTGGCTGAAACACAGGCTCTGGTTGGATTTGCGGGGCGTCGGGTTATTGAATCCACGGTTCGTGAGAAGCTGCCAGATGATTTTCAAAAGGCTGAATTTCTCATGGAGCATGGTTTTGTAGATGCCATCGTCAAGCGTGGGGACATGAGAGATACACTTGCTACCTTATTAGCATTCCATGGAGGTCAAGCATGACAAAAATCACTCGGATTATTAAAGAAGCGCGTGATCAGGCTCGTTTGACTGCGCTGGATTTTGCACAAGGAATTTTTGATAACTTCGTTGAGCTGCATGGAGATCGCTCTTTTCGAGATGACGGTGCGGTGATTGGAGGTATCGGGACGCTAAACGGTCAGCCTGTAACGGTGGTCGGTATTCAAAAGGGACGCAATTTGCAGGACAATCTGCGCCGAAACTTTGGACAGCCACATCCGGAAGGCTACCGTAAGGCCCTGCGCCTCATGAAGCAGGCGGAAAAATTTGGCCGTCCTGTGGTAACTTTCATCAATACGGCTGGTGCCTACCCTGGTGTCGGTGCTGAGGAGCGCGGTCAAGGGGAAGCCATTGCCCGTAACTTGATGGAAATGAGCAATCTCAAAGTACCGATTATTGCCATCATCATTGGTGAAGGTGGCTCTGGTGGGGCTTTGGCTTTAGCTGTAGCAGACAAGGTCTGGATGCTGGAAAACTCTATGTATGCAGTTCTCAGTCCAGAAGGCTTTGCTTCTATCCTCTGGAAAGACGGCAGCCGCGCTATGGAAGCGGCAGAGCTGATGAAAATTACTTCACACGAGCTCTTGCAGATGGAAGTGGTGGATAAGGTTATTCCTGAAAGAGGATTTAACAACCATGAATTACTGGCTGCAGTGAAAGAAGAAATCGCAACGGAGTTGGATAGTCTGTCTCAGCTTCCTTTGGAGCAATTATTGGAAAATCGCTACCAGCGATTCAGGAGATATTAAAAAAATCGAAGCCAGAAGGCTTCTTTTTCTCGTTTCGGATTCTTATTTGGAATTGATGTGGAGCTACCTCACGAGGGAAATATATTTTAGTTTGAAAAATCGCATTATATTCTCTTTATAGGACTTATATAAAATATATATTATACAAGCCATTGATCCTATGTTAAGATAGTTTCTAATTAAAAGAAATGAGGTTTCATATGTCAGAATTTACTATCCACACGATTGAGTCCGCACCAGCTGAGGTAAAAGAAGTCCTGGAAACTGTTCAAAAAGATAATGGTGGCTACATTCCCAATCTTATCGGTCTTTTGGCCAATGCACCAACTGCCTTGGAAACGTATCGGACGGTTGGAGCCATCAATCGCCGTAACAGTCTGACACCGACTGAGCGTGAAGTAGTGCAGATTACGGCTGCAGTTACCAATGGCTGTGCTTTCTGTGTGGCGGGTCATACAGCCTTTTCAATCAAACAGATTCAAATGAATGATGATCTTTTGGAGGCTCTGCGCAATCGTACTCCGATTGATACAGATCCGAAGCTAGATACGCTTGCTAAATTTACCATTGCTGTCATTAATACTAAGGGACGGGTCGGAGACGAGGCTTTGGCAGACTTCCTAGAAGCAGGCTATACACATGAGAATGCTCTAGATGTAGTTCTGGGTGTCAGCCTTGCGACCCTTTGCAATTATGCCAATAATTTGGCCAACACGCCAATTAATCCGGAATTGCAACCTTATGCTTAGTCTTTGAGGAGGTGGCAAATGACATTTTTTTCAGAAGAGTTTATCAACTGGTTGGATAATCACGCTGACCAAATTGACAAAGAATCCTGTGCAGCGGGTAACCAACTGATTGAGCGTATCGCCGCTGAAGGAGCCTTTAGGGTTGGCGTTCCAGAAGAGCTGGGAGGCCGAGGTGGCAATGATACGGATGTGATTGAAGTGCTCAAGGAGCTGGCTCACCATTCCTTGACCGCTTCCTTTATCTCTTGGGGACAAAGGACCTTTATTGATAACATTTTAAAATCTCCTAATCCCTACTTTAGAGACCCCTATTTGGAAGGGCTCCTGTCAGGGGAATATGCAGGTGCGACAGCCCTGTCCAATGCTGTCAAATTCCTGTCGGACCTAGAGGAGTTAAATGTCTCTATTGTGGAGGAAGACGGGCAGCTTTATCTCAAGGGGCGTCTGCCTTGGGTAACCAATGCTCGAGCGGATCGCTTCCTCAGTATATTTGTTGCCGGTTTCGAAGACGGGAGCCGCCAGCCTCTGGTTCTGGCTGTGCCGTCTGACGCAGAGAATTTCTCCCGTTCAGCGGATTTAGAGTTTGTATCCTTGCAAGGGGGAAATACAGCTGCCCTGACCTTTAACCATGTGCCTTTGCAAGAGAAATGGATTCTCGCTCGAGATGCCCAGACCTTTTTGGCAGAAAATCGCCCAGCTTTTCTAGGTTATCAGTTTGGTCTGGCTCTTGGCCTAGCGGAGAAATCGCTGGCGGAGGTCGAAGCTAATCTGTCAGTCCGCTCTATTTTGAGAGAGGAGTGGGAGGAGCAAGTGGCTGCTCTGACTGCGATCCAGGATCAGCTCTATAGAGGTCTTCTTCAGCCTGGTTATTTTGTTGAGCGTCCTAAGGAGCTCTTCCAGCTGCGAATTGATATAGTTGATGTGGTGGCCCAAAGTCTGCTCTTAGAGCTGCAGGCTAGTGGAGGCAGAGGATATTTGAGTAATTCGACTTCTGGCTTTATTCGCCGTTGGAACGAAGGAGCTTTTCTTCCCATTGTCTCACCGAGTGCAGTCCAGCTACGGCATATTTTAGAAGTTTCATAGAAATGATAGCAAACAAACGTTTGATTGTCATTGAAAAGGGACTTCAAGACATTACTATAAAGGAGTTGCATCGTGAACAGCAAACGACCGCCCATTCTCTTATCCGGGTTGATTCTTGGCCTATTTGGTTTAGCTAATCTTTTACTGAACTACCATTCTATCTTTTTCCACTTCTTGAATGGTCTGGCTTTGATACTTTGGCTTTATCTGACACTGGCTTTAGTGCTGTCATTTTCGTACTATCGACAGGATTTGCAAAAGGCCCCTTTCTTATCGAGCTTTGCGACTTATCCTATGGCTAGTATGCTCTTAGCTGCTTACCTAAGCAAGCTTGGCTTATTTTGGGTGAGTCAGTTGCTTTGGTACATGGCCTTGCTGCTGCATGTTTTTCTAATAGTTATCTTTACTTGGAAGAATGTGTTTAAGGCCGAAGGATTATCTTTAACCCCGAGCTGGACGGTCCTATATGTTGGATTAGCCATGGCAAGCTTGACTCAGGGTGTAGTTCATCAGCCGCTTTTGGGCTATTTGGCTTGGTTTTTTGCTCTGCTACTGAGTTTGCTTCTCTATCCCTTGTTTTACAAGGTTAGGCGGACACAAAGGCTGCCAGATACTTTAAAGCCACAGTGGGCCATTTACTGTGCGCCTTTCTCGCTCCTGCTGGGAAGTTATATCCGTCTGGCTGGTTCTGATGCTGAAGGTTGGTTTGTTGCCTTGCTGCTCCTCTTATCGCAGGCCTTTTATCTCTTGGTCCTATGTCTTTTACCTCGCATTTTCCGACTGGGGCCTCAGCTTAGCTGGTCAGCCTTGACCTTTCCTCTTGTCAATACAGCTTTTGCCCTGAAACTGGGACTTGATTATCTAGGTTGGACCTGGCTTGTTTGGCTAAGTCATGCAGAAGCTCTGCTAGCTTTCGCAATCGTCCTCTATGTTTGTTTTTACTATACAGTCTCATTGCGAGCTAGAAAGATAACAAAAAATCCGAGATGATACTCTTTGAAAATCTGTTTTTGATTTTCTCTGAGTTGATCTCGGATTTTTTAATTTTAGCAAAATAAGTCTTTGTATAGACCTAATGATACAGGTAAAGTATCAGGATGATCTGATTTTTATTTTGGCGCGATGACTTCTAATCCACCCATGTAAGGACGCAGAACCTCTGGGATAGTTACAGAACCATCTTCGTTTTGGTAATTCTCTAAGATAGCTGCCACCGTACGTCCGACAGCCAGTCCAGAACCGTTGAGAGTATGAAGGAGTTTGACCTTACCATCTGCTTCATCACGGTAGCGGATTTGAGCTCGACGAGCTTGGAAATCTTCTGTGTTAGAGCAGCTAGAGATTTCACGGTAGGTGTTTTGAGCCGGAATCCAAACTTCCAAGTCGTAGGTCTTAGCAGCTGAGAAGCCCATATCTCCAGTACAGAGTGCTACAACGCGGTAAGGCAGATTCAGCTTTTGCAGGATGTTTTCTGCGTTGGCAGTCATCTTTTCCAGCTCTTCATAAGATTCTTCTGGCTTGGCAAATTTCACCATTTCAACTTTGTGGAACTGGTGCAGACGGATTAGACCGCGCGTGTCACGACCAGCAGAACCCGCTTCAGAGCGGAATGATGGGCTCATAGCCGTGAAGTAGATTGGCAATTCTTTTCCGTCGAGAATTTCGTCTCGATAATAGTTGGTCAGTGGAACTTCAGCAGTCGGAATCAGAACGAAGTTGGTATCGCTTAGCTCAAACGTATCTTCTTTGAACTTAGGATATTGCCCAGTCCCAAACATGGAATCGTGGTTTACCATATAAGGAGTGATGACTTCAGTATAGCCTTCTTTGCCATGCTCGTCCAGCATAAAATTGTAGATGGCACGCTCAAGTCTTGCTCCCAGCCCCTTATAGAAGAGGAAGCGAGCACCAGTAACTTTTGCCCCACGTTCCCAGTCTAAGATGTCCAAATCCTCACCCAAATCCCAGTGAGCTTTGGCTTCAAAGTCAAATTGGCGCGGTGTGCCCCAGCGACGAACTTCAACGTTTTCGTCTTCATCCGCTCCGACAGGAACACTTTCGTGCGGGATATTAGGCAGAGTGGTAGTGAACTCGGTCAACTTAGCGTCTAGCTCAGCCAAGGTTGCGTCTAAGTTCTTGACTTCAGCAGAAAGTTTTTGCATAGCAGCAATCTTGTCATCAGCATTTTCTTTGTTGCGTTTAGCTTGGGCAATTTCAGCAGAAACAGTATTGCGCTCTGCCTTGAGTTCTTCGACCTTGACTAACAAATTCCGGCGTTCTTTGTCAATGGTTTTCATTTGGTTGAGTGTAGCAGCGTCAACACCTCGCGTAGCCAATTTTTCAGCGACAGAATCAAAATCTGTACGGATGCGTTTTAAATCTAACATAAGTACCTCCAAAAATAAAAAGCGCTTTATGAAACTGTTGGAGCGGCATAACCGCGGTTCCATCCAACTTCACAAAAGTGCACTTGCTTAATTATTCATTTTTAAAACTAACGGTAGAATTTCCTATTTTCTCCCTATCTGCTCACAGCCGCCGCAGACTTTCTGAAAAGTGCCCAATAGTACTTATCCGTTTCGACTATTATACAGGATTTTCCGGAAAATGTAAATCCTAGGATAGGAAAAATCTTGACAGAAAAAGATAACTATGTTATCTTTAGATAAAGGTAACATAGTTATCTAAAGGAGTTCTTATGGTAAAACAAACAACGCGCGACCGTATGATTGAGAAGGCAAGCCAGCTTATCAGAGAGTATGGCTATCAGAATATCCCCCTGAGAAAACTGGCATCTCTGCTGGGGGTTACGACTGGTGCTTTTTACAAGGCTTTTGAGAATAAGGAGGATATTTATTATCAGGTCTGTCTTTTGGAAAACCAGAGCCAGCTTAGACGTTTAGAGGAGCAGTATCTTGACGGAGTATCTGATCCTTTGGATTGCATTTGGCAGATAGGACTCTTTCTTTTATCAGAATATGAGACCAACAGTCGGATGATGGATTTTCTCTTTTTCAGTCCTGTGGCGATAGAGGCTTACCGGAAAGGTGAGCTTCTGGAAATCGGGAACAAGACGGTGGTTTATCTGGATCAGCTGCCTATTGAGAGTCAGAAAGAGAAAAAGATTCTTTTGCTCAAGCTGGACACCTTCATCACAGGCTATGGGCATTTTATTGCCAAAGGTTTGGAGCCTTTTGATGAGGAAGTCTATCGCTCAATGTTCAATGATTTACTAGGAGGTTACAAATATGAGTAAAAATCTCATTGTTTATGCACATCCCTATGATAAAAGCTTTAACCATGCTATTTTAGAGCAGGTTCAGGACTTGTTGGAGAAGAAAGGTCAGACCTATGAACTGATCGATCTCTATGAGGATGGTTTTAATCCTGTCTATACCAAGGAAGAGCTAGCGCTTTTTAATAAAGGTCAGGCACTAGACCCGCTGGTTTTAAAATATCAGGAAGCTCTTGCGTCCTGTGACCGCCTTATCATGATTTTTCCTATCTGGTGGGCGGATATGCCAGCTATTGTCAAGGGCTTTGAAGATAAGGTCTTTTTGAAAAATAAGATTTACGAGGAGACGAAGACTCGCCAGTTAGTTGGTCGTTTGACCAATATTAAAGAGGTATTGGCTATTACTACCTCTGCAGCACCGACCTTCTATCTTAAATATTTCTGTGGTGATGTCGTCAAGAAAGCTATGTTGGGCCATACCTTTAAGTCTATCGGTGCTAGACAGCGCCGTTGGATGAATTTCGGGAATATTTCTCAGTCTACAGCTGAAAAACGTCAAGCTTTTTTAGAAAAATTAGCAGAAAAGATTTGAAGAGGTAGCTATCATGATTCGTTTTAGAAGAGCAGATGAAAGGGATCTTGCTGCTGCGGTCTCGGTTTTAACTGCTGCTTTTGCGGAGCATGAGGTCTACAGAGAAAAATTCCGTCCTCTCTTTGGCAGCAGCTGGTCTTATATTGATTTTCTAAATAGATTGCATGCAGTTATGGTTAAGGCGGCGATGCGTCATCATATTTGCCTGCTTGCTGAAGTGGACGGGCGTCTTATGGCGGTCGCTACTATTCATAAGCTCGGTAGCCATCCTGTCGGTATACTTTCTTTTTTGCGGGCAGGAGCATGGAGGATGTGGCAATATATTCCCCAGCTTTTAGCCTTTCAAAAAGTCTTTGGGGAGGGGAGTAAAGAAGCTAAGAAAAAGGGGGGGGTCAACTCTATATCTTGAACTGCTGGGTGTGCTGCCTGATTATCAAGGACAGGGAGTTGGCGGTCTTTTTATCTCAAAGGGACTTGAACTACTTGCCAAAGAAGAGAAATGCCAGCGGCTTACTTTGATTACTCATACAGAAAGCAACTGTCGTTTTTACAAAAAGAACGGATTTAAACAACTAGATGTCCGTGATGTTGAAGGTGTTAAGACATGGACTTTCGAGAAAAATTTAGCTGATGTTTATACTTTTTAAAAATCTAATGATGCGGTTTTGCATTGATAATGTTAGCTTACCCCACCCTATCATTTCAAGGGGCTGAAATAGTGCATTCTCAGATTGTTTCACTTTCCAATTTTTTGTGCTAGCTCCATCTTGCTGATACAAGCAGCTTTTATCTTAGTCGAAAATATAAAAAATAAGGTTGAAACTTTTTCAACCTTATTTTTTCTTCTTAAAGATTCCAGCAATTTTTTGTAACAGAGTCGGCAATCTAACGACCTTGTCATTACCAATATGCTCCCGCGCAATTTTGAGTATCTTACCAGAGTCTTTGGAGGCAAAGAGAAACTTTCCTTTATCAGTCCAGATTTCAAAGTGGCGGCTGACTTTCTTACCAGAAACATTAGCACCGATAGCAGTGATGCTAGTCCAAGGCAGCTGGATATAGTCTTCTACATTGGCATCAGCGTAAAACTCCAGCGCTGTCTCGCCGATTAAAAATTTCCCAACCTTTCCGCCTAATCCAAGATAGGATACGCCAGTAGTATTAAACTCAACTGTTTTGTTTTGTGACTGTGCCATAGAGTAACTCCCTTTTAAATAATATAGCTATTATACCACAATAAAAAGAAGGCCGAAACCTTCTTTTTGATTACATCAAACCAACTACATGAGCTAGAATGCCGACTACGAAGAGAGCAACGATGATAGTGATTGGTGAAACTTTCTTCTTAAGCAACCACATGCAGAGGAAAGTCAGAATCAATCCCATTAAACCTGGAATCAAAGAGTCTAAGTTTTGTTGGAAAGTTGTGACCTTTTCAGGAGTTTGAGAAGCCCCCTCAGCTACTTGTTTAAAAGCACTGTGTATTCCATTATTAATAGACGATTGGAAATTTGTTATTTCCTCAGGAGATAGTCCTTTGCCTCCGCTCAATTTGTCAGTCAATTCTTTACTAAAGGAAACAAGCTTATCCCAATGAATATAGGCTTTGTCTTCTAACTTGACAGATGATACGTTAAAGATAAATTTAATAGATACCCATTGTTTGATAAGAACACCAATAATAAACATACCTAAAATCGATGCACCTTTAGTAATATCTTGGAGAATTCCTCCAGAAAGATCCTTAGTGATTTCTGAACCAGCCTTGTATCCCAATTCTTGTGTGTACCACAAGAAAGCCATCCGGATAGCATTCCAAGCTAGGAAGAAGATAACAGGGCCAAGAATATTTCCTGTTAAAGCAAGAGATGCTCCCAGAGCTCCAAGAATAGGACGAACTGTAAACCAGAAGACAGGGTCTCCGATACCAGCCAGAGGTCCCATCATACCAATTTTAACCCCTTGGATAGCTACATCGTCAATTTCAACTCCATTAGCCTTTTCTTCTTCTAATGCTAAGGTTACGCCTAGAATTGGAGCTGCAACATATGGGTGAGTATTGAAGAATTCCAAGTGACGTTCAAGAGCAGCAGCTTGATCTTCTTTTTTAGTGTAGAGTTTTTTGATGGCAGGAATAAGCGCATATGCCCAACCCAAGTTTTGCATCCGTTCATAGTTCCAAGAACCTTGCAAGAAAGTAGAACGCCACCAAACTTTTTGACGGTCAGCCTTTGAAAGAGTCAATTTTCCTGACTCATCAGGTTTTACAGTATTTAATTCTGTCATGATAGTGTATCTCCTTTCTTAATAATCTTCTAGGATATCACCGATTGGGTCATTAGAAGTAGTTGCTCCACCGCCACCATTTCCTCCTTTTTTAGAGAGGTTGATGTAGATAAGAGCTAAAGCTACTCCAATTGCTCCAAATGCGATTAAAGTCAGTTGACTTACAGCGGCGAGAGCAAAACCTATAGCAAAGAAAGGCCACACTTCGCGACTAGCCATCATATTAAGAACCATTGCGTAACCGACAGCCACGACCATTCCTCCACCAATTTCCATACCTTTTGATAACCATTCAGGCATTAATCCTAAGTAATGTTGAACAGTTTGAGCAGGAATAGCTAGTAGGAGGATTGCAGGGACTGCAATGCGAATACCTTGAAGAAAGAGAGCTGTGAAGTGGGCGCGTTCAACGGCTTTGAAGTTCCCTTTTTTAGCTGCAGCGTCTGCCCCGTGAACTAACCCAACTGAAATTGTACGAACAATCATAGTCAAGAAGAGTCCAGCAACACCAAGTGTTACAGCTAATCCTTGAACAACTCCAAGGCGCTCTGGAGTAAATTCACCACCTTTGATAAAGATAATTGCAGCGGCAACAGAAGCGAGGGCAGCATCAGGTGCTACAGCAGCTCCGATATTAGCCCAGCCAAGAGCAATCAGCTGGAGAGAGCCGCCCAGCATAACACCGGCAGCCAAATTACCAGTTACCAGTCCAATCAAGGTACAAGCAACCAGTGGTTGGTGGAATTGGAATTGGTCCAAGATACCTTCTAGACCAGCTAAGAAGGCAACAAAGACTACTAAAACCATAGAAATAATAGACATGTTCTAAATCCTTTCGTAAATTAATAAAAGCAAAACGTTTGATTCTACTGCACGTTGGCTTTCTTAATCAAATCAAACAAATCTTTTTTAGAGTCATTTGGTACTTTACGTACGTCGAATTCAACGCCAAGGTCACGCAGCTTTTCATAAGTAGCAACGTCTTCCTTGTCCATTGAAAGTACGTTGTTGACCATTGTTTTACCAGTTGAGTGAGCCATGGAACCAACATTAAGGGTCTTGATTGGCACACCGCCTTCAACAGCACGAAGGGCGTCTTGAGGAGTTTCAAACAGAATCAAGGCATGTGTATTGCCAAAGCGAGGGTCTTTTGAAACAGCAATCAATTTGTCGATTGGGACTACATTGGCTTTGACATTACCTGGTGCAGCCTGCTTAATCAATTCTTTACGAAGTTCATCTTGAGCTACTGAGTCAGAAGCAACGATAATACGGTCTGCTTTTGAATCTGGCGTCCAAGCTGTTGCTACCTGACCGTGTAGCAAGCGTGTGTCGATCCGGGCAAGGTTGATTTTGAGCTTGCCGTCACCGATTACAGTCCCTTCAGGGATTGCTGCTTGGGCAACTGGAGCAGCTGCAGCAGGAGCATTTGCTTCTTCAGCAGCAGGGTTCAGCTCTTCAGGCAGAGCTTTGACTCCTTCCTTGGCTTCTTTGATGATGTTAGCAACAACAGCTTCAACGCCGGCATTGGCATCCATCATCCTTTCTGTATAAGCTTGAATCAGCATAGGCAGGTTCAAGCCTGTAATGATAGCGAACTTGCGGTCTGGATTTTCACCCATGACACGGCTAGCTTGGTTGAATGGAGAGCCACTCCAAAGGTCAGCCAAGACCAACACTTCATCGTCCGCATCAAACGAAGCCACAGCGTCATTGAACTTTGCATAGAGATCATCTGGTCCTTCGTTGGGCATGAAAGTTACAACTTGTACTTTTTCCTGCTCACCGAAAATCATAGAACCTGATTGATGAATACCAGCAGCAAATTCACCGTGGCTAGCAATAATGATTCCGATACTCATTATTGACATTCCTCCTTATAAAATGTTTGACTTAAGTTTTAAGAAAACTTTAAGGCAAGTTTATTATAAAACGTTTTCATGAAAAATGCAAGCGTTTGTTCCTAAAAACGACTTTTTCTTTCAAAAATGTCAGTATTTGTTGAACACCTGATAAATATAGGTATAAGCAAACCTTAGCTATAGAAATGTTTTAATAAATTAGGAAAACAGAAAATACAACAGATTAATATATGAAAAAATGTTGAAATAATATGAAAGAGACTTTTGAAATGAAAGAAAAGAATCGTGTTTGAGAAAGTGTTTATTTATCAAAAAAGAAAGAGGAGGACCAAAGACAAAAAATCGTATCTTATGTCTTTAGTCTCCCTCTATAATGGCAAAAGTTTCTAAATAATATCAAGTCTGTCCATCATACGTTTCCAAGAGCTTGGTAAATGTTGGGACTGGCATGCTTTAAAGGATTAGTGTGTAAAGTCAAGTACCATACGTCCCTGAATGGTACCCGCTTCCATTTCGTCAAAGACATCCACTGCATCTGAAACTGGGCGTTTTTGAACGACAGGAACTACCAAACCTTCAGCGCCAAACTGGAAGGCTTCTTCCAAGTCCTTGCGTGTTCCAACGAGGGAACCGATGACTTGGATACCATCTAAAACGGTTTTGACAATGCTTAGATCCATCATTTCAGATGGTAATCCAACGGCAACTACCCGACCGCCAGCACGAACAGAGTCAACAGCTTGGTTGAAGGCAACTTTAGAAACGGCTGTTACTACTGCAGAATGCGCACCGCCAGTTTTTTCTTGGATAAGAGCAGCGACATCTTCAACTTCATGGCCGTTGATGACGATATCAGCACCTACTTCTTTGGCCAAAGCTAGCTTATCATTGTTGATATCAACAGCGACAACATGGGCATTAAAGACTTTCTTGGCATATTGAACCGCTAGGTTACCCAATCCACCTGCTCCAAAGATTACTGTCCATTGGCCTGGTTGCAGCTGGGCTTCTTTGATAGCCTTGTAGGTCGTTACACCGGCACAAGTGATAGAAGAAGCTTGAGCAGGATCCAGTCCTTCAGGAACTTTGACAGCATAATCGGCTGTTACGATACATTGCTCTGCCATCCCACCGTCAACAGAATAACCAGCATTTTTTACAGTACGGCAAAGGGTTTCGCGTCCAGTTGTACAGTATTCACAAGCGCCGCAGCCTTCAAAGAACCAAGCTACACTGACGCGGTCTCCGACTTTGAGGTTTTTTACATCTGGAGCGATTTCTTTGACAATACCGATACCTTCATGGCCAAGAACGCGACCCGGTACCTTGCCAAAGTCACCATGCGCGACGTGCAGATCAGTATGGCAGACACCGCAGTATTCAATGTCAACGAGAGCTTCCCCTGTTTCAAGAGGACGAAGTTCCTTATTTTCGATGAGTTGGACATTGGTTCCTTCTGGATTTACAACAACTGCTTTCATAAGTAGTTTCCTCCTGTTATTTAGTTTTCAATTATGTTAATTATATCACAAACTCAAACAAATGGCAAACGCTTACAATTTCAAGTAAAAGTAACCTTTAAAACTATGGTACTGCGGATAAGCTCCGATTTTTAAAGCTTTTGAGCATGATTGAGGTCGAGAGAATACAAAAAATAAAAGACAAACTCTCGAACAGAGTTTGCCTAATTGTCTACTTTTATAAAAAGAGTTTGTTTAGCTCGTGGGCGACGCCATCTTGGTCGTTAGTCAAAGACAACTGCTGGTCGGCGTATGGCAGCAGGTCAGTATTGGCATTTTTCATGGCATAGCCGGTGCCAGCAAAGGACAGCATCTCAGTATCATTTTGCTCATCGCCAAAGGCAATCAAATTTTTACGATCTACATTGAGAACATTAAGCAGGTATTGAAGGGCGAAGGCCTTATTGACCCCTTTTGGAGCACACTCGAGAATGTTGAGCGGTCCGCCCCAAGAGTTGATGGCAAGTTCATGCTGGTAAAAAGCATTCATTTCCTCTGCCAGAGCATATTTATCAGCTGCTCGCGTCTGCAGGAGAATGGCGTTAGGATTCTCCGTTACCAAGTTGGCTTGAAACTGATTTTCAGGCTTAAAAGCATCGATGCCAAATAGCTTGGGATCAGCAATTTCTTCATTGGGATTGGTGATGTAGAACTTATTGCGGTATTCGCCGGCAATGAAATCCGCTTCAATCTCATCCCTACGCTTAACCATATCCAGCAGAAAGGACTTGTCCAGCGTCAGCGATTTTTCAAAGTCCCATTTCTTTTCTGGAATGTGAGTCAAAGAGCCATTGAAGTTGATCATGGGCGTATTGAGCTCTAATTCTTTATAATATTTCAAAGCCATTCGGTAGGGCCGTCCTGTTGTGATAATGACCTTGTGGCCCTTTTGGGAAATTTTTTTGATAGTTTCTTTAGTGAAGTCCGACAGATTGCTGTTAGAATCCAGCAAGGTGCCGTCCAAGTCCACAGCGATTACTTTTTTTGTCATGTGAGTCTCTTTTCAGTGATAATACAGACTATTATAACAGAATTCAGTGTAAATAACACGACTTATGTTATAATGGTGCTCTAATCAGTCACAATTATGACACACCAAGGAGGAGCTTTTCGTATGCGTAAACCGATCATGATTCATGCTCTTTTTCTGATAATTGCCTTTTTTATCTATATCCAATCTCTAAATGGCGGTCCGACCTATCTCATTTGGAATATGACCTTGGCCTTAATCAGCTATGATGTAGCTGTCTTGACACTTTTATTCAAGAAACAGAAATGGATCTATCCTCTTCTTTTCCTCTTGTGGTTGCTTTTCTTCCCCAACACTTTCTATATGATTACAGATTTGATTCACATGACTTGGGTGGCAGATGTTCTGAGTAAGCCAAGTGTTTTCATGCTCTTTTTAGCTTTTGTTTCCAGTATTTTATTCGCGATTTTCTGTGGGATGGAGAGCTGGTATGTCATCAAGGAAGGCTGGAAGCTTAACTGGTATTTGGACTTGTTGCTGACGGCAGCTCTGTCGGCTGTGTCCAGTCTGGCTATCTACATAGGACGTTATGATCGCCTCAATAGCTGGGATTTATTGCTTCATCCTCAGATGGTTCTACAGAAGCTCTTGCAAACTTTGCAGCCTGATCGACTGCCTTTCATTCTTGGTTTTACTTTTTTGCAGTTTATGAGTTTGGTATTTCTGATGAGAGATAATAAAAAATAAGAAAAGCGAGACATTCATCTTGAAAAAGTGAATGTTTTTTATTATAATTTAAAATATCGTTCGCAAATAAACAGATTTAAATCTGTTTTTCTTTGTTATTGAACTAGATATTAGAAATTTTACTCAAAAGGAGATTTGTTGAAAAATGGATAAATTTTTCAAACTGACCGAAAAAGGGACAGATGTCCGGACAGAAGTTTTGGCGGGTCTGACGACTTTCTTTGCCATGTCCTACATTTTATTTGTCAATCCGGCTATGTTGGCTCAGACAGGTATGCCTAAGCAGGGTGTTTTCCTAGCTACGATTATCGGGGCTGTTGCCGGAACCTTGATGATGGCCTTCTTTGCCAACCTGCCTTACGCGCAGGCACCGGGCATGGGTCTGAATGCCTTTTTCACTTTTACGGTCGTTTTTGCCTTGGGCTACACTTGGCAGGAAGCCTTGGCTATGGTCTTTATCTGCGGGATTATTTCGCTCATTATCACTCTGACCAAGGTGCGTAAGATGATCATCGAGTCAATTCCTGGCTCCTTGCGAGCAGCTATTTCAGCAGGAATCGGGGTCTTTCTGGCCTATGTAGGTATTAAAAATGCTGGCTTGCTCAAGTTTTCAATCGATCCGGGCAATTATACAGTAGCTGGCAAGGGAGCAGATAAGGCTGCAGCGGCTATTACGGCTAATTCAGGAGCAACTCCTGGTCTGGTAGACTTTAACAATCCAGCGGTCCTCGTAGCCTTGGTCGGTTTGGCCATCACAATCTTCTTTATCGTGAAAAACATCAAGGGTGGTGTTATCCTATCCATCCTAGTCACGACAGTTGTGGCTATTCTGGTTGGCCTGGTTGATTTGTCAGCCATTGACTTTGGGCAGAATAATATTGGCACTGCTGTTAGTGAATTGGGACAGATTTTTGGGGTGGCCGTAGGTCCGAAAGGTCTGGGTGCCCTCTTAGCAGATTCGGCTCGCTGGCCCCAGACATGTATGGCCATTCTGGCTTTTTCATTGACAGATATTTTTGATACCATTGGTACCTTGATTGGTACAGGTGAAAAGGTCGGGATTGTGGCGACTTCTGGGGAAAACCATGAATCAGAAGGTTTGGATAAGGCGCTTTACTCGGATCTCATCGGAACCTCTATTGGCGCCATTGCTGGAACTTCTAATGTGACGACTTATGTGGAGTCTGCAGCTGGTATCGGAGCTGGAGGCCGAACAGGTCTGACAGCCTTGGTCGTAGCCATCTGCTTTGCGGTGTCAAGCTTCTTTAGCCCACTCTTGGCTATTGTTCCTAATGCTGCAACTGCACCGATTCTCATTATCGTGGGGATTATGATGCTGGCCAGTCTGAAAAATATCCATTGGGATGATATGGCGGAGGCCATTCCAGCTTTCTTTACTTCTATTTTCATGGGATTTGCCTATTCTATCACTCACGGGATAGCAGCTGGATTTATCACCTACACTTTGGTTAAAGTTTTCAAAGGTCAAGCCAAGGATGTGCATTCTATGATTTGGATTTTGGATCTTCTCTTTATTTTAAATTTTGTAAATCTGGCTTTAAATTAGGTCTAAACATTGCTGGATTTCCTTGTGTCTAGTGAAGTTTGGATAGCTTATATTTTCAGTATAAAAAATCAGCTTTTTCTAGCTGATTTTTCTTTTGCAAAATTAAGCAGAAAAAAATTTTTTCTGGTATAATAAGAGAATGTTTAGTCATAATGAGGAAGAATTAATCCAGTGGGGTCAGCGCCTGGGCAAATTGCTTCAGGCAGGGGACGTACTGGTTTTAACGGGAGATTTAGGGGCAGGGAAGACAACCTTTACTAAGGGTCTGGCTCTAGGTTTGGGCATCAGTCAGATGATTAAAAGCCCAACCTATACCATTGTTCGGGAATACGAGGGGCGTTTGCCGCTCTATCATCTGGATGTCTACCGCATCGGAGACGATCCAGATTCCATTGATTTGGATGACTTTCTCTTTGGGGAGGGTGTGACGGTCATTGAATGGGGGGAGCTGCTGGGAGAAAATCTACCTGAAGACTATCTCAAATTAAGCCTCTTGAAAAAGGAAGACGGGCGTGAATTGGTTTTTGAAGCCCAAGGAACACGAGCCCAAGAGCTGCTTGAGGGACTGCAGAATGACTGAATATGAATTATGCTTGCGTGAAGCGGAAAAAACAGATGCTGCTGAGCTGATTGCCTTCCTCAATCAGGTCGGGTCTGAGTCAGATTATATGACGCTGGATGAAGCTGGAATTTTGATGAATCAAGAGGAGATGTCTTCATTCATTGAGCATCAGGCTGCTTCCAGTAATCAGTTTTATCTGTTGGCGCTTTTAAATGGTGAGATTGCTGGCCTTGTCAGCATCACAGCTGATTTCCATGAGCGAATTCGCCATATTGGTCAAGTCTTTGTCGTGGTGAAGAAGGCTTTCTGGAACCAAGGGCTGGGACGCATATTGCTGGAAGAGGCACTGACTTGGGCAGAAGATTCTCAAGTTATTAGACGTTTGGAATTGAGCGTTCAGGTTAGAAATGAACGAGCAGTTCACCTCTATAAAGATTTAGGATTTGAAATTGAAGGCTTACAAAAAAGAGGAGCCTATTTAAAAGAAGGGATATTTCTTGATGTTTACCTGATGGGTAAGTTGATAGACTAAAAAAGATATGTTTAAAAAGATTATAATGATGTTTCTCAGTCTCCTTGTCGTAACGACAGCTGGTATCGGTACTTATGCATGGACGATTTATGGTCAGTCAACAGATGAACTGTCCAAGACTTATAAGGGCTTGGGAAATGAGACGGATGTCATTTCTGCGACTAAGCCCATGACCATCTTGCTGATGGGAGTGGATACAGGGAGCGGCTCCCGCGAGGATACTTGGGTTGGGAACAGCGATACCATGATTCTCCTGAGTGTCAATCCCAAGACCAAGAAAACAGTCATGATGAGTTTGGAACGTGATATTTTGACTCAGATTGATGAAAACGGTCAAACAGTTGAAGCCAAGCTGAATGCCGCCTATGCGACAGGCGGAGCAGAGTTAGCCATTTCGACTATTGAGGGCTTGATGAATATCCACATCGACCGCTATGTGATGATTAATATGCAGGGCTTGGTTCAGCTAGTAGACGCAGTAGGTGGTATTGAGGTTAATAATACCTTTGACTTCCCAATTTCTATTGAGGATAATGAGCCTGAGTATACTGCTAAGGTTGAGCCTGGCAAGCAAACTATCAATGGTGATCAGGCGCTGGTCTATGCTCGCATGCGCTATCAGGATCCAGAGGGTGACTATGGCCGCCAGAAGCGTCAACGTGAAGTAATTAAGAAAGTGGTTGAAAAAGTTCTCAGTCTCAACAGTGTCAGCCATTATCAGGCTATTTTAAAAGCTGTCAGCAGCAATATGCAGACCAATATCGCACTTGATTCAAAAAGCATTCCACAATTGCTAGGCTATCAGGATGCCTTTAAGAACATCAAGTCTGAGCAGCTGCGTGGAGAAGATGCGACCTTGCCTGATGGTGGAAGCTATCAGCTGGTGACGTCAGAGCATCTGCTGAGCATGCAGAATCTAATCCGCAAGTCTCTGGGCTTGGACACAGTTAAGAGTCTGAAGACCAATGCTGTTCTCTATGAAGATATTATGGGCGGCAACAGTCTAAGAAGCAGCAATAGCAGTAGTACATCTAGTAGTACAGAAAGCTATAGCAGTTACCAGAATTCTTATAGTCAGCCTACTTATAATAATGGTTATGAGAATTATTCTTATCCGACGACAGATACAACAGTTGGAACTACGAATACGACTCCGGTTGCTCCAGCAGCTTCCTCTGCTCCAGCGGCAGATGTCAGTGTCAGCACCCCACAAAGTCAGCCAGTAGTCAATGCGACTACAGAGTAAAAAGTTAAATATAAAAAGAGGCCGGGGCAAAATGTCTCGGTCTCTTTTGGTAATGACAAGAAGTTCTTGACGCGGTGCCGGATTTGAGTTTTTGTTTCCCTATCATCCATCTTTTCTCTATTGAGACTCGTACTTTTCCCAGATGTCTTTGACTTGCTGGATCTGCACTTGAGCTTGGTTTTCAAGGACTTTATATTTATAAGTAAGATCTTGAGCGATGACTTTGACTTGCTCTTTTTGCTCTTGAATGATGGCAATATTTCGTTGGATATTGGCTAGGCTTTCCTTTACTTTGTCTAGACTATCTGTTGTTTCAATGATTTCTTCTTGAATTTTTTGTCGGTTTTCAACCAGTTTGTAACTGGCTGCTGCGGCACCAATAAATAGGAAAATATTTGAAAGTTTCATAGTCCCTCCTTAAGCTTGTGCAATCTTCTCAGCTAATTCGGCCAGAGCTGGAAAATCTGGTTCGTGGGCTGCGAAAGTAATTTTGAGATCATCTGCATCACTGTAGCGTGGTGCCAAATGCACATGGGTATGAAAGACAGTCTGTCCAGCAATTTCTTCGTTGTTGTTGATGATATTCATACCAGCTGCACCTGTGGCTTTCATCACCTTACGGGCAATGTCAGGTACGCGAGCAAAGAGCTGACTGGTGTTGTCGGCATCCATATCCAGCACATTTCGGAAATGCTCTTTAGGGACTACCAAGGTGTGACCTGGTGTTACCTGGGAAATATCCAGAAAAGCAAGGACTTTCTCGTCTTCGTAGACTTTAGAAGAAGGGATTTCTCCGGCAATAATTTTACAAAAAATACAATCAGCCATAAATGGTACCTCTATTCGCTAGATTTTGTTATAATATAAGAACCATTATACCAGAATTCGGAGAAAATATGTTAGAAATCAAAGAGCTTACGGGCGGCTATGTTAATATCCCGGTTTTAAAGGATGTCAGCTTTGAAGTGGGCAACGGCCAGCTGGTTGGTCTGATTGGTCTCAACGGCGCGGGTAAGTCCACTACTATCAATGAGATTATTGGTCTTCTGACGCCTTATAAGGGGCAGATTCAGATTGATGGACTGGAGCTGCGGACCAATCCCAGCGATTACCGCAAGAAAATCGGTTTTATTCCGGAAACACCTAGTCTCTACGAAGAATTGACCCTGCGCGAGCACATTGAGACAGTAGCTATGGCATACGACATTGAGCAGGAAACAGCTTTTGCGCGCGTGGATAAGCTATTGGAAATGTTCCGACTCAAGGAAAAATTGGATTGGTTTCCTGTTCACTTTTCAAAAGGGATGAAGCAAAAAGTGATGATTATCTGTGCTTTTGTAGTTGATCCCAGCCTTTTTATCGTAGATGAGCCTTTTCTGGGTTTGGATCCGGTAGCTATTGCAGACCTTATCCAACTCTTAGATGAGGAAAAGAAGAAGGGCAAGTCGATACTGATGAGCACCCATGTTCTGGACTCTGCCGAGAAGATGTGCGATAGTTTTGTAATCTTGCATAAGGGTCAAGTGCGGGCCAAGGGTAGCTTGACTGAGTTGCGGGCCCAATTTCAAATGCCGGATGCTAGTCTGAATGACATCTATCTAGCCCTGACAGAAGAGGCAGCGCTATGAAAGAATTATTTGCTAAACGAAAGCAGGATTTTCGTCTGCAGTGTCTGAAATACCTGCGCTATGTTTTTAATGATCATTTTGTGCTCTTTCTGCTGATTTTTATGGGATTTTTAGGCGTTCAGTACAGTCAGCTTTTGCGGCATTTTCCGACCAATCACCTACCCATTATTACTACTCTAGTTATTCTATCGCTCTTTATCCTGCCTTTTGGACGGATTGCGACCTATCTGGAAAAGCCGGATGCTCTTTTTCTCTTGGTCAGAGAAGCAGAAGTCAGGGCTTTTATCAAGGTTCAGATTCTGCGTTCCTATCTCTTGTACGCAGTTTTACAGACTGGGCTATTGCTACTGTTAGCCCCGCTTTTTCTGGCTCTGGGATTGCCTGTTTGGGGCTTCGGGCTCTACTGTCTCCTTATGCTAGTCTTGAAATGGTTTTTGTTTCAGGCTAAGGCCAAGAAGTTCTTTGCTGAAAATGGCCTAGATTGGCAGGCTCTGGTAGCTTATGAAGCAGCCCGAAAGCAGACGATTCTGCGATTTTTTGCTCTCTTTACCAATGTTAAAGGCATTTCAAACAGTGTCAAGCGCCGGACTTATCTGGATGGTTTGACGAGGCTTGTGGGCAAGCAGCATAGCAAGACCTGGCAGAATCTCTTTTTGCGCTCTTACTTGCGAAATGGAGACTTCTTTGCTCTGACCTTAAGACTGCTCTTTTTGGCTCTTTTGGCCTTGGTTTTTGTCAGTCAAGCTTGGATTGCTGCAGCTTTTGCGGTCTTGTTCAATTACCTCTTACTCTTCCAGCTGACGGCCCTGTATGAAGCTTTTGACTATCAGTTTTTGACCCAGCTTTTTCCGATAGAAATTGGGGAAAAGCTGAAAGGAGCAAGACAAATTATCACATCTATTGGCAGCAGTGTTCTCTTGACTGAAGTGCTGACTGCTCTGCTCTTTTTCCAAGACAAGACAGCAGTGCTGGCCATGCTGGGAGCAACTGCCCTGCTCTATCTGTTCTATCTGCCGTTTAAGTTACGGAGATTGGTTGACTAAAAGAGGTAAAACTAGTAAAATGATAAAGAAACTTTTTACGGAGGGGAAACATGGACTTGGTTGATAACGAGCTGACCCTGACACCGATAGCTGGTAAGAGCGGAAAGGCCTATATGGGGACTTATCCGGACGGGGGGCGCGTTTTCGTCAAGATGAATACAACCCCTATCTTAGCAGGCTTAGCTCGAGAACAAATCGCACCGCAGCTTTTGTGGAGCCGCCGGATGCCGGACGGCAACGTAATGAGCGGGCAGGAGTGGCTTTCAGGCACTATTCTGACCCCAAATGATATGTCCAAAAAGCAGGTAATCAATATTTTGACACGGCTGCATCGCTCGCGCCCATTGATGACACAGCTGACCAAGCTGGGCTATACACTGGAAACGCCAACTGATTTGCTGAATGCTTGGCTCAATCAAGTGCCGCTTGCTTTGAGAAATAATCAATATCTGCAATCAGTTATCCGCGACCTGCGCCAGACAGTACCGGCCTTTCGTGAGGATTATGCGACCATCGTTCACGGAGATGTGCGCCACAGCAACTGGGTAGAGACCGACAGCGGGCTTATTTACTTGGTGGATTGGGATTCTGTGCGTCTGACAGACAGGATGATGGATGTAGCTCATATTTTGAGCCATTATGTGCCTGATTCAGGCTGGCAAGAGTGGCTGAGTGCTTATGGCTATAAGTATAATCAGACTGTTTTCAATAAGCTATACTGGTTTGGACAGTATTCTTATCTGATGCAGATTGCTAAATACTATGAAAACAATGATTTAGAAAATGTGAACCGGGAGATTTACGCATTACGAAACTTCCGTTCCAAATACGGAAGAGGACAATGAGAGTAAGGAATCGTAAGGGAGCGACGGAACTGCTAGAGGCGCATCCCCAGTATGTGATTTTGAATCCGGCAGACGCCAAGGGCAGATGGCAGGAGATTTTTGGCAACGACCATCCCATTCATGTAGAGGTTGGCAGTGGCAAAGGAGCTTTTGTGTCCGGTATGGCCAAGGCCAATCCTGAGATCAACTACATCGGGATTGATATCCAGAAATCGATCCTCAGCTATGCCTTGGACAAGGTGCTAGCAACGGATGTGCCCAATATCAAGCTTCTCTGGGTGGACGGTTCGGATCTGACTGATTATTTTGAAGAGGACGAGATTGACCGCCTTTATCTGAACTTCTCAGATCCTTGGCCCAAGAAACGCCATGAAAAGCGCCGTCTGACTTATCAGTCCTTTCTGGCGACCTATCAGCAGATTCTGCCAGAAAATGGAGAAATCCACTTCAAAACGGACAACCGCGGTCTTTTTGAATATAGCTTAGTTAGCTTTTCACAGTATGGTATGAAGTTAAAGGGCGTGTGGTTAGATTTGCATGCCAGCGACTTCGAGGATAATGTCCTGACTGAGTATGAGCAGAAATTTGCTAACAAGGGACAAGTCATCTATCGGGTGGAAGCAGCGTTTGAATAAGAAAGAGTCTTCGGGGAAATACTCCTTGAAGACTTTTTATTGGGAAAGAATTTTACTTTAAAAAAAGAGTATTTTAAATGGCATTCTGTCTTTAAAAGCTTGCACAGCATATTTCCCTTGCATTCTGGGACTTGTCGTGCTATAATACTAGTAATGAATAAGGAAAGAGAGGCGAGGAAGTATCTTCGCCTCTTATCTGTGAGGAGGTGTCGTCATATCGCAACGATTGTTGAATTGGTGAGGGAGGTTATTGAACCAGCCATTCTGGCCCCCTATGAATTAGTCGATATTGAGTACGGAAAGATGGGCGGAGACTACGTTCTCAGTGTCTTTGTAGATAAGCCTGAAGGTATTACGGTCAATGATACAGCGGATTTGACGGATATTATCAGTCCGCTCTTGGATCAAATCAAGCCAGATCCTTTCCCAGAACAGTATTTTCTGGAAGTGACCAGTCCGGGCTTGGAGCGCCCGCTCAAGACCAGGGAACAGCTAGCCGATGCAGTCGGCAGTTATATCCATGTCAGTCTCTATAAGGCTGTTGACAAGCAGAAAGTCTTTGAAGGCACCTTGCTGAGCTTTGAAGAGGATGTTCTGCACATGGAATATCTGGACAAGACTCGCAGAAAAGAAGTCGAAATTCCCTACAGTCTGGTTTCCAAAGCCAGATTAGCCGTTAAGTTTTAGCCGCAGAAGCAATATAGAAAAGAAAGGAACACTTTTGTTTCGGCAAAAGTTACATGAAAATGAGTAAAGAAATGCTAGAGGCCTTCCGCATTTTGGAAGAAGACAAAGGAATCAAGAAAGAAGATATCATTGACGCGGTGACTGAGTCACTCCGCTCAGCCTATCGTCGTCGCTATGGTCAGGCAGACAGCGCAGCTATTGAGTTTGACGAAAAGTCAGGAGATTTCCGTGTCTATACTGTTCGCGAAGTCGTGGACGAGGTCTTTGACAGCCGTTTGGAAATCAGTCTCAAAGATGCCCTGGCTATTAGTTCAGCCTATGAGTTGGGAGACAAGATCAAGTTTGAAGAAGCGCCAGCTGAATTTGGCCGTGTCGCTGCTCAGTCAGCCAAGCAAACCATCATGGAAAAGATGCGCAAGCAGACCCGAGCAATTACCTACAATACCTATAAAGAGCATGAAAATGAAATCATGTCAGGAACTGTGGAGCGCTTTGACAATCGCTTTATCTATGTCAATCTTGGCAGCATTGAAGCGCAGTTATCGAAACAAGACCAGATTCCTGGTGAGGTTTTTGCCTCTCATGACCGCATCGAAGTCTTTGTCTACAAGGTAGAAGACAATCCTCGCGGTGTCAATGTCTTTGTCAGTCGCAGCCATCCAGAAATGATCAAGCGCTTGATGGAGCAAGAAATCCCAGAAGTCTATGACGGAACTGTGGAAATCATGAGCGTGTCACGGGAAGCAGGCGATCGGACCAAGGTAGCGGTTCGCAGCCACAACCCTAATGTGGATGCCATCGGAACAATCGTCGGACGCGGTGGAGCCAATATCAAGAAAATTACGAGCAAGTTCCATCCTGCCAAATACGATCCGAAGAGTGGCCGTATGGTGCCGACTGAAGAAAATATCGACGTCATCGAGTGGGTAGCAGATCCAGCTGAATTTATCTACAACGCTATTGCTCCTGCAGAGGTTGACCAAGTTATCTTTAACCAAGAAGATAACAAGCGGGCTTTGGTTGTTGTACCGGACAACAAGCTTTCTCTGGCTATCGGCCGTCGCGGACAGAACGTACGCTTGGCAGCTCATTTGACAGGCTTTAGAATCGATATCAAGTCTGCCACAGAGTTTGAAGAAATGGAAGCAGCCAATGAACTGGGTGGATTTGCTCAGGAAGCAGAAGAAATTCTTGCGGATGCAGATGTCCTAGAGACAGAAGTTTCAGCAGCAGAAGCAACAGACTTTGACGCAGCTGCAGAGGAAACTGTACTAGAAACAGCTGGTATAGAAAGCGAAGCTGAAGAACTAGATTAAGGGGGCTGGAATGGCAAAAACAAGAAAAATCCCTTTAAGAAAATCAGTGGTGTCCAACGAAGTGATTGACAAGCGTGATTTGCTGCGGATTGTCAAGAACAAGGAAGGTCAAGTCTTTATCGATCCGACAGGAAAGGCCAACGGCCGTGGAGCCTATATCAAGCTGGACAATCAAGAAGCTCTTCAAGCTAAGAAGAAGCGGGTCTTTAACCGCAGCTTCAGTATGGAAGTGGATGAGGCTTTCTATGATGAGTTAATCGCTTATGTCGATCATAAGGTCAAAAGAAGAGAGTTAGGTCTTGAATAAAGAGAAACTTGCAAATTTGCTGGGACTGGCTCAGCGGGCTGGCCGCATCATTTCTGGTGAGGAGCTGACCGTCAAAGCTATCCAGGAGGGAAAAGCACATCTGGTCTTTTTGGCCCAGGATGCAGCTCCTAATCTCAGCAAGAAAATCACTGATAAAAGTCGTTACTACCAAGTAGAAGTATCAACCGTGTTTTCAACACTGGAATTAAGCTCTGCCATTGGCAAGGCCAGAAAAGTGCTCGCCGTGACAGATGCTGGTTTTACAAAGAAAATGAGGTCTCTTATGTAATAGAAGAGGAGGACAAGATTTGTCTAAAGTAAGATTGTATGAAATCGCCAAAGAACTGGGAAAAGAAAGCAAGGAGGTAGTGGCTCGTGCGAAGGAGCTGGGATTGGATGTCAAAAGTCATTCATCCAGCGTAGAAGCTGACGCTGGTGAGCGAATCAAGTCCAGCTTCAAGAAAGCAGCCGCACCTCAAGCTACTGCAGAAAAGCCTGCAGCAGCTCAGCCATCACCGCAAAAAAGTCCTGCCAAAGAGGCGGCACCAGTCAAGGCAGAACAGACAGAAGCAAAAGCAGCAGCTCAGTCAGAAGCGAAAGCAGAAACGGTAGCGCCAGTCAAGCGCCCGCAAAGCCGGAACTTTAAGGCAGAGCGTGAAGCGAGAGCCAAAGAAGAGGCAGAGCGTCGTAAGCAGCAAGGCAACCGCAAGCCACAAAATAAAGAGCAAGGCAAGCGTGAGGACCGCGATAATCGAAATAAGAATCGCGGAAACCGCAACGACCGAGATAGAGGCAATCGTCCAAATGACCGTCGTGATAATCGTGGTCAAGATGGCCGCCGCAATGGTCAGAATCATCAAGGATTTAACGGTCAAAACCGCCAACAGCCTCAAGGACCGAAGATTGACTTTAAGGCTCGGGCAGCAGCTTTGAAAGCAGAGCAGAATGCTGAATACGCTCGCTCCAGCGAGGACCGCTTTAAGCAAGCTCAGGAAGCAAAAGAAGTTATGGAACGGCAAAACCGCCGCAAGGAGCAGCCTAAGGCAGAAGCAAGTGCACCAGTTCAGCCTGCACCAGCTCCATCTGCTCCGGCAGCGAATCCAAACCCAGCGCCAGCTGCTGTGGATACGCGTCGTAAGAAGCAAGCTCGACCAGATAAGAAGCGCGATGATTTTGATCGCGAAGAAGAAGGTCCAAGAAAACAACAAAAGAATCGAAGCAGTCAAAATCAAGTGAGAAATCAAAGAAATAGTAATTGGAATAAAAACAAGAAAAATAAAAAAGGAAAGGGCAACTACAATCAGGCGCCAAAACCTGTTACAGAACGTAAGTTCCATGAGTTGCCGACCGAATTTGAATATACAGACGGAATGACCGTTGCAGAAATTGCAAAACGGATCAAGCGCGAGCCAGCTGAAATTGTTAAGAAGCTCTTTATGATGGGCGTGATGGCAACGCAAAACCAATCTCTTGACGGCGATACTATTGAGCTCCTCATGGTGGACTACGGTATCGAAGCTAAGAAGAAGGTGGAAGTTGACACAGCTGACATTGAGCGCTTCTTCGTAGAAGAAGGTTATATCAACCAAGATGCCTTGGTAGAGCGTCCACCAGTTGTAACCATCATGGGACACGTTGACCATGGTAAAACAACCCTCTTGGATACCTTGCGTAACTCTCGCGTAGCTACAGGCGAAGCAGGTGGTATCACTCAGCACATCGGTGCTTACCAGATTGAGGAAAGCGGCAAGAAGATTACTTTCTTGGATACGCCAGGACACGCGGCCTTTACTTCTATGCGGGCCCGCGGTGCCTCTGTTACGGATATCACTATCCTGGTCGTAGCGGCTGATGACGGTGTTATGCCGCAAACGATTGAAGCTATCAACCACTCCAAGGCGGCTGATGTCCCAATCATCGTAGCTATCAACAAGATCGATAAGCCAGGAGCGAATCCTGAGCGCGTGATTGGTGAATTGGCTGAGCATGGTGTCATGTCAACAGCTTGGGGCGGAGATTCTGAATTTGTTGAAATCTCAGCGAAATTCAATCAAAATATCGACAGCTTGCTGGAAACAGTCCTCTTGGTGGCTGAAATCCAAGAACTCAAGGCAGATCCGACTGTTCGAGCGATTGGTACAGTTATCGAGGCCCGTCTGGATAAAGGAAAAGGTGCTGTCGCAACCCTTCTGGTTCAGCAGGGAACTCTGAATGTGCAGGATCCAATCGTTGTTGGAAATACTTTCGGTCGGGTTCGGGCTATGACTAATGACCTGGGCCGTCGTGTTAAGGTGGCAGGACCATCTACACCGGTTTCTATCACTGGTCTCAATGAAACTCCGATGGCTGGTGACCACTTTGCGGTCTATGAAGATGAAAAAGCTGCGCGTGCAGCAGGTGAAGAACGTGCCAAACGTGCCCTTCTCAAACAGCGCCAAGCTACTCATCGCGTCAGTCTGGAAAATCTCTTTGATACCCTCAAAGCTGGTGAAGTTAAGTCTGTCAATGTTATCATCAAGGCTGATGTACAAGGTTCTGTAGAAGCCCTGTCTGCTTCCCTGCAGAAGATTGAAGTGGAAGGCGTTAAGATTACCATCGTCCACTCAGCAGTTGGTGCTATCAATGAATCTGACGTGACACTGGCAGAAGCTTCAAATGCCTTCATCATCGGATTTAACGTGCGTCCTACATCTCAAGCTCGCCAGCAGGCAGAAGCTGATGATGTCGAAATCCGTCTCCACAGCATTATCTACAAGGTTATCGAAGAAATGGAAGATGCTATGAAGGGAATGCTGGACCCAGAATACGAAGAAAAGATCATTGGGGAAGCTCTTATCCGCGAGACCTTCAAGGTTTCCAAGGTTGGTACTATCGGTGGATTTATGGTTATCAACGGTAAAGTTACCCGTGATTCCAAGGTTCGCGTTATCCGTGACGGCGTCGTGATTTACGATGGGGAGCTTGCCAGCCTCAAGCACTTCAAGGATGATGTTAAGGAAGTTACTAACGGCCGCGAAGGTGGACTCATGATTGATGGCTACAATGACATCCAAGTAGATGACACGATTGAAGCCTACATCATGGAAGAAATTAAGAAATAAGATAAGAAGTCCGTTAAAAACTCGCAGTGAAAATCATTGTTGGTGGAAGTTGATACTTCTAGTTCCACATCTTTTTCACAAAGAGTTTAGATCAAATTTCATTCATTAAAACTAAAATATAAGCTAGGCTAGGCCTAGCTTATATTGCAGAAGAGAAAAATTAGAAAGGAAATCTCATGGCAAATAATTTTCGTACAGACCGTGTAGGCATGGAAATCAAGCGCGAAGTCAATGAAATCTTGCAGAAGAAAGTTCGTGACCCGAGGGTGCAGGGAGTGACCATTACCGATGTCCAAATGCTGGGCGACCTATCCATGGCCAAGGTCTACTACACGATTATGAGCAATCTGGCCTCTGATAATCAAAAAGCTCAAACCGGTCTGGAAAAAGCGACTGGTACCATCAAACGAGAGCTGGGTCACAATCTGAAGATGTACAAGATTCCAGATTTGATCTTTGTCAAGGACGAATCCATTGAGTATGGCAATAAAATCGACCAGATGCTGCGTGATTTAGAGAAAAAATAAAGCAGAAACTCAGCTATCATGGCTGGGTTTTCTGTTTTTTTAATTTAATATAACAATTTTTTGCAAAAATAGGTATATACCATTTACAAATAAAAAAGAAAGAGTTATAATATAGTTAAGAAAACTCAGAGATTCAAAAGCGGGAGTTAGAAAGCAGCTATAGAAAGATGCTAGCTCTATCACAGAATTCCGCTTTGAATGGCAGAGAATACAGAAGTCAAGAAAAAGGGAGGCAGTCTTATGCCTACATATATCAAAGCAGATCAATTTTTCTATCCTCAGGGAATCCGTCAGGGCGGTTATTTAGAGCTGATTGACGGCAAATTTGGCAAGCTGGTGCAGTCTGTTCCGCAGGATGCAGAAGTCATAGACTACAGTGGCTACTCGATTGCACCAGGTCTGGTGGACACTCATATTCACGGCTTTGGCGGTGTTGATGTCATGGACAATAACATCGAAGGAACTCTTCATACCATGAGTGAGGGTCTCTTGACTACCGGTGTGACCAGCTTTTTACCAACAACCCTGACTTCGTCCTATGAGCGGCTCTTAGCAGTAACTGAAAATATCGGTGCTCGCTATCAAGAAGCCAGTGGGGCAAAGATTCGCGGTCTCTATTTTGAAGGGCCTTACTTCACCGAGAAGTATAAAGGCGCTCAAAATCCGGCCTATATGAAAGATCCTAGCATGGATGAGTTTCGTGCTTGGCAGAAGGCCGCAAATGGCTTGCTCAATAAGATTGCTCTCGCACCAGAGCGTGAAGGCGTAGAGGAATTTGTCCGTACGCTGACTGATGAAAGTGTGACCGTTGCTCTGGGGCATTCTAACGCAACCTATGATGAAGCCAAAACTGCGGTCGAAGCAGGTGCCAGTGTCTGGGTGCATGCATACAATGGTATGAGGGGCTTGACCCACCGGGAGCTGGGCATGGTTGGTGCCATGTATGAGTTGCCTCACACCTATGCGGAACTGATTTGTGACGGCCACCATGTGGATCCTAAGGCCTGTGACATCTTGCTCAAGCAGAAGGGACATGAAAATATTGCCCTCATTACTGACTGTATGACCGCAGGAGGTCTTGAAGATGGGGACTACATGTTGGGAGAATTTCCAGTGGTTGTGGCGGAAGGAACCGCTCGGCTCAAGTCAACGGGCAATCTAGCTGGTTCTATCCTCAAACTTAAGGATGGATTGAAAAATGTGGTCAAATGGGGCATTGCCAATCCTCATCAGGCGGTCATGATGGCTAGCCTGATTCCGGCAAAATCCGTCCATATTGATGATGTCTGCGGACAGATCAAGGAAGGCTACGATGCTGACTTTATCGTTTTAGATAAAGATTTAGAGCTGGTAGCTACTTATCTTGATGGTCAAGAACGATTCCATGTATGAGAACCGCAGGTATTTTAAATTAGTCTCCTTATATTTTTCAGAAAGAGCAGGGAAACCTGTTCTTTTTGATTGGCGGACAACTTGATAACCTTCGCCTAGATTTGAATTGCTTTCTTAGGCGTGATATAATGAGACTATAATGTAAACAGGAGTAGGCTATGAAACGAATTGATGCGAAATTTCTGATAATGGGACTTGTTTTGCTGCTGGCGGGACTAATCTTTGGACGAATCTTAATCCTTGTCGCAGGAGTAGCTTTCATTATCTATAGCTTTTTCAGTAAAGGTATGGAGCCGACTAAGGAAAATATCTTTAAACCCAAGCCAATACTGAAGAAAAAGGAAAAAAAGTGAGCAGTTCTGCTCTTGTGAACACTATAGCAGCTGCCTTGCTGGAGGCATTAGATGGAACTTATAAAGGAGACATGAGATGAGAGAATATCTTTTGAACAATGGTGTTGGCATTCCGGTGCTGGGCTTCGGTACTTGGAAGGCTCAGGATGGCCAAGAAGCCTATCAAGCAACATTAGCCGCTCTTAAGGCAGGCTATCGGCATATTGATACGGCAGCTATCTATAAGAACGAAGAGAGTGTCGGACGGGCAATCAAGGATAGCGGCATTCCGCGGGAGGAGCTCTTCATCACGACCAAGCTCTGGAATGACATTCATACTTATGAGGAGGCTCAAGAGGCCTTTGCTGCCTCAATGGAGCGGTTGGGACTGGACTATCTGGACCTCTACCTCATTCACTGGCCGAATCCCAAACCCCTGAGGGAAAACGATGCTTGGAAAAAGCGCAATGCCGAAGTCTGGCGGGCTATGGAAGATCTTTATAATCTCGGAAAGATTCGAACGATTGGCGTCAGCAATTTCCTGCCTCATCACTTAGAAGCCTTGCTTGAAACAGCTCGCATGACTCCTGCTGTCAATCAAATCCGCCTGGCTCCAGGTGTCTATCAGACAGAGGCGGTGAACTTCTGCCGTGAGCATGAGATTTTACTGGAAGCTTGGGGACCATTTGGCCAAGGTGAGCTCTTCCAAAATCCAGCCGTACAGGCTGTGGCAGACAAGTATGGCAAGACCATTGCCCAAGTCGCTCTAGCTTGGAGCTTGCAGGAAGGCTTCCTGCCCCTGCCTAAGTCGGTCACTCCGAGCCGGATTGCCAGCAATCTGGACTGCTTTGGCATCGAGCTAGATGCTGCTGACTTGGAAGTGCTTAAAAATGTCAGCGGTTTGGCCGGTGGCGCACCAAATCCGGACGGGATGGATTTTTAGGTGAAAATCCGATTCTATCGAAGTTCAGATAGAGAAGCCTTGAAGAACATCAAATCGTAACCTTTCTGATCTTGGATGCTAGAGAAAAGAAGTTTACTTATGGCGGTCAGCCAGATAGCCTGCTCCTTCGTAGCTTTTCAACGGATGAAGCCTTTCGGATGCGAGGATACGGTAGTCAGACGCTGAAGCTCTTGCCTGATTTCATAAGAGAGCATTTGCCCATGTATAAAAGCATTATCTTAGGCGTCAATGAGAGAAATCAAGTCGCTTCCTATCTCTACCGAGAGACCGGCTTTAGCAAAAAGCCCCAGCGTATATTAGGACCAGCCGGCTGGCAGGAAGTGTATGAATTAAAAATCTAAAGCTATCCCCAGTTGGAAAAGAGCTGGGGATTTTTAGTTTATTAGCTAAAAAGAAATGACATAATAAATTAACTTTCGGCTACTTGTTTTAAGAGATATCAGTTAATCGATTTTAGCTTCCAAAAATTCTGCTAAATTATCCAAACATGAGTTTGAAATCTGAGAATTAAAATCTAAGTTTACCATCCTCCAAATAAGCCAACGAATAGCTTGATACTAATATTGCTCAAAGTTCCTAATTGTGTTAAAATTAAAATACGATTTGATTAAAGAGCCATTGCAATACAATTTATATTGTACTTGAGTGGATAGTTTGTTTTATATGTGAAATTCATTAGCATCTATTCTAGCAAGAGAGTTATCTCGATTTAGTGCTGTTATTGCAGTTTGGAAAAATCAAATTAAAAAACTGAAGATAAAGTAGTTAGATATGTGATTGCTTAGCTTAAAGAAGTAATTACTAATAAAATAATTTTTATCTTAAGCAAGTTTTATTTTGTTATAAACTAGGAAGGTTTGGTTTAATACATATGGCAGGATTTACAGTTGGTGATACAACAGTTGGCTCACCATTAATCACCCCTGAAATTGAAAAACAATTTAAGGAGGAAGAAAAACTAATCTCTGAAGTTACAGAAGAAACTTTTGAGCCTATTGAAAGAACTGATGAACAAAATGCGGCTGTAGAACAAGTTAAAAATGCCATCGTACTAAGTGATGAAGATCTTATTCTATCATACGGAACTCAAGAGTCTAATAGTTTGATGACACTGACAAACAAGACTTTATCGCATGTCAAGGCTTCAGATGTTGGTGACATTGGAGGACTTTTATCTAGCTTAGCTACACAATTAACTGTTTCTGAAGAGGATGCTCCAAAAGGTATTTTTGGGATCTTTAAGAAAGCTAAGGATCATATCAAGACTTTGCAAATTCGATATGAGTCTGCTAAAGAAAATATTGACCGAGTAGTTGCAACCCTTGAAAATAACCAGCTGACTTTAATTAAAAACAATAAAGACTTAGAACAGATGAAAGAAGGTAATAGAGAAAATTTCCAAAGATTGTCTGTCTATGTGGATGCTGGTAAATTAAAGATTCAAGAAGCTTATCAGTCTGAGTTGCCAGCTTTGGAAGAAAAGGCGAAAAGTGGTGACCAAACAAGTATTAATGAACTTACTGAATATAAAAACTCCTTAAATCTGTTTGAAAAACAAATCCATGACTTAGATGCGCAAATGTCTCTATCACAAGCGATGGCTATTCAGTTGGAAACATTGACCAATACTAACCGAGGTCTAATCCAAAAGATTAATCGTAGCAAAACGATTATGATTCCAGCTTGGAATATGTACATGATGGCTGCGTTTTATAATACCCAAACAGAAAAAGCTTTACAAGCAGATCAATACGTAACAGATGCTACAAACCAATTATTAAAAGATGTTACAAAGAGTTTGCACCAAACAAGTAAGCGTAGTGCAGAACAAAGTGAGCGTGCAGCGATTGATATTACAACCTTGGAGTCAATGACATCTGATATTGTTAATTCTTTGAAAGATATTGATGCGGCACAAGCCAAAGGACGAGAATATCGTGAAAGAGCGTCGCTTCGTATCGGTGAATTACGTGAAGAATTGAAAACACAGCTTGTAACAACAATCAATCAGACTGATGTGAATGGGTAGAAGTTATGATAAATAAATTTATTATAAAGCATGGTTTAGTAACTAGCGGATTAACCTTATTAACCATCATTCTGTTTAAATTAGTAATATTTAATAAGGATGATATTATTGTTGATTCAGGTATTGGAACTTTTAAAATGATAAATGTTGGTGCATACATCGCCTTGGGGCTGACCATTTTGTATGCAGTCTTTGTGATCAAGAGTTATGTTGCAAGCAAAAACAAAGAATTGCAACTCGTTGCTTTTGAAGAAGAACAACGAAAAGATCCATTGTACGATGAAGCGTCAATGATTGAAAAATTAACGGATATTCAAGGAACAATAGAAAATCCTGAATACATTGACTATGCAAAACGTATTTTAAAACAACTACTTGATGCCAAAGCATTATCTGATGATTTCGCTGAGATTGTTGAGAATAACGACCAACCGATTATTCAAAATATTGCTAAGGAATTAATTTCTATTCGCGTTCGTATTCTACAAGATGCCAAAAGCATTTATCGTCGATTAATTATTGCGAAAGATGCTGAAAATATTGAAGCTAAATTAATTCATAATAATAAGTTGCTTGATGATGCAGATAGTTTAATTGTTGAAGCGATTAACTATATTGATGTGAAAACATCAACAAGTGAAATTGATCTGAAGAACTTGACAGAATCACTCAAAGAGCTTATTAAACTTATTTAGAAGGAGTTTATTTATGAAACTTAAAAAAACCTCTCTGTTTCTTGCGCTTGGTGCTAGTTTATTTTTAACTGCTTGTTCTGGTGATGGACCTATCAATTCCAAACTATCAGAAAAAGATGCTAAAACGGAAGTCGAAGCTTACTATAAGAAAATCGATCCCAAGATTGCAGAGTTGAAAAAAGATATTTCAAATACTTCCTTGCAGGAAAATGAAGAATTGCCAGATATTGATGCAACTTATCCTTATACCGTGAAAGGTGGTGGAGAAATCAATGCTGAAATCTTTGTTAGTTCCGAAAAAGCAGGTAGCGGCAAAGATGGTATTTTGAATGAAATTGCTGAAAGTTTTAATAACCAGCACCAAACGATTGATGGGAAAACAGTCAGCGTATCGATTCGTTCTATCCCTTCAGGAACATCAGTCGATTATATTGCAAGTAAAAATCATGTGCCAGATGGCTATACTCCATCAAATCAACAATGGAATTATATTTTAAATGCACGTGGAACAGCTACCACTCAGATTTCAGAACGGTTATTCGGTAACACCAGTGGACTCTTAATGAAAAAAAATGTCTATGATGAGATTAAGAAAGCCTATGGTGACGTGACTGTTGAAAACTTAGCCAAAGCTGTGAAAGACGGGAAATTGCTAGGCTATACAAATCCTTACACCTCATCAACAGGTTTGAGTTTGTTATCGCAATTACTGTTTACCTTTGATAAAGAAAATCCAATTAGTGACAAAGCTAAAACAGAGTTCCAACAATTTCAAAATAACATTCCATCTACATTTGTAACGACAACTCAGTTGCGCGAAGCAGCAAAAAATGGTAGCGCTGATATTCTGTCTATTTCATATCAAACTTATATCAATACTCCGGAATTCAGTGATTATGAATATGTTCCTTTTGGTATTCGTCAGGATTCACCGCTTTATGCAACAACAAATGATGCTACTAAACAAGAAGTATTGAAGAAATTCTCTAGCTATATTCTTGAAGGAAATAATCAATCAAAAGCGACATCATATGGTTTTAATAAACTGGATGATTATAGTTTTGAAGAACAAACGACTGACGGAAATCTGCTGATGTCCATGCAGAACCTTTGGAAAAAGAATAAGAATAATAGCCAACCTATTGTCGGTGTATTTGTAACAGATGTATCTGGCTCTATGGATGGTGAGCCGATGAACAATTTGAAGAAGTCATTGCTAAATTCCCTGCAATATATCAATGAAGAAAATCAAATAGGTCTAGTTTCATATAGTGATGATGTGACTATTAATGTTCCGATTGACACTATGAATAGCACGCAAAAATCATACTTCACATCTGCCATTAAAGGATTGACGCCATCTGGTGGAACAGCCACTTATGATGGAACGCTTGTAGCGGTGAAGATGATTTTGGATAAAATGAAAGAAAATCCAGGTGCTAGACCTGTTATCTTTGTTCTATCAGACGGTCAGACTAATGGCGGCTATGAATTTGAACGAGTTGAACCCATTATTAAAGCTTTAGGTATTACGGTTAATACCATTGGTTACAATGCAGATTTGAAAGAATTAACCAAGCTGTCTAAAATTAATGAATCTGTTTCTATTGATGCATCAAATGATGATGTTATATATAAATTAAAAGAATTGTTTAATGCTGAATTTTAATAAATTCAGCTTTAAATTTGAGTGTTAGATTATTATTAAATAAAGGATTAGTGTAAAAAAATAATGACAAGTAATAAAAAAATTCCAGTTGTAACCAGCCCCTTGCGTGATTCTATTATTGCAATGCCATCTTGTATCAAGGAGGCGTCAGGGATCATAATCTATGGGAAACGTATTAAATCAATTGTCTATTCCCTAGATGTTTCTCTTATTGCCAATACGAATGCAGATGCTATTCTATGTGTGTACCCCTTTACACCAAATACCCAGATTTTAAATGCAGTTTCACTAGTTGCGAAGGCTCCGATTTTAGTTGGTGTTGGAGGTGGTTTGACTAGTGGTGATCGTTCAGCTCGACTAGCCTCTCACGCAGAAGAAAACAATGCTGGGGGAATTGTACTCAATGGACCAGTTGACATTGAAACAACAAAAGCTGTCCGGACCTATGTCGATATCCCCCTGATTTATACAGTAATTGATAAATCTCGACCGCTGGGACCTTACCTTGAGGCTGGTGTGAATATTTTCAATGTCAGCGGCGGAAAAGATACGGTTGAATTAGTAAAATGGGTAAGAGAACAATACCCAGATGTTCCTATTATTGCTTCTGGTGGTAAAACAGAAGAAAATATCTTAGACACCATTGCAGCTGGTGCCAATGCAATTACCTATACTGCTTATGGAATGATGGAACGGTACTTCCATAAGAAAATGGAAATTTATCGTAGTGATAGTGAATAACATTTCAGGATTAATAAGCCCTAAAATTACTAGTCATTGGTCGGTTTAGTTTCAATGAGTTTTAGGTACTATTTACAATATAAAATAAATCTCTCGGTCATAAATGAATCGAGAGTTTTTCTTATTTCCGGATTTTAACATGTATTTGTTCTGTATTTCAAATAAATAGATGATTGAAACTTTATCATATAGCTTTTCTTGACTATAACGTTCGTCATTATTACGTTTTTGTTACATTTGTTATATGTGTATGAATTGTCAGAAAATTTTTATTATAATATGGTTTATAAATAAGGTAAGGAGACTTCTATGCAAAGACAACGTTTTTCACTCCGTAAATACAAGTTCGGTTTGGCTTCTGTTCTGTTGGGAACCGCTCTGGTTTTTGGTGCGGGACAGGCTCAGGCGGATGAGCAGGCGGCCACTAGTTCGTCAGGGCAAGGTCAGCCGACTGCTGCTGTGGTATCAGCGACTGAGTCTGCTTCTCAAGCAGCAACACCTGAGAGTCAGCCGTCAACTCAAGCCCCTGTGGAGAAAGCAACGCCAGCTTCTTCTGAATCGGCTACTTCAAGTACAGAGCATGCTAGCCAGCCTTCTACGGCAGAGGCTAAGGAAGCAGCCGCAGCTCCTGTAGAAAAAGGAGCGACTTCTTCATCAGAAGAGGCTTCTTCAAGTGCTGAGAAGGTAACTCAGCCTTCTGCCACAGAGACCAAGCCGACAGCTCCAGCTAGTCCGACAGCAGAGTCTCTGTCAGCCGCAAACTCAGACAAGCCAGCATCTAAACCTGATGCAGTAGCAGAGTCACCAACTTCTCAAGATGCTAAGCCAAACAGCATCAGTACCAATGAGATTATCAAGGTCCCTCAGACCTGGTCACAGGGTTATAAAGGTCAAGGCCGTGTGGTAGCCATTATCGACTCAGGTCTGGATGTCCATCATGAGGTTCTGAAGATCTCTGACCCGTCAAAGGCCAAGTATCAGACAGAGGCAGCTCTGGAAGAGGCTAAGAAAAAGGCCGGTATTGACTACGGGAAGTGGTACAACAGCAAGGTTGTCTATGCCTATAACTATATCGACGGTGATGACAATATCAAGGAAAAGAACAGTTACTCGCATGGTATGCACGTAACAGGGATTACAGCGGGAAATCCCAACAAGAAAGCTCCTAATGATGAGTATGTCTATGGTGTTGCGCCAGAAGCACAAGTTATGTTTATGCGGGTCTTCTCAGACCGTCAACGCACAACTAGCGACGCTATCTATATCAAAGCCATTGATGATGCAGTAGCTCTGGGAGCTGATACCATCAATATGAGTCTAGGCTCAGCAACAGGTTCGACGGTTGATGTCAGCCCTAGTTTGCAGGCGGCTATTGAGCGTGCTCGGGCCAAAGGAGTGAGTGTGATCATTGCGGCGGGTAATGACAATACCTTCGGAAGTGAATACTCTAAACCGCTGGTTGAAAATCCAGACTATGGTCTAGTTGGCAGTCCTTCAACAGCAGAAAGCTCTATCTCAGTCGCTTCTGTCAATAACACAGTTCTGACAGAGGAAGTCATGGAAGTTCGTGGTCTGGAAAAGAACGATAAGCTTTTGAACGGTCATTTCAGCTACTCCATGGGTGAGACAAATGCAACCTTTGAAAAGGGCAAGGAATATGAGTATGTCCATATTGGTCTTGGTCGTGAAGAGGACTTTGCTGGTAAGGATCTGACAGGGAAGCTGGCTCTTATCCAGCGTGGTTCCTTTACCTTCGCTGAAAAGGTTAGAAATGCCATCAGCCATGGTGCTGTTGGTGCTCTGATCTACAATAATGTCGACGGAGCTAACCTAACGATGAGCCTGGATAGTGAATCTAAAAAGGTTCCGTCAGCCTTTATCAGTAAGGAATATGGAGAGGCTTTGGCAGCTGGTAATTACAAGGTGGTCTTTAATGGTCTTAAGGTCAATCGGCCACATCCAGGAGCAGGTAGTCTGTCTGACTTCTCTAGTTGGGGTGTGACGACAGATGGTTTGCTCAAGCCAGATGTGACAGCACCAGGTGGCGATATCTACTCATCGCTTAATGACAATACCTATGGCTCTATGAAGGGAACCAGTATGGCTACGCCTCATGTGGCTGGTGTTGCAGCTTTAGTCAAGGAATATCTCCTTCAGCACTATCCAGACTTGACGCCTGCCCAGAATGCCGATTTGGTCAAAGCGCTTATCATGTCCACAGCTAAGCTGCACGTCAACAAGGAAACTGGTGTCTATACCTCTCCGCGTCAGCAGGGAGCTGGTATCGTGGATACGGCAGCGGCTATTTCTACCGGTCTCTATGTGACAGGGGATAACCAATATCCTAGCGTTTCCTTAGGCAATGTCCAAGACAGCTTCACCTTTGATGTTACGGTTCATAATATCACGGATAAGGATCGGACACTGAAGATGATTGTCAATACCAACACGGATGCGGTCAAGGATGGCTACTTTACCCTGACACCTCGCAAACTAACCGAAACGGTCTGGCCAGAAGTTACCGTCAAGGCTCATAGCAGCCAGAAAGTGACGGTCAAGGTAAATACTGCTAAGTTTGCGGAAGAGTTGATCAAGCAGATGCCGAACGGCTATTTCTTAGAAGGCTTTGTCCGCTTTGTGGATCCAGCGGATGACGGCGATGTGGTTAGCCTGCCATTTATGGGCTTCCGTGGGCAATTCCAAGATCTTCCAGCTGTAGAAAGACCAATCTATGATCTGGTCCAAGAAGGCAAGTCAGGCTTCTATTATCCAGTGCCAGAGGACAAGAGTATCCTATCTGATGACAATGTCTCTTCCCTTGTGACAGAGTCAAATGATACACTCTACTCTACCGGTCGAACAGCTGCTCGCAGCTCAATTGTACTGGGAACTGCAGAAAATGCGGATGGTAAGCATGTGCTGCAGCTGGGAGCGGATGGCAAGATTCGTCTGGCCTTCTCACCTAATGGTGATGGCAATCAGGACAGCATCCAGTATCGGACAGTTCTCTATCGTAATATCAATAATCTGACAGCTAGTGTCTATACGGCAGATGATAAGGACTATCGCTTCCCAATCTGGCAGAGCAGCACGATTAGAGAAAGCCGCAAGAACTATTATAGTGGTCGGTCAGACAATCCTAAGTCCTACCTACTAGAAGATACATACTGGGATGGTCGTGATAGCAAGGGTGAGAAGCTGGAAGATGGCCTCTATACCTATGTGGTTCGCTATACGCCAGATGTACCAGGTGCTAAAGAGCAGCAGATTAGCTTTAACCTGCAGATTGATAATCAGAAGCCTTTGATTAGCTCAGGCTATATCAGTACCAAGGATGGTGCGGAAACCTTTACGGCTCGTAAGCCAAAAGATGTTGGCAACGGCGGTATTTTGAGAGAACAGGTCTTCTATCTGCAAGCAGATGAAAAAGGGAAAGAGACCTATAAAGCAGTGGATGATTTTGGCATTGAGCGTGATTACGAGCGTCGGGTTTACATCTCAGCCAATGCGGATGGCAGCTACACCTTGCCAAAAGGAGTGGACAAGTCTAAGATCTTCTATGTGGTAGAGGACTATGCGGGTAACCGTGATGCCATAGCTTTGTCAGAGCTAGTCAGTGCTGAAAATGATGGGCGCATCCGTGTCGCTCTGGTGGATGCCAATACGCGTCAAGATGTGCATTCGACCTTTATCTATCGGATCAAGGACAGCAAGGGCAAGTATGTCGAACTGGACAAGGGCAAGAAAATCAATGCTCTGCCGTTTGGACGCTACACAGCTGAGATCTTTACTTATGATAAGGATGAGCTTCGTTTCTACAGCGCTCTGACTCAGGAGTTTGAGCTGACAGCCCAAGATAGCTTTAAGACGATTGAGTTTCTGGTCAAGAAGCTGGTCTTTGCACCGGTCAGCGTTGCCTTTGATCAAGCTGTTCCGAAGAATACCCAAGTGGTTCTCAAGAATAATAATGGCGATGCTTATACGCTTCCAGCAGAACTGTTTGGCAAGCATGCCTTCGGAAGATCCGTAGCATCTGGATTCTACTCTGTCTTTGTCAACCTGCCGACCGGCTACGAGCTCTGGGAAACTGAGCCGACTGTCGAGGTCAAAGAGGGCAAAAACAACCTGCTGAAACTGGGAGTTATCGTCAAGTCAGGCTTGCTGGCGGCTGTCAATCAGCAGTCTAGTCTGGTCGGCACTGCTCAGTATTACAATGCTTCTGCAGCGAAGCGCACAGCCTACGACCAAGCCTATCAGGCAGCCAAGGAAGCTTTGACAAGCAAACTGACCCAAACGCAAGTTGATGCCGTAAGAGCAAAACTAGAAACAGCATCTGCTAATCTAGACGGCAAGGACTCTGATATTGCTGCGGTTAAGGCGGCTGTGGAAGCTTATGCAGCTACCACTAAGACAGGGGCTTATGCCAATGCTAAGGATAGGACTCGCCGTGCTTATGACAAGGCCTTCCAAGCAGTGGCTCTGCTCTTGGTGCAGGACAAGGTTACCCAGGAGCAAATCGATACAGCTCTGGCTCAGCTGGCTACAGCAGAGAAGAAGCTGGATGGTAAGGCGACTAACTTTACCAATCTTAAGAAGCTAGTCGATGATGAGGTGCATTACCAAGCCATCAGCAATAAGTTTATCTATGCGACTGATACGGTGAAGGCGGCTTATCTAGAAGCTTATGCACAGGCTAAGGAAGTTTTGGCTAATCCAGGTGCCAGCCAGGAAGATGTCAAAGAAGCCATTGCCAATCTCAGAGCAGCCAAGAGAAAACTTGATGGCAGAAAGCCAAGAGTAGTCAGACCGAAAAAACCTAAACAAGTCTAATTGGTTTTCAAGTCAGTTAAAATCCCTTAAGTTGAAACTTGAGGGATTTTTCGATAAGTATTTTACATTGGCCCTATTTTCTGCTATAATCTTTTTTAGAAAGAATTCTCATTGTCTACTTTTTAGCGAGTTCGGGATAGTGTGAGCCGGATAGGGAAGCAGTGCAGATGGCGCTTTCGGTTATAATTTTTAAAGTAATGAAGTAATAAATTAGGGTGGAACCGCGTCTTGACGCCCCTAGGTTGAAGAGCCTAGGAGTGTCGGATGTGGTTCTTTTGCGTACTGAGTCTATTGTTCGAAAGAAAGGAGATTCGTGGAGAACCTTTATCTTGTAAAAGACGAGAACCAATTAGCAGCTTTTCGAGATTTCGTCGCAAAGAATTCCGCAAAGTTGCAGGATTATCTAACATTTTTAAAAGACGAGTTTGCGGTTTATGACTTGCCGCAAGCCATCATTTGGTCCGATTTTGATTCTGCTACGCAGATCATTCGGGAAATTCCTGTACCAGCCTATACAAATGATAGGCGGATGGTTATGACTCCCGAATTGACGGTTTGGAAAGATTTGTATCTCCTTCAGTTGGAGAATTACGAGTCCGCTCACCAAACTCAAGCAATAGCAAACCACTATCAGTCTTTGTCTGAAAATTTTCTCTTGCAGATTGTGGGCCATGAGTTAGCTCATTGGTCGGAGCATTTTTCAGATGATTTTGATGGATACGGTGCCTATATCTGGTTTGAAGAAGGGATGGTTGAGTATATTAGCCGCAAGTATTTCTTTACAATTGAGGAATTTCGAGTGGAAAAAGCTTGTAATCAGGCTCTCGTAAAGCTCTTTCAGAAAAAGCACGGTTGGCACTCATTGAATGATTTCGGTACTTCGACTTATCAAGGGAATTATGCTAGTATTTTTTACGAATACTGGCGCAGTTTTTTGACCGTTGACAAGCTAGTAGAAAATCTAGGCAGTGTGCAAGCGGTCTTTGATTCTTATCATCGGTGGGCAAACACAGATAAAACACTTCCCTTGTTGGATTGGTTCATACAGCAGAAAATAATAGACAAAGAGATATAAACAAAAGGAGTAACTAATGTCCAAGAAACTTACCTTTCACCTCGCCAAAGTCAATTGCGAACCTAAAGGTTCGATTGACTGACGACAACCGCTATGGGCGGTTTGTCTAGGCGATGTACTAGCTTTTCAAAAGGGAAATAATCGTTCCCTTTTGAACGCTTCGCAAGAAATCTAAATAAACTAAAGGAGTAAAAAATGTCTAAGAAATTAACCTTTCAGGAAATTATCCTGACTCTACAACAGTTCTGGAATGATCAAGGTTGTATGCTCATGCAGGCTTATGATAATGAGAAGGGGGCGGGAACGATGAGTCCTTATACCTTCCTGCGAGCTATTGGTCCTGAGCCTTGGAATGCGGCCTATGTCGAGCCGTCTCGTCGCCCAGCAGATGGACGATATGGGGAAAACCCTAACCGTCTTTACCAGCACCACCAATTTCAGGTGGTTATGAAGCCATCTCCAAGTAATATCCAAGAACTTTACTTGCAGTCTTTGGTGCTCTTGGGCATCAATCCGCTGGAGCACGATATCCGCTTTGTCGAGGATAACTGGGAAAATCCGTCAACTGGATCAGCTGGTCTGGGCTGGGAAGTATGGCTGGATGGCATGGAAATCACTCAGTTCACTTACTTCCAGCAGGTTGGAGGTCTGCCAACTCAGCCGGTGACTGCTGAGGTGACTTATGGTCTGGAGCGTCTGGCTTCTTATATCCAAGAAGTGGACTCAGTCTACGACATTGAGTGGGCTGATGGCGTTAAGTACGGCGAAATTTTCACTCATCCTGAGTATGAACATTCCAAGTACAGCTTTGAGGTCAGCAATCAAGACTTGCTCTTGGGGAATTTTGAGAAATTTGAAGCGGAAGCTAAGCGCTGTCTGGACGAGCATCTGGTGCACCCAGCCTATGACTATGTTCTCAAATGCTCGCATACCTTTAACCTCTTGGATGCGCGTGGAGCCGTATCTGTGACAGAGCGGGCTGGTTACATTGCCCGTATTCGTAACCTGGCGCGTGTTGTGGCTAAGACCTTTGTGGCTGAGCGTAAGCGTCTGGGCTATCCGCTTTTGGATGCAGAGACTCGCGAGAAACTCTTGGCAGAGGAGGGAGAATAATCATGGTAAAAAATTTATTAGTTGAATTAGGCTTGGAGGAAATGCCAGCCTATGTCGTGACACCGAGCATGAAGCAGTTGCGCGACAAGATGGGAGCCTTCCTGACAGACCATCGTCTGACCTTTGAGAAAATTGAAATGTTCTCTACGCCTCGCCGTTTGGCGGTGCGCGTGGTTGGCTTGGCGGACAAGCAGTCTGATTTGACCGAAGATTTCAAAGGCCCTTCTAAGAAAATTGCTCTGGACGCAGATGGCAACTTTACCAAGGCTGCTGAAGGCTTTGTCCGTGGCAAGGGCTTGACGGTTGAGGACATTACTTTCCGTGAAATCAAAGGGGAAGAATACGTCTATGTGACCAAGGAAGAAATCGGCCGCCCGGTAGAGGAGATCACCCCAGCAGTGACGGAAGTTCTGCAAGCTTTGATCTTCCCTGTCAGCATGCACTGGGCCAACAACACCTTTGAATACATCCGCCCGGTCCACACCTTGACTGTACTCTTAGATGAGCAGGCCTTTGATTTGGATTTCTTGGATATCAAGAGCGGCCGTACTAGCCGAGGACACCGTTTCTTGGGGCAAGAAACGGAGATTGCTTCAGCGGATTCCTATGAAGATGACTTGCGGGCTCAGTTTGTCATTACCAGTCCTCTTGAGCGGGGAGATATGATTGTCGAGCAGATTCGAGCACTGGAAGAGGAGCACGGAGTTTCTATCGAGATTGACGAAGACTTGCTCAATGAAGTGTTGAATCTGGTAGAATATCCAACTGCTTTCTTAGGTAATTTTGATTCTAAATACTTAGAGGTTCCAGAAGAAGTCTTAGTAACTTCCATGAAAGAGCACCAGCGTTACTTTGTTGTGCGTGATAGTGAAGGTAAGCTTTTGCCACACTTTATCTCTGTCCGCAACGGAAATGCAGAGCACTTAGAAAATGTCATCAAGGGAAATGAAAAAGTCTTGGTGGCTCGTCTGGAAGATGGGGAATTCTTCTGGAGAGAAGACCAGAAGCTGGCTATTGCCGACTTGGTTGAAAAGCTGAGCAATGTGACCTTTCACGAAAAGATTGGCTCTCTGGCAGAGCACATGGAGCGGACTGGCAAGATTGCTGCTCTCTTGGCGCAAGAAGCAGGATTGGATGCTGATGAGACGGCTGACTTGGCCCGTGCAGCGGCTATTTATAAGTTTGACCTGCTGACTGGCATGGTTGGTGAGTTTGATGAGCTGCAAGGTATCATGGGTGAGAAGTATGCTCTTCTGGCTGGTGAGAATGCTGCGGTGGCAGCTGCCATTCGGGAGCACTATATGCCGACTTCAGCAGATGGGGAATTGCCTGACACCAAGGTCGGAGCAGTCTTGGCTCTGGCTGATAAGCTGGATACTATTCTGTCCTTCTTCTCAGTTGGGCTGATTCCAAGTGGTTCTAATGACCCGTATGCATTGCGCCGTGCGACTCAGGGTGTCGTGCGTATCTTGGACAAGTTTGGCTGGAACATTGACTTGGCTCAGCTTCTTGGTCGACTTTACGAACTCAAGTTTGATAGTCTAAGCTATGACAATCAAGAGGCCGTGCTGGACTTCTTCCGTGCTCGTGTTGAGAAAATGATGGATCGAGGCATTCCCAAAGACATCGTGACGGCTGTTCTTCAAAGCACTAACTTTGTCGTACGCGATTTGGTAGAAACAGCTGCACTCCTAGCAGAAAAAGCTCAGGAAGACAACTTCAAGTCAGCAGTCGAAAGCCTGTCTCGGGTCTTTAATCTAGCTGAGAAAGCTCAAGGGCAGACAGCTGTCAATCCAGCACTCTTTGAAAATCAAGAGGAAAAAGACTTGGCAGCTGCTATTGAAAAAGTGGAGCTGACGCCTGACTTAGCTGCCAATCTGGACCAACTCTTTGCTCTCAGTCCAGTTATTGACGCTTTCTTTGACCATACCATGGTCATGGCAGAAGATGAAGCTGTGCGTAACAACCGCCTAGCTCTCCTGGCGTCTTTGACGGCCAAAGCGGGACAGCTGGCCCAGTTTAATCAGATTAATACCAAATAAAAGGTAAGAGAGGTAGAATCATGGATCCTAAAAAAATTGCCCGTATTAATGAACTGGCTAAGAAGAAAAAAACAGAAGGTCTAACTGCTGAGGAAAAAGTGGAACAAGCCAAGCTTCGTGAAGAGTACATCGAAGGCTACCGTCGTTCTGTTCGCCATCACATCGAAGGCATCAAGATTGTTGATGAGGATGGCAATGATGTGACACCTGAGAAGTTGCGTCAAATTCAGCGCGAGAAAGGCCTTCACGGCCGTAGTCTGGATGTCCCAGAGTCTTAAAGTAATATAAAAGAATCCCTCGCTAGGAAGCTAGAAAGTTCCTGTCGAGGGATTCTTTTATTCTTGTTTATGTTTTTTCAAAATGCGGAGGGCTACATAGATGCAGCTAACGATGATTGCTACATCCAGCCAGAAAATCCAAGGCTCTGTAATACGGAAAAAGAAATAAACAGCGATGGCAATAATGAGGGACAGAATGCCTAGATCCATTTTTTCTTTGAGATTGAGTCTCATAGGTCTTCTTCCTCCTTTTTTTGTGCTTGACGAATCTTTCCTTTGGCAATGAAATGCATAATCAGTCCAAATCCAAGGCCTGCAGCTAATCCTGTTATAATGAGTTTAGGTTGAAGTAAAATTTGTAGGATATCTTTCTTTTCCATGACAGCTATCATGATGCCGAAGAGAGGGTAAAAGAGCAGCCAATAGGAGAAACCTGCTTTGAGACCAGCATGTTTCATAGCTTTTTCTTCTTTTTCATCCTGAAGTCCTAGCTCTAGGTCATCAATTCCTTTGCGCCGTGCTTGAATGACTATATAGACACAGAAGCCGAGGATAAGGATTTCCAGCAGGATAGGATAGGCAACAGCGATAATTTTGGGCCAGCGAAAGGCTAGGGGAAAGGCGATGGCATTGCCAAAAATCAGAATAAAGAAAAGCCAAATGAAGCCTATATTTCCTAGATGCTCAGCCTGTTGGCGCTTTTGCTCGTCCAAAGGTCCGGTAATGCCGTAAAATCGTTTAATCATCTTGTCTGAGAATGTTTCTTTTTTCATGTTTGTTTCCTTTCTTTAGGTATGAATGTTGCTGCAGGGAAGAATTCTTAGTCATTTGACTCTTCATCTGTCAGCTGGGGCTCCCAAAAGAGGGCGTTGAGGTCAGTATCCAGCGCTCTAGCCAGATTGATACAGAGCTCGAGGGTGGGGTTGTATTTGTTGTTTTCAATCATATTGATAGTTTGCCGCGATACCCCGATAGACTTGGCCAACTCTAGCTGAGACATCTTTTTTTCTTTTCGAAATTCTTTGACACGATTCATTACACCCTTCCTTTCTAATTCTATAACTGATAACTTCCAGTAAGTTTGTCAGTTATATTTGACTTTTATTTTATGCTAGTATAATACTTTTTGGAAAAAGTGTCAAGTATATCTGACAAAAAATTTAAAAAAGGATTTCATCCGCTTACTTTTTCTTTTAAATTTTTTTTTGCTTTTGAATGTGATATAATAAGTAAGATATGACAAACGAATTTCATCACATTACGGTTCTTCTTCATGAAACGGTTGACCAGCTGGCGGTTAAGCCTGACGGCATCTATGTCGATGCGACCCTTGGCGGTGCTGGTCACAGCGAATATCTTTTGAGTCAGCTCGGAGACGAAGGGCATCTCTATGCCTTTGATCAGGACCAGACGGCTATTGACAATGCTAAAAAGCGCTTGGCTCCTTATGTAGAGCGGGGGATGGTGACCTTTATCAAGGACAATTTCCGCCACCTCAAGAGCCGTTTGCAAGAAGCCGGTGTAGAAGAAATTGATGGGATTTGTTATGATTTAGGCGTTTCCAGCCCTCAGCTGGATCAGCGTGAGCGTGGTTTTTCCTATAAACAGGATGCGCCTTTGGATATGCGCATGAACCGCGATGCAGCCTTGACAGCTTTTGAGGTTGTCAATCATTATAGCTATCAGGATTTGGTACGAATCTTTTTTAAATACGGCGAAGATAAGTTTTCTAAGCAGATTGCCCGCAAGATTGAGCAGGCTAGAAGTATCAAGCCTATTGAAACAACGACAGAATTGGCTGAAATTATCAAGTCAGCTAAGCCAGCTAAGGAGCTGAAGAAGAAAGGCCACCCGGCCAAGCAGATTTTTCAAGCTATTCGGATTGAAGTCAATGATGAATTGGGCGCAGCGGATGAGTCTATTCAGCAGGCCATTGATCTGCTAGCGGTGGACGGCCGGATTGCGGTCATTACTTTTCATTCGCTGGAAGACCGTCTGACCAAGCAGCTTTTCAAGGAGGCGTCAACAGTAGATGTTCCTAAGGGCCTGCCCTTCATCCCAGATGAACTGCAGCCTAAGCTGGAGCTGGTCAGCCGCAAACCAATTTTACCAAGCAAAGAAGAATTAGAAAGCAATAACCGGGCTCATTCCGCCAAGCTGCGCGTGGCCCGTAAGATACACAAGTGAGGAAGAAATGTCAGAAAAAAGACCAAACCCGCTTCAAGATCAGATGCGAAAATTTTCCCGAGTTGAGAAGGCCTTTTACGGCTCCATCGTTTTGACTGCCATTATTTTAGCGGTCAGCATCGTCTTTATGAAGACCAAGCTATTGCAGGTGGACCGGGATTTGACGGAAGTCAATACGCAGATTGAGGCGGAGCAGACAGAACTGGCCGACATCAAGCAGGAAGTCAATGAACTGACCCGCTATGAAAGGCTGTCCCAGCTGGCCAGCTCTCAGGATATGAAACTCCAGAAGGGAAATCGTAAAACGGTGAGTTCAACGGATGAAGAATAGAATTTTTGAAAGAATTAAAAAATACGCCCTGAAAAATAGGCAAACCCCTGAATACAATCGGCGGCAAGTGGGAAAGAGCATGAGCATCTTAGCTATCTTTCTCTTTTTCGTTTTCTTGATTAATTTTGCCATTATTATCGGGACAGACCAGAAGTTCGGTGTTAATTTATCAAAGGGAGCAGAAGTGGTCCATCAAAAGACTGTCACAGTCGCTGCCCGGCGTGGAACGATTTATGACCGAAATGGAGTTCCCATTGCAGAGGATGCCACGACTTATAATGTTTATGCCATTATTGACAAGAGTTACAAGTCAGCTACCGGCAAGATTCTCTATGTAGAAGAATCCCAGTACGATAAGGTGGCAGAGATTTTCAATCAATACCTAGAGCTGGATAAGGACTACGTCAAAACCCAGCTGTCTCAGAAAAATCTCAAGCAGGTTTCCTTCGGGGCCCAGGGCAATGGCATTACCTACAGTAATATGAATGCCATGCGGGAAGCCTTTGAAGCTGCTGGTATTGAAGGGATTGACTTTACTACTAGTCCCAACCGCAGTTATAGTAACGGTGTCTTTGCCTCCCAGTTTATCGGTCTTGCCCAGCTGCAGGAGGATAAGGAAGGTAATAAGACGCTAAAAGGGACTTCTGGCATGGAGCAGGCACTGGATAGGATTCTTGCTGGTCAGAATGGAATTGTGACCTACGAAAAAGACCGAAATGGTAATGTTGTCCCTGGGTCGGAAAAGGTCTCTGTACAGGCAGAGGATGGCAAGGATGTCTACACAACCCTTTCTGCGGAACTTCAAACCTATCTCGAAACGCGTATGGATGTCTTCCAAGAAAAGGTGAAAGGTAAATATGTCAGTGCGACCCTGGTCAGTGCCAAAACAGGGGAAATCCTTGCAACGACGCAACGTCCAACCTATAATGCAGATACCAAAGAAGGCTTGGATATTAAGAATCTGAGAACCTGGAACACGATTCTTTATCAAGATCAATATGAACCTGGTTCAACCATGAAGGTAATGTTATTAGCTTCGGCGATTGATCATGGGACCTTCCCAGCCTATAATGAGGTATACTACAGTAACGAACTACAGGTAAAAGATGCGACCATCCGTGACTGGGATGTCAATATGGGACTGTCTGAAGGTCGCTATATGAATATTGCCCAAGCTTTTGCCTTTTCAAGTAACATTGGGATGACCAAGCTAGAACAGAAGATGGGAAATGCTGTCTGGATGAATTACCTCAAACTCTTTAAGTTCGGACTTCCTACACGTTTTGGAATGGGAGACGAAGGTTTTGGAGGCCTACCAGGAGATAACTATGTCACTCAAGCCATGTCTTCTTTCGGTCAAGGGATTTCGGTGACCCAAACGCAGATGTTGCGTGCATTTTCTGCCATTGCAAATGATGGGGAAATGTTGGAGCCTAAATTTATCAGTGCGATTTACGACGGCAAGCATGAAACTGCTCGTAAATCACAAAGAGAGATTGTCGGCAATCCAGTACCCGCTTCGGTTGCCCAACAGACCCGTAATTACATGATTACGGTAGGGACTGATCCTCAATTTGGTACCCTCTATTCATCGGATGGTCCCATTATCCAAGTAGCTGGACAAAATGTTGCTGTTAAATCGGGGACAGCCCAAATTGCGACGGCTAACGGGTATTTGGATGGAGAAAATAACAATATCAACTCCATTGTAGTCATGACGCCTGCCGAGGATCCAGATTTTATCATGTATGTGACAGTTCAGCAGCCTGAGGAAAAATTCCAGCCAATATTCTGGCAGGAAGTGGTCAATCCGGTCTTGGAAGAAGCAGTCGCTCTCAAAGACAGCCTTAATCTGACAACGGAAGCGACTCCGGCTCTTGAAACAGTCACTGAAGAAACCAGTTATAAAATGCCATCACTGGAAGAACTGACCAAGCAACTAGGTCTGAAACATCAAGTCAGTCCTGGCGGTCTGGCAGATGAATTGCGCCGCAACCTCGTCCAACCAATTGTGCTGGGAACAGGTGGCAAGATTAAAAAAGTATCTGTCAAAGAAGGTAAAAATCTTAAGGCCAACCAGCAGGTTTTGATCTTGTCAGATGATTTAGACAGTCTGCCTGATATGTACGGCTGGACCAAGGCCAATGTCGAACGTTTTGCCAAGTGGCAGGACATCGAAGTCACTTTCAAAGGAGAGGGCTCCAAGGTCGTCAAGCAGAGCGAGAAGACCAATACTTCGCTGAAAAAACTCAAGAAAATAACAATTACAATGGGAGACTAATATGCTTATTGCTCTTATTGCAGGAATCGTAACTTTTATCCTAACTATCATCGGCATTCCTGCCTTTATTCGTTTTTACCATAAGGCTCGTATCACAGGCCAACAGATGCACGAAGATGTTAAGCAGCATCAGGCCAAGGCCGGAACACCAACCATGGGTGGTACTGTCTTTCTTTTGACATCTGTTCTGGCCAGCTTTGTTATCGGTCTGTTTTCGCATCAGCTGTCCAACGGCCTCATCATGATTCTTTTTATCTTGGTCCTGTATGGCGTTGTCGGCTTTTTGGATGATTTCCTTAAGGTGTTTCGTAAGATCAACGAGGGTCTTAATCCCAAGCAGAAACTGTTTCTGCAGCTAGTCGGTGGAGTTGTCTTTTACTTCTTTTATAATCAGCACGGTGCAGGTGACCAGCTGAATATCTTCACCGTTCCTGTCCAGATAGGCTTCCTCTATGTCTTTTTCGTCCTTTTTTGGCTGATTGGCTTCTCCAATGCTGTCAATCTGACGGATGGAATTGATGGTTTGGCCAGCATTTCGGTGGTCATTAGCTTGGTGGCCTATGCTGTGATTGCTGTTGAGCAGAAGCGTTTTGATATTTTGATTGTCATCATCAGTATGATTGGTGGCTTGCTAGGCTTCTTTGTTTTCAACCATAAGCCTGCTAAAATCTTCATGGGAGATGTAGGAAGTCTGGCTTTGGGCGGTATGCTGGCTGCTATCTCTATTTCCCTTCACCAAGAGTGGACCCTGCTCTTGATTGGAATCGTCTATGTGTTTGAGACGACCTCGGTCATGATGCAGGTGACCTACTTCAAGCTGACTGGTGGCAAGCGGATTTTCCGGATGACCCCGGTTCATCACCACTTTGAGCTGGGAGGCCTAACTGGCCACGGCAAGGAGTGGAGCGAGTGGAAGGTCGATTTCTTCTTCTGGGGAATCGGTATCGTGGGCAGTCTTTTGACCCTAGCTATCCTATATCTATAGCAAGAAGCGAGTCTCTGGCTCGCTTTTCTGCTTCTTAGATTTGAGGGTAAGCAGGATGGTTATTTTTTTGGTATAATAGTTAGGATAATAGAATAGAGGACAAGATGAAATTTACAGAATTTAAGTTTAAAGATTATATTCAAGAAGCGCTCAGGGATTTGAACTTCGTTGAAGCGACTCCAGTCCAAGAGAAGCTGATTCCAGTCGTATTGTCAGGTCGGGATTTGGTTGGGGAGTCCAAGACAGGCTCTGGTAAGACCCATACGTTTTTGCTGCCGATCTTTCAAATGCTGGATGAGGAAGCAGACAGCGTGCAGGCTGTTATTACAGCCCCAAGTCGGGAGCTGGCAGCGCAGATTTATCAGGCCGCTCGGCAGTTAGCTAGCTTTTCTGAAAGAGAGATTCGGGTGGCCAATTATGTTGGTGGGACAGACAAGGCTCGTCAGATTGGAAAGTTAGAGTCCAGTCAGCCTCATATCGTCATCGGAACGCCTGGTCGGATTTATGACTTGGTAGAGTCAGGCGATTTGGCTATTCACAAGGCCAAGACCTTTGTCGTTGACGAGGCAGATATGACACTGGACATGGGCTTTTTGGCGACGGTTGATAAGATTGCAGGCCGGTTGCCTAAAGACCTGCAGTTTCTCGTTTTCTCAGCGACCATTCCGCAGAAGCTCCAACCTTTTTTGAAAAAATACCTGTCTAATCCAGTGATTGAGCAGATTAAGACCAAGACGGTCATTGCGGACACCATTGAAAACTGGCTTCTGTCAACCAAGGGGCGAGACAAGAATGCCCAGATTTATCAAATCAGTCAGCTCCTGCAGCCTTATCTGGCTATGATTTTTGTCAATACCAAGATGAGGGCAGATGAGCTACACAGCTATCTGACAGCTCAAGGGCTCAAAGTTGCTAAAATTCATGGCGATATTGCTCCGCGGGAGCGCAAGCGCATCATGAATCAGGTCAAGAATCTGGATTTTGAGTATATTGTCGCTACTGACTTGGCTGCGCGGGGGATTGATATCGAAGGTGTCAGCCATGTTATCAACGATGCCATTCCTCAGGACTTGTCTTTCTTTGTCCATAGGGTAGGCCGAACCGGCCGTAATGGTCTTCCTGGTACAGCCATTACTCTCTACCAGCCGAGCGACGACTCAGATATTCGGGAGCTGGAAAAGATGGGGATCAAATTCACTCCCAAGATGATAAAAGATGACGAGTTCCAGGATACCTACGACCGAGACCGTCGGACCAATCGGGAAAAGAGTCGGGAGAAGCTGGATACGGAAATGCTGGGGCTGGTCAAGAAGAAAAAGAAAAAAATCAAACCAGGCTACAAGAAAAAAATCCAGTGGGCAGTGAACGAGAAGCGCCGCAAGACCAAGCGAGCAGAGAATCGTGCACGTGGCCGGGCAGAGCGTAAGGCTAAGCGCCAAAGCTTTTAGTGATATACTTTTCTTATCGCTGTGATAAGAAAAATATATTAGTCTTTGTGAGATAGATATGATAGACTAGTGAAACTAGTCTATTTTTATATTGGGCTTAGTGTGGCTTATTTGATATTTAGGAACACGAGATTTGCATTAGCTACTCATGTTTTGACTGCTAAAAGACAGTAAAAGCGAAGCAAATTCTTTGTTTTGTTCCAGAATTGTGTTAAAATATTTCATTATCAAGAAAAGGAAGTAATAATAGTGGTTACAACTTATCTTCTGACAACTGGTTGGTATGAGGAGATCCTCAAGTTCATTCCAGATGGTAAATTATTTAGTTTAAGGGCTGTTTTTGAGGCTATTCCTGGCATTTTGCAAAATCTACCAATCACCCTTCTCTTGACAGCGGGTGGTGCAGTCTTTGGTATTCTGCTTGCCATGGTTTTTGCTATCGTCAAGATTAATCGGGTTAAAGTCCTGTATCCGATTCAGGCTTTCTTTGTCAGTTTTCTGAGAGGAACGCCTCTGCTGGTCCAGCTCATGCTGACCTATTTTGGGATTCCTTTATTGCTCAAGGCTATCAATCAGAAGTATGGGACAAGCTTTAATATCAACGAGATTCCAGCGTCTGTCTTTGCGATTGTTGCCTTTGCTTTCAACGAAGCGGCTTATGCCAGTGAGACCATCCGGGCAGCAATTTTGTCCGTAGATCCGGGAGAAATCGAGGCTGCTCGCAGCTTAGGAATGACCAACAAGCAGGTTTATATGCGTGTCATTATCCCCAATGCAGCAGTAGTCGCGACACCTAGTCTGATTAATTCCCTGATTGGCTTGACCAAGGGAACATCTCTGGCTTTTAGTGCTGGTGTAGTGGAAATTTTTGCCAAGGCACAGGCTATCGCGGGGGCAGATTACCGTTACTTTGAGCGTTTTATCTCGGTGTCGCTGATTTATTGGGCAGTCAATATTCTCATTGAGCAACTTGGCCGCTGGATCGAAAAGATGATGGATATCAAGCAGCCGGATAAATTTGAATCGCTTCAGCAAGCAGAAGGAGAAGGAATCTGATGATTAATATTTCACATTTAAGTAAGACTTTTTCAGGTCAAAAGGTTCTGGATGATCTCAGTTTGGACATTCAAAAAGGCGAAGTGGTAGCTTTGATTGGCTCTTCGGGTGCTGGGAAATCAACCTTTCTCCGCAGTCTCAACTATCTGGAACAGCCTGATAGCGGAAAGATTACTATTGACGGCTTCAAAGTGGATTTTTCAAGGATTTCCAAAGATGAGATTTTGCTGCTGCGCCGCAAGCTAGCCATGGTTTTTCAGCAGTTTAACCTCTTTTCCCGTCGGACGGCTCTGGAAAATGTCAAGGAAGGTCTACTGGTAGTTAAGAAATTGTCAGACCAAGAAGCGACTAAGCTAGCCAAGGAAGAGTTAGCAAAGGTTGGCTTGTCAGACCGAGAAAATCACTATCCTAGACATCTGTCAGGCGGTCAGAAGCAGCGGGTGGCTTTGGCAAGGGCTTTAGCTATGAAGCCAGATGTTCTTTTGCTAGACGAGCCGACCTCAGCCTTGGATCCTGAGTTGGTCGGAGAAGTAGAGAAATCGATCGCTGATGCAGCCAAGTCTGGCCAAACAATGATTCTGGTCAGTCATGATATGTCCTTTGTCGCTCAGGTTGCGGATAGAGTACTCTTTTTGGACAAGGGGAAAATCATAGAGTCTGGGACACCAGATGAAATTATTCATCATCCAAAGGAAGAAAGAACCAAGGAATTTTTTGCTAGTTACAAACGGACCTATATTTGATATAATAGAGACAGTGAAGGCTCAGTTGGCTAGACCAGCTGAGTTTGTTTTCAGTCTTAGCATACTGTGGAGCAGACTTTCTTATCTAGTTGGTGTTTTATGCTGACGGTTAGATTTGGAGTTGTTACCTTTCTTTGCACTACGAGGCTGATTGACCTTTGAGGAGTTGACATGTTAGATCAAATATTTGCACTTTATATCGAGAGTCTGATTTATACTGCAGTCGGTGTAGGGATCATTGCGGGTTTATGGATTGGACTGCGGATGATTCGCCGCAAGGACAAGACGGCTAAGGAGCGCCAGAGTCATCTGTACGATGTCCTTCTGATTGTCATTATGACGATTCCAGTCCTGTCTTTTGCGACGTTGGGCCTGCTCATTGTCCTAAAAGCTTAAATGCTTGTAAAACTGTAGAAAAGTTGTTAGAATAATTCTAGTTACAACAAGGAGAAAGAAGAGTTATGTACGATACAATTATTATTGGAGCTGGGCCTGCCGGCATGACAGCTGCCCTCTATGCAGCCCGCAGTAACCTAAAAGTTGCCCTGCTGGAGCGTGGTATTCCTGGCGGTCAGATGAACAATACAGCTGACATTGAAAACTATCCAGGCTATGCTAATATCAGCGGTCCTGAGCTAGCAGAGAAAATGTTTGAGCCTCTTGAGAATCTAGGGGTTGAACATTTATTTGGCCTAGTAGAAAAAATTGAAGACCGAGGTGATTTCAAGGAAATCATCACAGAGGATGAGCGTTTTGAAGCTAAAACAGTCATCATTGCTTCTGGTGCCAATCATCGTCATCTGGGGGTTCCTGGCGAGGAAGACTACAACAGCCGCGGGGTTTCTTACTGCGCGGTCTGTGATGGCGCATTTTTCCGTGATGAAGACCTGCTGGTTGTCGGTGGTGGCGACTCAGCGGTAGAGGAAGCTATTTTCCTGACGCGCTTTGCAAAAAGTGTGACCATTGTTCACCGTCGTGATGAGCTACGAGCACAAAAGGTGCTGCAGGATCGCGCCTTTGCCAACGAAAAGATTCGCTTTGTCTGGGATTCTGTGGTGGAAAGTATCCATGGTGATGAACGTAAGGTGACTGGTGTAACTTTCAAGAATGTCAAGACAGGTGAGGTTAGTCAGGCAGAGTTTGGCGGTATCTTTATCTATGTTGGCCTAGATCCAGTTAGTGAATTTGCTGCGGACTTGGGCATCACTGATGAGGCTGGCTGGATTCTGACGGATCATCAGATGAAGACATCTGTAGCTGGCATCTACGCTGTTGGTGATGTTCGCCAGAAAGACCTGCGCCAGATTACGACAGCTGTTGGCGATGGTGCCATTGCCAGTCAGGAAGCCTACAAATACCTTACAGAGCAAGCATAAAAATATAAGCTAAGCAAGTGTGTCTATTCAAGTGAGTTGACAGGATTTGCTTAGCTTTTTTGGAATTATGATATAATATAAGGTATCTAGCATAAAGGAGCAAGAAGATGTACCCAGATGATAGTTTAACGCTGCACACTGATTTGTACCAAATCAACATGATGCAGGTTTATTTCAAGCAAAATATTCACAACAAGCATGCAGTTTTTGAAGTTTTTTTCCGTAAGAATCCTTTTAATAACGGCTACGCTGTCTTTGCGGGCTTAGAAAGAATTATTTCCTATCTCAATAATCTGACGTTCAGCCAGAGCGATTTAGATTATTTGCAAACCTTGGGCTATCATGGAGAGTTTCTGGATTATTTGCGAAATCTCAAGATGAGCTTGACAGTAAGATCTGTTCAGGAAGGTGATTTGGTTTTTGCCAATGAGCCAATCGTGCAGGTGGAAGGCCCTCTAGCTCAGTGTCAGCTGGTTGAGACTGCCCTGCTCAATATCGTTAATTTTCAAACCCTGATTGCCACCAAGGCAGCTCGTATCCGCTCTGTTATCGAAGATGAGCCCCTGATGGAGTTCGGTACGCGCCGAGCCCAGGAAATGGATGCAGCTATCTGGGGAACTCGTGCTGCTGTGATTGGCGGAGCGAACGGTACCAGTAACGTCCGGGCTGGCAAGCTCTTTGATATTCCAGTCTTGGGAACGCATGCTCATGCCCTTGTTCAAGTCTATGGAAATGATTATGAAGCCTTTAAAGCTTACGCTGAGACTCATCATGATTGTGTATTCTTAGTAGACACTTACGATACATTGCGTTTGGGTGTTCCGGCAGCCATTCGGGTGGCGCGTGAGCTAGGAGACAAGATTAAGTTTCTGGGTGTCCGCATTGATTCGGGAGACCTTGCTTATATTTCTAAGAAAGTTCGGCAGCAATTAGATGAAGCTGGCTTCCCAGATGCTAAGATCTATGCGTCCAATGATCTGGATGAAAATACCATTCTCAACTTGAAAATGCAAAAGGCCAAGATAGATGTCTGGGGTGTGGGAACCAAGCTCATTACGGCCTATGATCAGCCGGCTTTAGGAGCAGTTTATAAGATTGTTGCTATTGAAGATGAGAATGGAGAATTACGCAATACCATCAAGCTGTCCAATAATGCCGAAAAAGTTTCTACTCCAGGTAAGAAGCAAGTTTGGCGCATTACTAGCCGCGAAAAAGGGAAGTCTGAGGGAGACTACATTACCTATGACGGCCTTGATGTCAATGGCTTGGAAGAGCTGGAAATGTTCCATCCGACCTATACCTACATCAATAAAACGGTCAAAAATTTTGATGCCGTACCGCTTTTGGTGGATATTTTCCAAGAGGGGAATTTGGTCTATGATCAGCCGAGCCTGACCGAGATTCAAGCCTATGCCCGTAAGGAATTTGATAAACTTTGGGATGAGTACAAGCGAGTTCTCAATCCACAGGATTATCCTGTTGACCTGGCTAGAGATATTTGGCAGGATAAGATGGACTTGATTGACCAGATGCGCAAGAAAGCCTACCAGACAGGAGCAGAAAAATGAGTCTACAAGAAGAAATTATCGCTCAACTGGGCGTCAAACCAAACATTGACCCGGAGGAAGAAATCCGCAAGTCGGTGGACTTTCTCAAGGCCTATCTGAGGAAGCACCCTTTTTTGAAAAGTTATGTTCTGGGAATTTCTGGTGGTCAGGACTCAACTTTGGCTGGTCGCTTGGCTCAGATGGCTGTAGAGGAAATGCGGGCTGAGACTGGAGATGATAGCTACCGCTTTATTGCCGTTCGCCTGCCTTATGGTGTTCAGGCAGATGAAGATGATGCCCAAAAGGCTCTGGCTTTTATCCAGCCTGATGTCAGTCTGACAGTTAATATCAAGGAATCTGCTGATGCCATGACAAAGGCTGTGGAGGCAACGGGTGCTAAAGTCTCTGATTTTAACAAGGGCAATATTAAGGCCCGCAGCCGTATGATTTCCCAGTATGCTTTGGCTGGTTCGTACAGTGGGGCTGTCATTGGGACCGATCATGCTGCAGAAAATGTCACCGCCTTTTTCACCAAGTTTGGGGATGGCGGAGCAGATATCTTACCGCTTTACCGCCTCAATAAACGACAAGGTAAGCAGCTTTTGGCCGCTTTAGGAGCAGATCCGGCTCTCTATGAAAAGGTGCCGACGGCTGATTTGGAAGAGGAAAAACCTGGGATTGCGGATGAAGTCGCTCTGGGCGTGACTTACAATGAAATTGATGACTACCTCGAAGGCAAGTCCGTTTCAGCCCAAGCCCAAGAAACTATCGAATCTTGGTGGCATAAGGGACAGCACAAACGGCATTTGCCGATTACAGTTTTTGATGAATTTTGGAAGTGAAAATCTCTATCGAACCTTTTTAGTCCGAGCCAAGAAATGAGGAAGCTATGAAAAAGATAGGTACACAGTCCATTGAAACCAAACGTCTTTTACTAAGACCTTTTCTGGAATCGGATGCTCAAGCTATGTATGACAACTGGGCTTCTCGTCCGGATAATTTGCTGCATGTGACATGGGATGCTCACGAGAGTCCTGAAGTCACCCAACAGTCTATTGCTCGCTGGGTTGAGAATTATCAAAACATGGATTTTTACAAGTGGACCATCTGCCTGAAAGAAAATCCTGAACAAGTGATTGGCGATATTAGTGTGGTGGATAGAGATGAAGTAGTTAATGCTTGCGAAGTCGGTTATATTTTAAGTAAAGACTATTGGGAGCAGGGGCTGATGACAGAAGCTTTGAAAGCTGTTTTAATCTATCTCTTGCAAGACGCAGGATTCAATCGTGTCACAGCAAGATTTGTAACAGCCAATCCAGCTTCGGGACGTGTCATGGCCAAAGCTGGCATGAGCTACGAAGGAACTTTCCGTCAGGCTGTATTTCATAAAGGACGAGTCAAAGATTTTTCCGTCTATGGAATCCTAAGATCTGATTTAGAAAAAGGCTAGGGCTCTTTTGTCCAGCCTTTTTACTTGCACTCCTTTTTTAAAGTTCTATAATAGATGTATAATGACAAGGAGGGTTCTATGCATTCGTTAGAACAAGATTTTACAGATAAGCTGTATGCTGCTTATGAGGCCAATTCCAAGTTTGCAGCAATGGAAAATGCCATCAGCCACAATGGTCTCTTGACATCCTTGGAGAAGCGAAGCGCTGCCGTGGAAAATACACCTATCTTTTCACTGGATCTCACTAAGGACAAGGTCAGTGACCAGAAAGCTTCAGGACGCTGTTGGATGTTTGCAGCTCTTAATACCTTCCGCCACAAGATGATTGCTGGTTTCCAATTGGAAGATTTTGAGCTATCTCAGGCCCATACCTTCTTTTGGGATAAATATGAAAAATCCAACTGGTTCTTGGAGCAGGTGATTGCGACAGCTGACCAAGAATTGACCAGCCGTAAGGTCAAGTTTCTCTTAGATACGCCACAGCAGGATGGCGGTCAGTGGGATATGGTTGTTTCCCTCTTTGAAAAATATGGTGTCGTGCCCAAGTCAGTCTACCCGGAGTCTATCTCATCCAGCAATAGCCGTGAACTCAATCAGATTCTCAATAAACTCCTGCGTCAAGATGCGCAGATTTTACGAGAATTAAGAGAGAAAGGGGCAGAATCGTCAGAACTTCAGGCCAAGAAAGAAGAACTTCTCCAAGAAGTCTTTAACTTCCTAGCTATGAATTTAGGCTTGCCACCTCGCCAGTTTGACTTTTCTTATCGAGATAAGGACAATCATTTCCACAGCGAGAGCGGATTGACACCTCTGACTTTCTATCAAAAATATGTCGATCTTAAGCTAGATGACTATGTCTCTATCATCAATGCGCCGACTGCAGACAAGCCTTATGGTCGGTCCTATACAGTCGAGATGTTGGGAAATGTCGTTGGCAGTAAGCCAGTCCGTTATTTGAATGTTGAAATGGATCGACTAAAAGAGCTGGCAATTGCGCAAATGAAGGCTGGCGAGACCGTTTGGTTTGGCTCGGATGTTGGTCAGTCTAGCAATCGTAAGGCAGGTGTTATGGCTGAAGGGATGCACGATTTCACTGCTAGCATGGATATCCGACTGACTCAGGATAAGGCTGGCCGTTTGGACTATAGCGAAAGTCTGATGACCCATGCAATGGTTTTGACAGGGGTGGACTTGGATGAAAATGGAAAAGCCAAGAAATGGAAGGTCGAAAACTCCTGGGGAGAAAAGGTTGGTAACAAGGGCTATTTCGTAGCCTCTGACGCTTGGATGGACGAGTATACCTATCAAATCGTCGTCCGAAAGGAGTTTCTGACAGCCGCAGAATTAGCTGCTTATGAAGCAGAGCCTCTTGTCCTAGCTCCGTGGGATCCTATGGGGGCTTTGGCAAAGTAAGCTTTGATGAGAGAATAAGAAAAGAGTAAGAATTTTTCATTCTTACTCTTTTAGTTTGTATTTTAATCTTCGTCACTCTAGTCATCTCCACCGTTACCGGAAGATGAGTCGTTGTGGTTAGAAGAGCTATTGTTTGAATCACCAGAATGCTCACTGGAAGCTGATGTGTCAGAGCTAGCTTCTGTACTGTAACTGCTATAGCTAGAATAGTTATAGTACTGCTGGTTATTGTAGTAACGGTTATAGCCAGTACCACTGTTGAGGTAGACATAAGAGCCACTGCGGTAGAGACCATCTGGCATTTCCCAATCTTCTGAAGCAGAGCCATCTTGAGCTAGGTAAAGCATCATTTCGCGGTAGACATCTGTTGCTACCTTAATCCCATCATCAAGGATTGGTGTCAGGCGGTTAGAGTAGCCAGTCCAAACAGCCATGGAATACTTAGGCGTGTAACCAACGAAGAGCTCGTCTGGTGTGACAATGCTAGAGTAGTAGTAAGGCTTGGTCAGCTTGGCTAATTCATCATCAGCATAGTTGGAGGTTCCGGTCTTACCGGCCTGATAAACCCCAGAGATAGCAGCGTTTGTACCTGAACCAGACTGCAAGACTGTTTTCATCATATCGGTCATCATGTAGGCTGTCGTTTCCTTCATAGCCTTGGAACCATTGTTGGAGAAGGTCTTCTCTGTTCCGTCACTGAAGACGACGCGATTGACATACTGAGGTTTGTAGTAAGTACCGCCATTGGCAAAAGCAGCATAGGCAGCAGCCATTTTTTCACTGCTGGCTCCGTACTCGTTGCCGGATTTGCTGGTATTACTTGAAATGGCATTAACATAGAACATTTCAGGATAGTTAATCCCAATACGATTTAGGAACTTGAGGGACTCATCCAAACCAACGGCTTCCAGCGTTTTCACGGCAGGAACGTTCCGGGATTCCTGAATAGCGTATTGAATCGTCATCCCGCCGTAGTATTTCTTATCCCAGTTATAGACTGGTGTGCTGGAATACGGGAAGTTATATGGAGCATCCGTGATAGGAGCAGCAGTTGAAGTATAGACTTCATTTTCAAGAGCTGGAGCATAATCGGTGATTGGCTTCATTGATGAACCGAAGTCGCGGTTGGTTTCAACAGCTTGGTTGGTACCAAAGGATACGTTGGTAGATTGGTTACGAGAACCGAGCTGGGCAATGACTTTACCAGTTTGCACATCCATAACGGTGGACGCAACCTGCATTTCGTCATCTGGATAAGCTACATAGTCTCCTGTGTTGTAAATATCCCAGAGTTTCTTTTGGGCATCAGTGTTGACATTTGTATAGACTTCCATACCAGTTGTCAGGACATTGTAGCCAGTCTCTTCTTCTACTTGTTCAATTACTTCCTTAAGATAATTATCCATGTAAGCAGGATAACTAGTAGAAGCTTTCAAACTTTGAAGTCCGTCGGTTACAGGTGTGTTTTTGGCTTGCTCATACTGTTCATCTGTGATGTATTTGAGATCATGCATTTCTCGAAGTACCAGATTACGGCGATTGGTTGCAGCCTCTGGATGGGTGTAAGGGTCGTATTGGTTAGGTGCCTGAGGCATACCTGCCAGCAGAGCCGTTTGGTGTAAGCTTAAATCTTTTAGATCCTTGCCATAGTAACTTCGGGCTGCTGTCTGCATACCGTAGTTACTATTAGACATGTAGACTTTATTGACATAATAGGTCAAGATTTGCTGCTTGGTCGCTTTACGCTCAAGCTGAGCGGCCAGCCAAGCTTCTTGGATTTTACGTGAAAGGGTCGCGTCCGAAGAAGAGGTTGAGAAATAGGACAGCTTAATCAATTGCTGGGTCAGAGTTGATCCCCCTTGGCGACCTCCGCGGATGTTGCTAACAAGGGCACCTGCAATCCGAATAAAGTCTACCCCGCGGTGATTGAAGAAGCGATGGTCTTCAATGGCGACAATGGCGTTGACCAAATCCGTAGGAATTTCACTTGTTTCAGCATTGACCCGCTTTTCAGCGCCTAGGTCTGCAATCAAATTGTTATTGCTGTCAAAAATCTTACTGGATGTGGTCGCGATTAGGTCTTTTTCAGAAAGCTTAGGAGCCTTGACCGCATAGTAGGTAAATACTAAACAGCCAATCACGAATCCAATCATAAGCAGGGTTATAAGTGCACTTGCAAGATATTTCAAAGCCTGCATAAGAGTTTGTTTATTCATTTATAATACCACCTAGTAGTTTTTGTTCGATAATTTCAAGATAAGGGATGCTAGGAAGCTGCTGCATTTCAATCGGATAACCATGCTCTTGAATGTAGGTTAAGGGCATGGACTTTCCTCCCTTGTCGATCTTGTAAAACTCAATTAAATAAGAAGCGGGAAGTAGGTAAGTCTTCCTTAAGCTGGAAAAATGCAGTAAGACAAAACAGATGCCCTTTTGCTCAAGGACTGCCTCCATATGCTCAATCTGATGCGAATGAAAATTTTTCATGGGCATCGATTTTTTCTGTCGGGTTTCCTTGGCTTCAAAGTCAATATAATGGCCCTTGTAGACACCAGAATAGTCTGTTGTGGAAGCTTGCCGAAAGTAAGCCTCTACAATCTTGGCTCGGCTGCGGTGCGGATAATCAACCTTGACAATCTGAATGGGGGTGGGCTTTTTATGGATGACAGCGAGTCCTCTGCTTAGATAGTAGTTGTTGGATTCATTGATCATCTTTTCAAAAGACATCCCACGATTGGCAAAGTTAATCATGCCGGAAACTGGCCTATTGATACTGCTTTTTGCCTTTAGCTTATGCGGATAGTTGACCATAAAACTCCTTATTGGTACAATAGCATCACTCTATTATACCACAAAAAACTTTTTTAAGGGAGAATAAATGACCAGTCTACTAATAACAGGCTACAAAGCCTTTGAAATCGGCGTTTCGACGGAAAAAGATATGAGAATAAATATCATAAAAGAAGCCGCTAAGAGGGATTTAATCCGTTTTTTGGAAGAAGGAGTAGATTGGCTAGTTTTTATGGGCAATCTGGGCTTCGAGTCTTGGGTTTTGGATCTAGCTAATGAATTGAAAAAAGACTATGAATTTCAGACGGCAACCATCTTTCTCTTTGAGAATCAAGGTGAAAATTGGAATGAAGCCAATCAAGCCAAATTAGCTGCTTTTAAGCAAACCGATTTCGTCAAGTATGCTTATCCGAACTACCAAAATCCTAGTCAATTTCGTGATTACAATCAATTCGTCATTCAAAATACAGACGGAGCCTACTTGTTTTACGATGAAGAACAGGAGACAAAATTGAAATATCTTTACCAAGAAATGAAAAAACAAGAACAGTATTTTATCAAAAAATTAACATTTGATGACCTAAATGAAGTGGCCGAAAATTTTTCGGGAAATTAGATAATAAATCTTGATTTTTATAGTGCATTTTGTTTATAATTGAATATGATAAACTAGATTGGAGAGAGAAGATGGCAAGTATTATTTTTACAGCAAAAGATATTTTTGATCAGGATTTTAAACGTGAAGTACGTGGCTATAGTAAGTCCGAAGTGGATGAGTTTTTGGACGATATTATCAAGGATTATGAGACTTATGCAGCCTTGGTCAAGGAGCTGCGTGAGGAAAATCGCCGTCTCAAGGAAGAGTTGGTTGCGAAGCCGGTTGAAAAAGCAACGGTTCAGCCGACTCAGCCTGTCCAATCAACACAAGCTACTCAGTCGACTGTGGAAAGCTTCCCTCAGATGACTTCTGCGACTAACTTTGATATCTTGAAGCGCTTGAACCGTCTTGAAAAGGAAGTATTTGGGAAACAAATTTTGGATCGTGAATAATGGTTCTTATAGAACAGTGCAATTTTTGGATAATCGCGTGGAAATTTTAGATTTTCATGAGGAAAGTCCATGCTAGCACTGGCTGTGATGCCGGTAGTGTTTGTGCTAGGCGAAGAAATAAGCCTAGGGACGGATTTTTCCGTTACGGCGACTGAAAGGGCTAAGTCTTTGGATATGTCTGATTAGGTCTGAAAGTGCCACAGTGACGTAGTTCTTTTGGAAACAGAAGAAGTGGAACGCGGTAAACCCCTCAAGCTAGCAACCCAAACTTTGGTCGGGGCATGGAATGCGTGGAAACGAACATTGCATTCTGACTGGAAACAGTAGACAGATGATTATCGAAGGAAATGGTACCTAGTCATTTCCGGAACAAAACATGGCTTACAGAAAATTGCATATAGGCTGAGGCTAGGACGTCAAGTCCTGTCCTCTTTAAATTTTATAATAGAATAGCAAGAGAGTGGCTGAGCGCTCTATTCTCTGCCAAGTTCAACTAGCTGTTGCTTCATTTGTCTGATGGATATTTCAAGGAATGAGCTAGCTGACAAATGGCAGCGAAACCTTCTCAGCCCAAAATTTAAAAAGGGAGAGTGAGGAAAATCGATGTGACGAAATCACGATTTTTGTCTCACTCCCTTTGTTTGTATAGATTGGAATCCATTAAAAAAGCCAATATGAAAGAAAAATTTAATTTAATTGCGACCGCAGCGGCAGGGCTAGAAGCTGTCGTCGGCCGTGAAATCAGAGAGCTGGGGCTTGATTGTCAGGTTGAAAACGGTCGGGTTCGCTTCGAGGGTGATGTCAGTACCATTATTCAGACCAATCTCTGGTTGCGCGCGGCCGATCGGATTAAGATTGTAGTTGGCAGTTTTCCAGCCAAGACTTTCGAAGAGCTCTTTCAGGGAGTTTTTGCTCTGGATTGGGAGAATTATATACCGCTAGGAGCTAAATTTCCTATTGCCAAGGCCAAATGTGTCAAGTCAAAACTTCACAATGAGCCTAGCGTTCAGGCTATTTCTAAAAAGGCGGTTGTCAAGAAGCTGCAGAAGCATTATGCACGTCCGGAAGGGGTTCCTTTGCAGGAAAATGGAGCTGAGTTTAGGATAGAGGTTTCTATTCTAAAAGATGTAGCGACGGTCATGATTGATACAACAGGGTCTAGCCTCTTCAAACGTGGCTATCGTGTCGATAAAGGCGGTGCACCGATTAAGGAAAATATGGCAGCGGCCATTTTACTCCTGTCCAATTGGTATCCAGATAAGCCTTTGATAGACCCGACTTGCGGCTCTGGTACTTTTTGTATCGAGGCTGCTATGATCGGGATGAAGATGGCGCCGGGACTCCATCGTTCCTTCGCTTTTGAAGACTGGAATTGGGTGGATAAAGACTTGGTAGCACAGGCTCGCTCAACTGCACTCAGTCAGATTGATCAGACCATTCAGCTGGATATTTCTGGCTCGGATATCGATGGCCGTATGGTAGAACTAGCTCGAAAAAACGCTGAGCAAGCAGGAGTTGCAGAGCAGATTCACTTCAAGCAGATGCGTCTGCAGGATTTGCATACAGATAAGATTAGTGGTGTGATTATCTCTAATCCGCCGTATGGGGAGCGCCTCCTAGATGATGAGACTGTGACTCGTCTTTATCAGGAAATGGGAGAAACCTTTGCTCCGCTCAAAACCTGGAGCAAGTTTATCCTGACTAGCGATGAAGCGTTTGAAAGCAAATACGGCAGTCAGGCCGATAAAAAACGCAAACTTTATAATGGTACTTTAAAAGTTGATTTATATCAGTATTTTGGCCAGCGGGTCAAACGTCAGTTAGATTAGAAAGGATTTGCCGTGACGAAAGAAGAAAACTACTCACCGGAAGAAGAAAAGAAAGAGTCTGTCCTTGATTTTGAAGAGGCCAAGGAAATGACAGTCGGACAAGCCACTCGTAAGAAAGAGGAGCTGGAAGCCGGTGTGAATGAAAGCGATAATGTGCTGGATAAGTATATCAAGCAGCACCGTCAGGAAATCGAAGCTGGAAAATTTGAAACCCAGAAAATCAGAAAACTGCAGGAGCAGGAAGCAGCTCAGGCTGAGCAAGCCTTTTCTGATTTGACCGACTTCATCAAAGAAAGACGGCAAGAGGTTGAAAGTGAACAGGAGATTCCAACAACTCAGTCGACAGCCACCGAGACTGCAAGTGAGCCAGAAGCAGTTCCAACCCCCTTAACCCCCTTAGGTTCTCGCAGTCAACGCTCAGAGCAGGAAGATGCGGTTCCTGCTGCTCCCGTTCAAAAGACATCTTACGGTCCTATTCCAGAACCACTTGATGAGAAGGAATTACAGGTTCCTAAGACACCTTTCTACAAGAAAAAAGCTTTCCTTTATCCAGTTTTAGGACTTTTCGGGATTGTTGTAGCGGGCACAGGGCTTTACTTTGCTCTGGGGCATAATTGGGGGCACAAGACCGTTACAAGCTCCAGCTCTTCAACATCGCAGTCCAGCAAAAAGAGTTCGTCTTCCTCTAGCTCTGATAATACTGCCAAGGATCTGAAGTCCTTTAATGATGAGTATGCTGCATTTTTCACAGATAGCAATCAGACAGCTGTCAAAAACAGTAAATTCGGCGACTTGGAAAAATTAAAAACCTTACTTGAAAAGCTAAAAGGCAGCAAAGACTATGATGCAGCCAAGAGCAAGTATGATTCCTTAGTCAAGCAGATTTCGGCTATTCAAAGTGTCAATTCGCAGTTTGATGGTGGAGCGATCACTGACGGTGTCTTGAACAAGGATGCCAAGGCTAATACAAATGCGACCTTCTCAGATGTATCAAGTGGCAATGCTAAATTAGATGAAGTTCTAAAGGCAGCGATTGCCCAAGGACGTAGCCAACAGGTGCCAACACCAGCTCCTGCTACTGATCAGGGAGGCACTGGTGCGGGTACAAGTGGCAGTTCAAGCGCATCTGCTTCTGGTTCAGGAGCTTCCAGCTCATACTCTGGTTATGGTCTTCCTAGCAATGGAGTAAATCTGCAGAGAGATCTCAGTCGTGTCCCTTATAACCAAGCAGCTATTGATGACGTCAACAATCCAGCTTGGACATTCAATCCGGGTGTTCTGGAGAAGATTTTGCAAACTTCTCGTGAGCGCGGCTACATTTCTGGAGACAACTATATTCTGGAACGCGTCAATATTATTAAAGGAAACGGCTACTATAATCTCTTCAAGCCAGACGGCACCTACCTCTTCAGTATCAACTGTAAGACTGGCTACTTCGTCGGAAATGGACCAGGTCATGCTGACTTACTTGATTTCTAGTCATCTTTGAACATTTCTTCAGCAGCTGACTTTTCTAGTTTGTTGATGGATTTCATTATACATGCACAAAAAAAGTTCTCGATTTCGAGAACTTTTTATTGTTTTAAATCACATGGCGTTCAAAGGCATCATCTGAGATTCCTTGGCTGAGAATAAGTTTAGCCCATTCTTTGGCTGAGAAGAGGCTGTGATCCTTGTAGTTTCCGCAGGATTCAATGGTTGTTCCAGGGACATCTTCCCAGCTAGTTGACTCAGCGATTTCTTCCAGACAGGATTTGATGACCTGAGCAATCTGGCTGGAGCTGTGTTGGCCCCACATAATCATGTGAAAACCGGTGCGGCAGCCAAAAGGCGAGCAGTCAATCATACCATCAATGCGCTTGCGAATCAACATGGCCAGCAAATGCTCGATGGTATGTAGACCGGCTGTCGGGATTGAATCTTCGTTAGGCTGAACCAAGCGGATATCAAAATTGGAAATGATGTCGCCTTTAGGGCCAGTTTCTTCTCCGATAAGGCGGACATAAGGCGCTTTGACAATGGTGTGATCCAGCTCAAAGCTTTCGACGATAACTTCTTTAGACATGGTTTCTCCTTTACAATGTAGTGAGTGCGAGAAGGTTTTTCTAGTGAGATCAAGCCATAAGTTTGTCTTGTTAGGTAAGAAAAAGCCCGTCTCATTGACACCTTTTCTTCTCTGATTATAGCATAAAAAATTTTTATTTGGGAATAAAGTTTGCGTCTTAAAGGAATGAAAAATTTGAACAATCTTGCTTATCTCTTGAAAAAAGTTTTGGTACTCAGGCTTCTACAAACTTTGATGATTTTGTCGGTGAAAATTGGACAAAAGCTTTCTTGAATTTCAAAAAATAGGTTTGTGAATTTTTTAGATTTGTGATAGAATAGTATGGAATTTTGAATTCAACAATTAAATAGATTTGGAGTAAAAACATGGACCTATTTCCTATAATTATGTCTGTTTTTGCTGCCATCATTGGTTTAGTGATTGGATATGTAAGTGTCTCAGCTAAGATGAAATCATCTAAAGAAGCTGCAGAGCTTACTCTTTTAAATGCTGAACAAGAAGCAACCAATTTACGCGGACAGGCTGAACGCGAAGCTGATTTGATTATCAAAGAAGCCAAGCGGGAAACAAGTTCGCTTAAAAAAGAAGCACTTTTGGAGGCAAAAGAAGAAGCCAGAAAATATCGTGAACAAGTTGATGCAGAATTTAAGTCTGAACGTCAAGAGTTGAAACAAATCGAAAGCCGCTTAACAGAGCGTGCTTCGACCCTTGACCGCAAAGACGATAATTTAAGCAACAAAGAAAAGGCTTTGGAGCAAAAAGAACAAAGTCTCTCAGATAAATCTAAACACATTGATGCGCGTGAAGAACAAGTAGCGGAACTTGAAAAGCAGAAGGCAGCAGAGCTGGAGCGAGTTGCTTCGCTATCGCAGACAGAAGCGCGTGATATTATTTTGACGCAGACCGAAGACAAGCTTTCTAAAGAGATTGCGACTAGGATTCGGGATGCGGAGCAAGATATCAAAGAGCGGTCTGACAAGGTTGCGAAGAATATCTTGGTCCAAGCCATGCAGCGTATTGCCGGTGATTATGTCGCTGAGCAAACCAATTCAACGGTGCATCTGCCAGATGACAGTATGAAGGGTCGGATTATTGGCCGTGAAGGTCGCAATATCCGAACTTTTGAAAGTCTGACTGGTATTGATGTCATCATTGATGATACGCCTGAAGTGGTTACTCTCTCAGGTTTTGATCCGATTCGTCGCGAAATTGCTCGTATGACCATGGAAGCACTCTTGAAAGACGGCCGTATTCACCCAGCTCGCATCGAGGAGTTGGTTGAGAAGAACCGTCTGGAAATTGACAATCGTATCCGTGAGTACGGGGAAGCCGCAGCTTATGAAATCGGAGCTCCTAACCTGCATCCTGATTTGATGAAAATCATGGGGCGCTTGCAGTTCCGAACTTCTTATGGTCAGAACGTCCTTCGACACTCTATTGAGGTGGCCAAGCTTTCCGGTATCATCGCTGCTGAGTTGGGTGAAAATGCTAATTTAGCCCGCCGTGCTGGATTCCTCCATGATATTGGCAAGTCTATTGACCGTGAGGTTGAAGGCAGCCATGTGGAAATCGGGACAGAACTGGCTCGTAAGTACAAGGAGCATCCAATCGTTGTTAATACGATTGCCAGCCACCACGGAGATGTGGAAGCAGAAAGTGTCATTGCCGTTATCGTAGCTGCCGCAGACGCCCTCAGTGCCGCTCGGCCAGGTGCCCGCAGTGAATCTCTGGAAAGCTATATCAAGCGTCTCCAAGATTTGGAAGAAATCGCTAATAGTTTCAAGGGTGTCAAGAACAGCTTTGCTTTACAAGCCGGCCGGGAAATCCGGATTATGGTTCAGCCGGACAAGATTAAGGATGACAAGATTACGATTTTGGCTCACGATGTTCGTGAAAAGATCGAAAACAACTTGGAATATCCGGGCAATATCAAGGTAACGGTTATCCGTGAGATGCGGGCCGTTGACTACGCAAAATAAAGAAAAAATGCAGTCTGTTAACAGATTGCTTTTTTCTTGAATGTTCTGCCGGTCTATTTGGTTTTCCGTATGATTGCTTGCTTATTTTTCTATTTTCTCAAAACTCTAGACACATACATTTCTTCCTATCCTCTTGAAATATCAGTCTAATTTTGTTACACTAGATAGAAAGACTGTGAAGGAGACATGATGACGGAACGAGGCTTACTAATCGTCTTTTCTGGTCCCTCTGGTGTAGGAAAAGGGACTGTTAGACGAGAAATTTTTGAAAGCACTGATAATCAATTTCAGTACTCGGTATCCATGACGACTCGTCCTCAACGTCCAGGCGAAGTGGATGGAGTTGACTATTTCTTCCGCACTCGCGAGGAGTTTGAAGAGTTGATTCGTCAGGGACAGATGCTGGAGTATGCAGAGTATGTAGGAAACTACTATGGGACGCCTCTGACTTATGTCAATGAAACGCTGGATAAAGGTATCGATGTCTTCCTAGAGATTGAAGTTCAGGGAGCTTTGCAAGTCAAGAAAAAAGTTCCAGATGCCGTCTTTATTTTTTTGACTCCTCCAGACTTAGAAGAACTCAAAGACCGCTTGGTCGGCCGTGGGACAGACAGTGCTGAGATTATCGCTCAGCGCATTGAAAAGGCCAAAGAAGAAATTGCCCTCATGCGCGAGTATGATTATGCCATTGTCAATGATCAGGTGCCGCTAGCTGCCGACCGTGTCAAGCGCGTGATTGAAGCAGAGCATTTCCGAGTAGACCGTGTTATCGGCCGTTATCAGGACATGCTTCCAAAAAATGAAACGATTATTCGATAGAAAGTTAGAAATTAGGTAGAAAATTATGATGTTAAAACCGTCTATTGACACTTTGCTGGACAAGGTTCCGTCAAAATATTCCTTGGTTATTTTAGAAGCTAAGCGTGCGCATGAGCTTGAAGCTGGAGCTCCCGCTACGCAGGAATTCAAGTCTGTCAAATCCACTCTTCGTGCTTTGGAAGAAATTGAATCCGGCAATGTCGTTATCCATCCAGATCCAGAAGGCAAGCGCGAGGCAGTTCGCCGTCGGGCAGAAGAAGAGCGTCTGCGTAAAGAAGAAGAAGAACGCAAGATTAAAGAGCAAATCGCTAAAGAAAAAGAAGAAGGTGAGAAGATTTAAGGTTGGGGATGCTCAATCTTATTTTTTCTGTAATGACGTTTAGGAAAGTGGGGTGAGAATATGAAGGTGGCAAAGATTATTGTGGATGTTCCTCTGATGCAGACGGACAAGCCCTATAGTTATGCTATTCCAGAAGAGTTTGCAGGAGTGCTGACAGCTGGCATGCGAGTCCATGTCCCTTTTGGGCAGGGAAATCGCCTGATTCAGGGGATTGTGGTCGGCTTTGATGAGACGGGAGGCCAAGAAGAGCTGAAGGAAATTGCGGAAGTCCTTGATTTCAGGCCAGTGCTAAACCAGGAACAGCTCTGGTTGGCGGATGAGCTGCGCAAGTCAGTCTTTTCTTATAAGATTACCCTTTTAAAGGCCATGCTGCCTAGTCTTCTCAACTCCAGCTATGATAAACTACTCTATCCGACGGAGCTGCTGAATGATGAGGAGCGTTCAGCTATCTTTGGTCAGGAGGACAGTCTTCGCTTTTCTGATTTGGACAAGAAAAGTCAGGCCAAGCTGATGCGACTGACCCAGACTGGCCGCATTCGACTGGAGTATCAGGCGACGGACAAGAAGCATATTAAGACTGAGAAATGGTATCGGGTCAATCATGCCGCTCTGCAAAATCATGACCTTCCCCGACAAGCCAAGAAAAAACAAGAATTAAAAGAAGTGCTGCTCAGCCAGCAGGACAGTCGGCTCTTGGCTGATTTGCGAGAAAACTTTTCGCGCGATGTTATCAATTACTTTATCAAAGAAAACCTAATTAGCATTGAAGATAGAGAAGTTAGCCGTTCTGCTGCTTATTTCCAAAAGGAGCGTCAGCAGCAAAGTCTGACCTTAAACGATGAACAAGCCGCAGCGGTTGCGGCAATCACTCAGAAAATTGGTCAGAGTCATTCTCAGCCAGTCCTCTTAGAAGGGGTCACAGGCAGTGGGAAGACCGAAGTTTACCTACAGGTCATCGCAGAGGCACTGGACCAAGGCAAGACCGCTATCATGCTGGTTCCAGAGATTTCTCTGACTCCGCAGGTAACCGATCGCTTTATTTCTAGGTTTGGCGACCAAGTTGCAATTTTGCATTCAGGTCTGTCTGACGGTGAGAAATATGATGAATGGCGCAAGGTGGAGCGAGGAGCTGCCCAGGTTGTTGTCGGCGCGCGTTCAGCTATTTTTGCTCCCTTGACAAATATTGGAGCCATCATCATTGATGAAGAGCATGAATCTTCCTACAAGCAGGATTCTAATCCTCGCTATCATGCCAGAGAGGTGGCTCTCCTGCGAGCTCAGTACAATCAAGCTGTCTTAGTGCTGGGTTCGGCGACTCCGAGTTTGGAGAGCCGTGCCCGAGCAAGCCGTGGTGTCTATGATTTTCAGCTGCTCAGTAAGCGTGCAAATCCGCTGGCGCAGATTCCTCAAGTGGAAGTGGTGGATTTTCGAAATTATATCGGACAGCATGAGGCCAGTAATTTCACCCCGGTCCTGCTAGAGGCTATTCAAGATCGTCTGGATAAGGGAGAGCAAACGGTTCTTATGCTTAATAGGCGGGGGTATTCCAGCTTTGTCATGTGTCGGGAATGTGGGACAGTTGATAGCTGTCCTAACTGTGATATTTCTCTAACCCTGCATATGGACACTAAGACCATGAACTGCCATTACTGTGGCTTTACTAAGAACATTCCTCAGTCTTGTCCTAACTGTGCCAGTCGTAGCATTCGCTATTATGGTACAGGGACGCAGAAAGCTTATGATGAGTTGGTTCAGCTCTTTCCACAGGCTCGCATTTTGAGGATGGATGTAGATACGACACGTAAGAAAGGCAGCCATGAAGCCATTTTAGAAAGCTTTGGCCAGGGGCAGGCGGATATTCTCTTAGGAACCCAGATGATTGCCAAGGGACTAGATTTTCCAAACGTGACGCTGGTTGGTGTTCTCAATGCAGACACAGCTCTTAATCTGCCGGACTTTCGCTCTTCAGAGCGAACCTTCCAGCTGCTAACTCAGGTGGCTGGCCGGGCTGGTCGGGCTGAAAAGGCTGGTCAGGTCTTTATCCAGTCCTACAATCCTCATCATTATGCTATTGAATTTGCCAAGCAGCAGGATTACGAGGGCTTTTATGCTTATGAAATGGGAATCCGCCGGCAGCTGGGCTATCCGCCTTATTACTTTACGGTCGGTCTAACCCTGTCCCACAAGGACGAAGAGACAGCAGTGCGAAAAGCCTATGAGGTTATGGATATTCTGCGGAGCGGTCTGTCAGAAAAAGTGCAAATCCTAGGTCCAACGCCGAAGCCGATTGCCCGTACCCACAATCTCTATCATTATCAGATTTTGCTCAAATATCGCTTTGAAGACAAGCTGCAGGCGACACTAAATCAAGTCTTGGACTGGACACAGAATCGGAACAATAAAGATTTACGCTTGACAATTGATAATGAACCACAAAATTTTATGTAAAGCTTTTTAGCCGAGATTAAGGTTGTTGTAGGCGACTTCTGATATAATAAGGGAATGAACAAAGAAGGAATCAATAGTTGAAAATGATGAAAATAATATTTATGGGAACGCCGGACTTCTCAGCGACTGTCCTAAAAGGACTGCTGGACAGCGGTCAATACGAAGTATTAGCAGTGGTGACGCAGCCGGACCGGGCCGTCGGCCGTAAAAGAGAGATCCGCATGACTCCGGTAAAAGAGCTGGCCTTGGAATACAAGCTACCGGTTTATCAACCGGAAAAACTGGCTCAAAGCTCGGATTTAGAGGAGTTGATGAACTTAGAAGCAGATGGTATTGTCACAGCTGCTTTTGGGCAGTTTTTGCCTAGCCGCTTACTAGACAGTGTTGACTTTGCGGTGAATGTTCATGCCTCCTTGCTGCCTAAATACCGAGGTGGTGCGCCTATTCACTACGCTTTGATCAACGGCGATGAGCAAGCGGGTGTTACGATTATGGAAATGGTCAAGGAAATGGATGCTGGAGACATGATAGCCAGCAAGGCGACGCCGATTGAAGAGACTGACAATGTTGGAACTCTCTTTGAAAAATTGGCCCTTATCGGCCGGGACCTGTTATTGGATGTTCTGCCAGCTTATAGGGCAGGGCAGATTATACCTCAGCCGCAGGATCCTAGCCAGGTCACTTTCTCTCCGAATATCAGCTCAGAAGAAGAGCGGATAGACTGGAGCAAAACAAACCGCCAAATTTTCAATCAAATTCGTGGCATGTATCCTTGGCCGGTAGCTCATACCTTGCTGCAAGGGCAGCGCTTTAAGATTTACGAAGCAGAAATGGCGACTGGCGACGGTAAGCCTGGACAGATATTGTCTATTAGTAAAAAAGAACTGGTGGTCGCAGCTGGTCAGGGAGCTCTCTCGCTGAAGACGGTTCAGCCTGCTGGTAAGCCCAAGATGGCTATCGTTGATTTTTTGAATGGACTGGGCCGCAGCCTGTCCGTAGGAGATACTTTTGGAAAGTAAGCAAAAAACGGCCCGTTGGCAGGCCTTGGAAATTTTGGAAGAAGTTTTTGAAGAAGGAGCCTATTCCAATATCGCCTTAAACCGAGCTCTGAGTCAAAGTCCGCTGAGTCAAGCAGATAAAGGTCTGGTAACAGAGCTGGTTTACGGCACAGTTGCTCGGAAAATCACTCTGGAATGGTATCTTTCCCATCTGATTGAGGATAGGGACAAATTAGATAACTGGCTCTACATTCTGCTTATGCTCAGTCTGTACCAGATGCTCTATCTGGACAAAATCCCTCAGCATGCAGCTGTTCATGAGGCTGTTGAAATTGCGAAAATCCGTAAGCGCGGCAGCGAAAAATTTGTCAATGCCTTGTTACGTAGGGTTGAGCGTGAGGGTGTAGCTGATTTTAAAACAATCAAGCGCAAAAATAAGCGCTATTCGATCCAGTATTCTCTGCCGGTCTGGTTGGTAAAAGCCCTGATAGAAGAGTATGGCGAAGAAAGAGCTTTAGCTATCTTTGCCAGTCTCTTTGTTCGCAGCAAGGCTAGTATTCGCGTGACAGATATGTCGCGCAAGGCAGAGCTTCGCCAGCTTTTAGGGGCTGAGGACTCACTCTTATCTCCGTCAGCCTTGGTTAAGAAACAGGGGCATTTTGCTGGGCATCAGCTCTTTGAAAGCGGAGCGATTACGATTCAGGATGAGTCTAGCCAGCTTGTGGCTCCGACTCTGGCCATCGAAGGAGAGGAGCAGATTCTGGATGCCTGCAGTGCACCGGGCGGCAAGACTGTTCACATGGCTTCCTATCTGACAAGCGGTCACATTATAGCCTTGGACCTCTACGATCATAAGTTAGAGCTCGTAGAAGAAAATGCAGAACGGCTGGGCCTGGCTGATAAAATCACTACTAAAAAGCTAGACGCGACCAAGGTGTTTGAGACTTTTGGCCCAGATGCTTTCGATAAAATTCTGGTGGACGCTCCTTGCTCTGGTATTGGCTTAATTCGCCGCAAACCAGATATAAAATATAATAAAGAAAATGCTGATTTTGAGAATTTACAAAAAATTCAGCTGGATATACTAGACAGCGTTTGTCAAAGTCTACGTAAAGGTGGTATAATAGCTTATAGTACTTGCACGATTATGGCCAAAGAGAATTTTGAGGTTGTTGAGAAATTTCTGGCCAGTCATCCGAACTTTGAGCAAGTCTTATTAGACCATGAAAGAAAAGATATCGTCAAAGACGGCTGTATCTTGATTACGCCGGAATTATATGAAAGCGACGGATTTTTTATCAGTCAATTTAGGAAGATATCGGAATAAGAGGAGGAAACTGACAGTATGGAAATTTCATTATTAACAGATGTTGGTCAAAAGCGTACAAATAACCAAGATTATGCCAATCTTTTTGTGAATCGGGCGGGCAAGACCCTGATCATCTTGGCAGATGGTATGGGCGGTCACAGAGCTGGAAACATTGCCAGCGAAATGGCTGTGACAGACTTAGGAGCTGCCTGGGTTGATACACAGATTGATTCGGTGAATCAGGTGCGTGAATGGTTTGCGGAGCACTTGGAAGAGGAAAATCAGCGCATCCATAACTTTGGACAAGATGAAGAATACAAGGGTATGGGCACGACTTTGGAAGCCTTGGCTATCATTGATAATCAAGCCATCTATGCCCATATTGGCGATTCTCGTATCGGCTTGATTCGCGGTGATGAATACCGTCAGCTGACTAATGATCACTCGCTTGTTAATGCTTTGTTGAAAGCTGGACAGATCACTCCAGAAGAAGCAGAGCGTCATCCGCAGAAGAATATCATTACCCAGTCTATTGGTCAAAAAGACGAAGTACAGCCTGACTATGGCATGATTACCTTGGAAGATGGTGACTACCTTCTGCTCAACAGTGACGGTCTGACCAATATGATTTCAGACAGTGAAATTTGTGACATTGTCACCAGCGATATCAGCCTGTCTGAAAAAACACAAACCTTAATTCGCTTTGCCAACAATGCTGGAGGGCTGGATAACATCACAGTTGCTCTGGTTCGCTTTGACAAGGAGGATAAGGCATGATTCAAATCGGCAAAATCTTTGCCGGGCGATATAAAATCATCAAGCAGATTGGCCGTGGAGGCATGGCAGATGTCTATCTGGCCAAGGACTTGATTTTGGATGGTGAAGAAGTTGCGGTAAAGGTTCTTAGGACCAATTACCAGACAGATCCTATCGCTGTCGCACGTTTCCAGCGGGAAGCTAAGGCGATGGCTGACTTGGACCATCCGCACATCGTTCGGATCACTGATATTGGGGAAGAAGACGGTCAGCAATATCTGGCTATGGAATACGTGGCGGGTCTTGACCTCAAGCGCTATATCAAAGAGAATTCTCCGATTTCAAATGAAGAAGCAGTCAGAATCATGGGACAAATCTTGCTGGCGATGCGCTTAGCGCATACACGAGGTATTGTCCATCGTGACCTGAAACCACAAAATGTCCTCTTGACCCCAGATGGTAATGCCAAGGTAACAGACTTTGGAATTGCGGTGGCCTTTGCGGAGACAAGTCTGACTCAGACTAACTCAATGCTAGGCTCGGTTCATTATCTATCGCCTGAGCAGGCACGTGGCTCTAAAGCAACTGTTCAGAGTGATATTTATGCAATGGGGATTATTTTTTATGAGATGCTGACTGGTCACATTCCTTATGATGGGGATAGTGCCGTTACGATTGCCCTGCAGCATTTCCAAAAGCCGCTGCCATCCATCATTTCTGAAAATCCTAATGTGCCTCAGGCCTTGGAAAATGTTGTCATTAAGGCAACAGCTAAAAAACTGACGGATCGTTATCAGTCAGTTGCAGAGATGTATGTTGACTTGTCCAGCAGCTTATCCTATGAGCGCCGCAATGAAAAGAAATTAGTCTTTGATGATGTTGCGAAAGCAGACACCAAGACCTTGCCAAAAATCTCACCTGTACCTCAGCCGGTAGTTCCACCTGTTAAGTCAACACCGCCTAAAGCGGAAGCGGATGAAGTTAAGGAAGAGACAGCTGATGCGGTTAAGAAAGTTCCAAAGAAACGTCGCTTGAGAACGCGTTACAAGGTACTTTTCTTTGCAGTCCTATTGGTTTTGGCGGCTTTTGTTGTCCTTCTTTATAATAGCCCATCCAATACCAGCGTGCCAGATGTTTCTGGTCAGACTGTGGCAGAGGCTCGCTCCGCTATCGAATCTAAGAAGCTGGTTGTCGGAGAGGAAAAGGAAGAATACAGCGACAATGTCGAATCTGGCAAAGTCATTAAAACCGATCCACAGGCCAACAGTCAGCGCCGCGAGGGCAGCAAGATTGACCTGATTATTTCCAAGGGACCCAAGACCTTTGTAATGGAAGATTATGTCGGACAAGCAAAATCAGCTGTGGTTGAAAATCTGAAAACAAACTATAATGTTTCTGAGAAATTGATTGAGATTGTTGAGGAAGAATCGGACGAGTACGAGCCAGGTCAGGTGATTCGCCAGTCACCGGCAGCTGGTTCGACCTATGATTTGACTTCTAATCATAAGATCAAGCTGACAGTGGCCAAAGAAGTAACTAGTGTGTCCATGCCTGACTTTGGCAGCATGCAGTATACCTACGCTAATGCACGTTCTTACTTGATTCAAATGGGAATTTCTTCTTCCCGAATTGAGCGAGTTGTTGACCGTTCGGTCACTTCGACTCAGGCTGACTTGGTAACTTCCCAGTCACCAGCAGCAGGCCAGACAATCGACCTCAAGTCAAATGAAAAAATCACTCTTTACGTGACAGAAGCAACGACACCATCGTCATCTAGCTCGTCATCATCATCTAGCAGTTCAAAGAGCAGTTCATCGTCCGATGATGAAAGTCATTCTAGTAGCTCTAGTTCTTCAGAACATTGATGAAACTAGGCCATCCTTTTAAGCTTTCTGGCTTGAAAGGATGTTTTTTTTCTTTTTTGCTGGACAAATTTCCCCATTTCATGCCTTGGACGGAGGATTTTTGGCCTAATTTTGTTAAAATAGGAAGGTAGAGAAAGGAAACGGCTATGTGGAAGGTTCAATTATTTGTCTTTGTTGAAACAGTCTTATTATCCATGGCATTGGTTACCATGTTGGCAGCTGATTTTTCACGTGTTGTCATTATCTTGGTCCTTTTTTTGCTGCTGCTCTATTATTACTTCGGCAAGCAAAAAGGGAATTTTCTGCTGGTCGCTTCCATGATTATGCTGTTTTTCATTATCATGCTCAATCCCTACGTCATTGCTGCCCTTTTATTCGCGCTGGTTTATGGAATGATTGTGGCCTACCCATACATTTATAAGGAAAATCAAGAAACCCATCTCGTTTACGAAGAAGATGTGGAAATTCAGAGTGAGAAGAATCGCTGGTTGGGGGACCTGCAGCATTTTTCTAAGGATAGCTGTCAATTCCACGACATCAATCTCTTGCGCATTGTTGGGAAAGACACCATTCATTTGGAAGACGTGATTTTGGTCAACCATGATAATGTCATTGTCATTCGAAAGGGGTTTGGTGATACCAAGATTATTGTGCCGCTGGATGTGGAAATTCAGCTGCAAATCAATACTCTTTACGGGGAACTGAACTTTCTGCATCATCCATCCCGCAAGCTGCGCAATGAAACCATTTCGCTGACGACACCAGACTATAAACGGGCCAATAAGACAGTGAAGATTGTCCTCGTCAGCTTCTTAGGAAATGTGGAGGTTGTCAGAAAGTGAAGAAATCAAATTATTTTCTCATTCTCCTCTATACTTTCTTTGTCTTATTTATCATCTTTCACTATATTTTCAATATTTTTGATTTTACTTGGCAGGAGCTCTTTGATGATTTGGAGTTGTTGCAGTCATTTGTTTTCTTTGTTGTGATTATTGGTTTATCACTGACCATTCTGATTGTGATAGCAGCCCGCTTGATACAATATCTGTCGGTAGCCCATGTGCAAAAAAATCTTCGGCGTTTGCTGGATGGACGGAGGCTGGAGCCGACAGATCAGCCTGAACTGGATAGCTCTCTGCATCAGCTTGAGAGAAGGCTGCACCGTCTGACAGAAAATCTCCAAAAGTCTGAGAACCAAACCCTGCAGACGGAAGAGAAAATTATCGAAAAAGAACGGCGGCGGATTGCGCGCGATTTGCACGATACTGTCAGTCAGGAATTATTTGCAGCCAATATGATTCTTTCAGGAGTGGCTGGAAATGTAGAACGGCTTGATGGAGAAAAGCTGCAAAAACAGCTCAAGGGGATTGCCGATATTCTTGACACAGCCCAGAAGGATTTGCGGATTCTTCTGCTCCATCTACGGCCTACAGAGTTGGAAAATAAGACTCTGGTAGAAGGCATGGATGTGATTATCAAGGAGCTGACTGATAAAAGCGACATTGATGTTCACTTCAATCATCAGGTTGGGCATCTACCCAAACAGATGGAGGAGCATGTTTTCAGAATCATGCAGGAAATTATTAACAACACATTGCGCCATGCCCAGGCCAGTCGGCTGGATATTTACCTCTATCAGGCACCTAATGAACTTAAAATCAAGGTGTCTGATAATGGCGTCGGTTTTGATCCGTTGGCTCAGGATGAACTCAGCTACGGCTTGAAAAATATGGAAGACCGTGTACGGGATATGGCGGGTACCTTTAAGCTTTTGACAGCCCCCAGAAAAGGTCTTTCTATTGAAATCACGATACCTTTACTAGAAGGAGAAGATCATGAAGATATTGTTAGTGGATGACCACCAGATGGTCAGATTGGGATTGAAAAGTTACCTGGAACTGCAAGATGGTATAGCTGAAGTATCTGAAGCAGTCAATGGTAAAGAAGGCGTTGAGCAAGCTTTAGCAAGTCGTCCGGATGTGATTATCATGGATATCGTCATGCCTGAGATGAATGGGATTGAAGCGACACTGGCCATTTTGAAAGAGTGGCCGGAAGCAAAGATTCTGATTTTGACTTCTTATCTGGATAATGAAAAAATTTATCCTGTTCTGGATGCAGGCGCTCATGGATACATGCTCAAGACTTCCAGCGCTGAGGAAATTCTCCGTGCTGTCAAAAAAGTGGCCAAGGGAGAATTTGCCATTGAAACAGAGGTCAGTAAGAAAGTGGAGTATCATCGTAACCATATTGAGCTCCACGAAGATTTGACAGCTCGTGAGCGTGATATTTTAGGGCTTTTAGCCAAGGGTTATGAAAATCAACGGATTGCGGATGAGCTCTTCATTTCCCTCAAAACGGTCAAGACCCATGTCTCCAATATCCTGTCTAAACTGGAAGTGAGCGACCGTACTCAGGCAGTTGTTTATGCTTTTCAGCACCATCTTGTCCCACAAGAAGACTTTTAATGGTATAATAGAAAAGATTAAGATTGGACAAGGGGAGATATGGACGCGAAATTAAAGTATAAGGCAAAAAAGATAAAAATTGTCTTTTTCGATATAGATGATACCCTGCGGGTCAAGGATACAGGTTTTATCCCAGACTCTATCCAGATAGTTTTCAAGCAGTTGAAAGACAAAGGGATTTTGACGGGTATTGCGTCTGGGAGAGGAATGTTTGGTGTCGTGCCGGAATTGAGAGCTTTGCAGCCAGACTTTTTCGTTACCCTGAACGGAGCCTATGTCGAAGACAGCAAAGGGAAGGTTATTTCTCAGACGGTTATCCCGTCTGATAGAGTGAAGTCCTATATTGCTTGGGCTCAGGAGGAAGGGATTGACTATGGTCTGGTCGGTAGCCATGGAGCAGCCTTGTCCAATCGAAATTCTCTGATTTCAGAGGCCATTGATGTAGTTTATCCAGATTTGCCTGTTAACCCAGACTTTCATTTAGACAAGGATATTTATCAGCTTTGGACCTTTGAAGATAGAGGAGATAGCCTGCAGCTGCCAGACGCGTTAGCGGAGCATCTGCGTTTGGTTCGCTGGCATCCTCATTCGTCAGACGTGGTACCGACAGAAGGTTCCAAGGCAGCCGGAGTTTCCAAGGTTGTCGAGCATCTAGGCTTCAAACCTGAAAATGTCATGGTTTTTGGCGACGGGCTCAATGATCTGGAATTGTTTGACTATGCAGGAATCGGAATTGCCATGGGCGTTTCCCATGAAGAACTGCGAAAAAGAGCAGATTATATTACAAAAACAGTAGAAGAAGACGGTATTTTTGCCGCTTTAGAGGAGTTAGGTATGGTAGAAAAAGAATTACATTTCCCACAAGTAGAACCTGCAGCAGCTGAAGGTCCAAAAGCGACTATCAAGACTAATCATGGTGACATGACAGTTCATCTGTTTCCAGAACAGGCACCAAAAACAGTAGCTAACTTTATTGCCCTTGCTAAAGATGGATATTATGACGGTGTGATTTTCCACCGCATTATTCAGGACTTTATGATTCAGGGTGGCGATCCTACTGGTACCGGTATGGGCGGTCAGTCTATCTATGGTGAGAAATTTGAAGATGAGTTTTCACCTGAACTGTACAATATTCGTGGAGCTCTTTCCATGGCAAATGCTGGACCGAATACTAACGGCAGTCAATTTTTCATTGTTCAAAATAAAAATCTTCCTTATTCAGCTAAGGAATTGAGCCGCGGCGGCTGGCCTGAAGCTATCGCTGAAGTCTATGCCAGTCAGGGAGGAACACCGCATTTGGATCGGCGCCACACTGTCTTTGGTCAGCTGGCTGATGAAGCGTCCTACCAAGTTTTGGACAAGATTGCAGCTGTTGAGACGGGGGCTATGGATAAGCCGGTGGAAGATGTTGTGATTGAGACAATTGAGGTAGAAGACTGATGAAAATCGGTGACAAATTAAAAGGCAAAATCACTGGGATTCAGCCTTATGGAGCTTTTGTTGAGCTGGAAAACGGAACGATTGGCCTGATTCATATTTCAGAAATTCGTCCGGGCTATATTGAAAATATCCATGATAGTGTAAAGATTGGCCAGCAAGTCTTGGTACAGGTTGTGGACTATGATGAATTTTCTGGGAAGTCCAGTCTGTCCATGCGGACCCTAGAAGAAGAAAAGCACCGCCTCCCTAGACGCCACCGCTTTTCAAACGACCGCTGTAAAATTGGTTTTGAGCCTTTAGGCAGACAGCTGCCTATCTGGATTAAAGAGGCAAAAAAATTCTTAAAAGAAGAAAAAGTTTAAAAAATATCCTGTTCCATAAGAGAACAGGATATTTTTGTTTTAGGTAGAAATGTCGTTCAATTCATAGCCAACTGCTAAGTTGAAACGGACTTGTTTTTCAAAAAATACTAAGCATCAAATTCATAGAGGGCAGTAGACAGGTAGCGTTCGCCGTTATCAGGTGCCAGAGCAAGGACTTTCTTGCCAGCTCCTAGTTTTTTCGCTACTTCAATAGCTGCGAAAATAGCAGCAGCAGATGAGATTCCCACTAAGAAGCCTTCCTGACCGCCAATATAGCGTCCGAATTCCAGTGCTTGATCAGAAGTTACGCGGACAATACCGTTGTAGGCTGCTGTATCCAAAGTCTCTGGAATGAATCCAGCTGAAAGTCCTTGGATTTTGTGAGGACCTGGCTTCTCACCAGAAAGGATAGCAGATTCATCTGCTTCAACTGCATAGGTTTGGATGTCTGGATTAACTTTTTTGAGAGCGTGAGATACACCGGAAATAGTTCCGCCAGTTCCGACACCGCCAACAAAGGCATCCAGTCCAGTTTCACCGAAAGCAGCGATGATTTCTGCTCCTGTTGTTCGTTCGTGAACCTCTGGATTGGCCGGGTTGTTAAACTGCAGCGGCAGCCAGCCATTTCGTTCTTGGGCGATTTCTTGTGCTTTTGCAATGGCACCTTTCATTCCTTCACTACCTGGAGTCAAGACTAACTCAGCACCATAAGCTTGGATAATCTTGCGCCGCTCCACACTCATGGTCTCTGGCATAACAATGACAACCTTGTAACCTTTAGCTGCTCCAACCCAAGAAAGACCAATACCGGTATTTCCGCTGGTTGCTTCAACGATGGTATCGCCAGGATTGATAAAGCCATCGCGTTCAGCCGCCTCAATCATGCTGAGAGCAATCCGGTCTTTGACAGAAGAGCCAGGATTGAAAGCCTCTAACTTCACATAAACCTCAGCAGCTCCTTCTGGAACCAAGTTGTTCAATTTGACGATGGGAGTTTGCCCAATTAGTTCTGTAATGTTTTGATAAATACGTGACATAGAATACATACCTCAATATAATTTAATAGAATTAGTATAAAATGAAACAAGAGCTTTGTAAAATATAAAAAAGCTATGAGAGCCATAGCTTTTCTTTATGTCAAAACGTCGAGGGGACTTCTACTTGGCGCAGTCCTTGATCCATCATCTCCAATTTGCCCTTAAAAAACTCAGTCAGTTTATCTTTGAGCAGCTCTCTTTCACCTTTGTCAACGAAAAGAAGAGTGGAGACGGTATCTGTAAATTCAGTATCGTATTCAGCAAGATTTTCTGCCTTAAGAAAATTCGTAAAATCCTGATATTGGCTGTAAGACAGTTTTAAGCGCAGGCCAACCTGTTCTTTTATTTCAACCAGTCCAATCTCCTTAATAGCCAGAGCAACACTGCCGGCATAAGCCCGAATCAGACCGCCGGCTCCTAGTTTAATACCGCCAAAATAGCGAGTAACGACCACGCAAAGATTGGTCAATTCATGCTTTTCTAGAACTCCCAGCATAGGAACTCCGGCTGTTCCGCTAGGCTCCCCATCATCGCTGGTTCGTTTAATATCGCTCTTTTCTCCAATGATAAAAGCAGAGCAGTTATGGGTAGCCTTGTAATGTTCTTTTTTTATAGCAGCGATAAAAGCGCGAGCCTCTTCCTCGGAGTAAACTCTTTTCACATGGCAGATAAAGCGGGATTTTTTAATTTCCTCTTGAACCATACCATCTTCTTTAATTGTCTTAAATTCCATAACTATATTTTACAAAAAAAAGACGAATTTTGCCAAAAAATTACGAATAAATAAGTATGTTAGAGTTACAAGATTGTTTAGGACGGATATTTACAGAAAGTCAGTTAGAGCCTAGCTTGCGAGCACAAGCAAAAGCAATTCCCAGTATCCGAGAAGAAAAAGGCAAGCTCCTATGTGGACGCTGTAACAGCTTGATTGAACGAGAAAATCAACTGCCGGTTGGAGCTTATTATTGTAGAGAATGCTTAATCTTGGGCCGGGTACGGAGTGACCAAAAACTTTACTATTTTCCTCAAGAGGATTTTCCTAAGAATCAGGTGCTTAAATGGCAGGGGCAACTGACAGAGTTTCAGGGGAAGGTCTCCAAAGGCTTACTGGATGCGCTAGAGAAAAGACAGAATACGTTAGTGCATGCTGTTACTGGCGCTGGAAAAACAGAAATGATTTACCAAGTGATTGCAAGAGTTATTGATAGAGGAGGAGCTGTTTGCTTGGCCAGTCCGCGGATTGATGTTTGTTTAGAGCTTTATCGGCGCCTTAAAGAAGATTTTTCTTGTGAAATAGCCCTTCTGTATGGGGAGTCAGAAGCTTATTTCCGCAGTCCCTTGGTGATTGCCACCACCCACCAGCTCTTAAAATTTTATCGGGCTTTTGATTTGTTGATTGTGGACGAGGTAGACGCTTTTCCTTATGTGGATAATCCCATGCTGTATCACGCTGTAGAGCGTTCTGTGAAAGAGGATGCTACAACTATTTTTCTGACAGCCACTTCCACAGATGAACTGGATAAAAGAGTTCAAAAAGGCCAGCTGAAACGCCTGAGTCTTCCCAGAAGATTTCATGGTAATCCCTTGACTATCCCTCAGAAAGTTTGGTTATCTGATTTTCAAAAATATCTTCAGAAGAAGAAAATAACACCTAAGCTTTTAAAATATATAGAAAAACAGAGGCAGACTCAATTTCCTCTCTTGATATTTGCTGCAGAAATTCAAAGAGGAGAGGATGTTGCACAGGCTTTGCAGATTGCTCTGCCAGATGAAAAGTTGGCTTTTGTCGCCTCCACAACAGAAAATCGTCTGGAAATTGTCGAACAGTTTCGTCGCAAGGAGATTACTATTTTGGTGACAACGACTATTTTAGAGCGTGGGGTAACCTTTCCTGGCGTAGATGTTTTTGTCTTGGAAGCCAATCATCGCTTGTTCAGCCGTAGTGCTCTGGTTCAGATTTCAGGCCGAGTTGGCCGCAGTATGGATAGACCTACTGGACAGTTGCTATTTTTTCATGATGGGACTACCCTTGCTATGGAAAAGGCAATTCGAGAAATGAGAGATATGAATAAGGAGGCAGGATTGTGACAGAGTGTCTTTTATGTAAAGGGCAAATTGAGGAGAAAGGTAGTTTTTTGCAGCTTTTTCTATTAAAAGGAGAAGGAGCAAGCTGCTGCTCCACTTGTTATCAAAATTTTGAACGCATATCTGAAGAGTATTGCCCTCGCTGTTTTCGCAACGGGAAATCAGATTTATGCACAGATTGTCAAAAATGGGAGAAAGAGGGAAATCAAGTCCAGCATCAGTCACTATTTACCTATAATGATGCAATGAAGGCTTATTTCAGCCAATACAAGTTTCAGGGAGACTATGCATTGCGTTTTGTATTTGCAAAAGCAGCTAAAAAAGCAGTCAAAATGTTTAGAGAGCATACCATTGTTCCGATTCCAGTGAGTAACGAAAAATTTCAAGTGAGAGGTTTTAATCAAGTGCAGGGGATTTTAGATGCTGCAAACTTGTCATATAGAAATATCTTAGAGAAAAAAGACACCCTAGCACAGTCGAGCAAGACACGTGAGGAGCGTCTGCAGACGCAGCAGGCTTTTGAAATTAGGAAAGGAATTGATTTGCCAGATAAAATTTTGCTGGTTGATGATATTTATACGACTGGCAAAACCTTGCAATTAGCCAAGCAAATCTTGCTGGAAGCAGGAGTGAAAGAAATTTTGACATTTTCAATCGCAAGATAAGAAAAAATTTGCAAAAAAAGAATGAAAGCGTTATAATGATATTGTAAATAAAACATTTATGTTTAGAAAGAAGGTACTTATATGCTTAAATATAGTATCCGTGGTGAAAACCTAGAAGTAACAGATGCTCTCCGTGACTACGTAGTTTCTAAACTTGAGAAGATTGAGAAGTATTTCCAAGCAGAGCAAGAACTTGATGCGCGTGTGAATCTCAAGGTTTACCGTGAAAAGACTGCGAAAGTGGAAGTGACAATTCCGCTAGGCTCTATCACTCTTCGTGCAGAAGATATCTCTCAGGACATGTATGGATCAATTGATTTGGTCACAGATAAGATTGAGCGCCAAATCCGCAAAAATAAGACCAAGATTGAAAGAAAGAATCGCAATAAGGTTGCTACAAGTCAGCTTTTTACAGATTCCTTTGCTGAAGAGGCAGAAGAAATTCCGTCAAAAGTTGTCCGTTCAAAACATATCGATTTGAAGCCGATGGACTTGGAAGAAGCGATTCTGCAGATGGATTTATTGGGCCATGATTTCTTTATCTATTCTGATGCAGAGGACAGCAGCACGAATGTTATATACCGTCGAGAGGATGGAGATATTGGCCTGTTAGAAGTCAAATAAATGAGAAAAGAAGGTTGAGAACATGATTCTCAACCTTTTTATTTTATAGAAAGTTATACTGTCAGATGATATAAACAAGCCCCTACTTACAAAGAATTAACTTTATACTTAGTAAAAAAATAAAATTTTTAAAAAAAATTAGAAAAGGTATTGACAGGTTGGTGGTATAGGTGATATACTAATATAGTTG
>NZ_ALKI01000002.1:0-140763 GCF_000286495.1 Streptococcus sp. AS14
CACCTCACTTGCCATAACTGTCAGAGTATCGGAAATCTCTTGGAACATCTGCCGCTCGGTCTTGTCACCACGGAAGATTTGGTTGTAGAGAATCCCATCCTTGATAAAGAGCACCCGCTTGGCGCGGCTAGCCGCTGCCGTTGAGTGGGTTACCATGAGAATAGTTTGACCTCGTGCATTGATATCGTCAAAGACATCCAACAACGCTGCCGAAGACTTGGAATCCAAGGCTCCTGTCGGCTCGTCTGCCAGCAGAATCTCAGGATCTGTGATGATGGCTCGAGCCACTGCTACCCGCTGCTTCTGGCCACCGGAAATCTCATAAGGAAACTTCTCTTGCAGCTTGTTAATCTCCAGCTCATTGCAGGTTGTAACCAGCTTTTGCATCATCTCGGTAATGGGACGACGAGAGAGGACTAGCGGCAGAAGAATATTATCCTTGACCGACAGGGTGTCCAATAGGTTGAAGTCCTGAAAGACAAAGCCTAATTTCTCTCGGCGGAAGCTGGAAGCCTGACTATTTTTGATGGTTGCTGTATCAGTTCCATTGAGAAAGACGCGGCCCTCTGTTGGCTTGTCCAGCATGGCTAGGATGTTGAGCAGGGTGGATTTCCCGGAGCCTGACTCACCCATGATGGCGACATATTCGCCTTTTTCTACTGTAAAGTGAATGTCCTTCAGTGCCTCTACTTGACTGCCCTGAAAGCGGGTTTTATAAATCTTTTTCACGTGCTGTACGTCTAATAATGTCATCTTGCTTCCTTTCTGTCTAGCAGGCACCTATCAAAGCCCTGCTTTTAGCAGTATTTATGAACTGCCTCCTAATTGATAAGTCTATTTTATCTCAATACCAACCGCCCAGCCATAACCTAAGCTTACATTTTAAAGTGCAATCTTACACTTTTGTAAGATGAGATGGGCTTTATTTTACCCAAAAGGCAATCAAAGCAATTAGCCAAAGGTGGGCTGGATAGAAAATATAGAAGAAATATTTGCTCCACTTGCTGCTGGATCCTCGCTCACCATTGTAGAAGTGCAAGAGAGGAAGAACACTGATAAAGAGCCAGTCTGAATTATAGAGCAACATCGATAGCGTGTCCTGCAAGGTTGGATAAATTTGAATACTCATGGCAAAGAGAACTCCCGCCCAAACTACATAGGACAAGTTTCTGAAAAAGACTTGATTTCTAAAAAGGTAGGTCAAGATCATGAAAGGAAGCAGAGCCATGCCGCCTTCGCTAAAGAGAAGCCCCGCCAGCAAGACTAATACTCCTGCCGCTATCCGCAAACCATGCTTCCTATCCTTAGCAGCTCCGCCATTTTCAGAAAAACCAAAGAAAAGACTCAGCATGAGGACCCCGCAGGCCAAGGTCAGGAAGATATTGTGAGTGAGGTAGATGCCCTTTTCCTGAAAGAGGAGCGTCAGGATACAGTTTCCTGTCTGCATCAGGGCTGCCCAAAAGAAGAGCCGCATATTGTAAGCCAGACGGTTGCGAGTGTGGAGAAAACCTTCCACTGCCATGAAGGCAAATGCTGCTCCGACACAGCGGGTTAGGGCATGCAAAACGCCATCCCATCCGTCCGGCACCAGCCCCGGTATCTGGCTGATATGGTCAAAAACCATAAGAAATGCCATGAAGAGCTTCAACTGAAAAGCATTCAAACCTTTTGATTTCATTTTTCTGTCTCCTTCTTATTTCTTGTCTCTATGATAATAAAAAAGAAAGGTCAGTACCATAACCTAACCTTTCATTTGCTAGTTTTATTCTTACAATTTTGTCACTTTTAAAAATCATGCAAAGAATCTACCTAAAATAGCTCAAAACCTAATGGATTTCATGAAAACTCTCTTCAGCCTGCAACTGTTCTAAAAAGCCTTTGACCGCTTGTCGGTCTGCTTCCGTTCCAGAGCCCTCTATATTACGAATATGGCGGAGACCATATTGCTCCACTATCTTATCCGTTGCCCCGCAAAAGGTCCGCGGATAACGCTTCTGATTACCATTTATGACAAAGCCTTTGATTAGATGTCTGTACTTTCTGATGAAGCGCTTGGTCGTCCACGGAATCTGCCCTGCTCCGCTATTTCTACTGACTAAAATACAGGGTCCCTCCAGCTTTTTCCAGACTGACTGGCTAGGCAGTCCCAAACTATTAGCAAACTTTTTACCCAAACCAGTCAGACTATCATAAACCACTACTAGCATTTTTCTTCCTCCTATTCAAAGATCAATTTCTTCTCAGGAAAGGCGATGGAAACCGTCGTTCCCTGACCAACTTGAGAGTCTATAGCAATCTTGTGTCCTAGCTGATCAGCAATTTTCTTGGACAGATAAAGACCTAAGCCTGAGGACTGCTGGGTCAAACGACCGTTGTAACCTGAGAAACCGCGCTCAAAAACCCGCAGCAAATCAGCATTTTGAATCCCCAGACCCGTGTCCTTGATGTAGAGGCTGCCCTCATGAAAATAAATCTCTATGCTGCCTTCTTTGGTGTATTTAAGACTATTGGACAGGACCTGCTCCAAAATCACTAGAAACCACTTTTTATCAGTGACAATCGTGTGGTCTAGATCATGAAGATTGAGACTGAGTCCTTGCTGAATAAAGAAAAGGGCATATTTCTTAACTACTTCCCTGACCAAATCAGCCAGATTTTCCTGCTTCAGAACTAGATCATCATGGAAGCTTTCCAGACGGAGGTACTGAAGCACCAGATGAACGTAGGACTCGATCTTAAAGAGCTCCTGCTCTAGCTGAGACTTGGCTTCCTTATCCTTCAAATCTCCAATTAAGAGTGAGCTGGCAGCAATGGGTGTCTTGACTTGATGAACCCACAGAGTATAGTAGTCCAGCAAATCATTGTATTTCTCCTGCTCAACCAAGAGCTGATTCTTCTGTTCGTACTCCAGCTCCTCCACCCTTTCCTGCAAGAGCTTTTCTAGAGGAGTCTGAGCCTGAGCAGAGACCTGCAGCTTCTGGCTGCGATAAGCCTTATAGGACGTCCAAGCATCTGCTCCGATAAACAAGAAAGACAGAAAAGACAGCAAGAGCGCGACATATTCTAGCAGACTGCGGTAAGCATCAAAGACAAAGGCAAAGATCAGAATAAAGCCTAGCAGCAGAATCAACAGAGCTAGAAAAAATCGACGCGAATAAAGGTAAGACTTAAGAAAGAAAAATTTATCCTGTGTGTCCATTGATGAGACCGTATCCTATTCCTTTTTTGGTTTCGATGAAGTTTTTCAGTCCGTGCTCTTCAAGCTTCTTACGCAGGCGAGCGACATTGACCGATAGGGTATTGTCATCAATGAAAAAGTCACTGTTCCAGAGTTCCTTCATCAGGTCATCACGCGCCACGATACCATCAGAATGCTCGAAGAGAACCCGTAAAATCTGAAATTCGTTCTTTGTCAAGGTCACCACTTTCCCATCAAAGACCAGATCTGTTGACTTGAGATTGAGAATGACACCTTGGTGCTCCAAGAGACTTTGGTCATTTCCAAATTCATAGGAACGGCGCAGCAAGCCCTGAACTTTAGCCAGAAAGACATTGTTGTCAAAAGGCTTGGTCACATAGTCATCTGCCCCCATATTGATAGCCATGACAATGTCCATGGACTGATCACGGGAAGACAGAAACATGATAGGCACCGTTGAAATCTTGCGGATTTCCTGACACCAGTGATAGCCGTTAAACAAGGGCAGGCCGATATCCATCAGTACCAAATGCGGCTCCTCTCGGACAAAGACAGTCAGCACATCCATAAAGTCCTCGACTGCCACTACCTGAAAGCCCCATTGTTCCAGCATTTTCTTAATCATCTGACGAATGACTGGATCATCTTCTACTAGTAAAATCTTGTGCATCTTTCCCTCCCGATTGCTTGCTAGTAACATTATACCAAAAAATGCGACTGCTTGTTTATCATCCTCAGTCTAAGGTAGGATTTTTCTGGAAAAAAGAAATTCTATCAGAAAAATATGCTATACTAACTAGTAGAAATTGGAGATAAAACATGAGCAATATTTTTACTTACCTTGAAGAAGTCCAGCATGACAGCATTTATGATAAACCTTTCAATGAACTGGATTTGCTAATTCTAACAGAGATGACCTACTTGCCTTTTGACCAACTAGTGCATGAAGACATGTCCCCCTACTGCGACTGCCGGCTGCTGGATTTGGCCGATCAAGTACCGCGTGACCTCTCCATGATGGTCAGCAAAAACCGACTAAAACTGCTGGATTTGGCCGCAGCCTCTACCCGCTTTAAAAATCTAAAACTGATGGGCTATGTCAATGACGTTGACCAAGATATCCAGAAGCAATTCTCTGCCTTGATTTTCAAAGTCAAGCCTGATACCTATGTCCTGGTCTTTCGCGGCACAGACGACTCCATTGTCGGCTGGAAGGAAGACTTCCACATGACCTATATGGCTCAAATCCCTGCTCAGAAAATGGCCGCCCGCTATCTGCAAAACGCCTTAGAAAACCTGCCCGGTAACTTTATCCTAACTGGCCATTCCAAAGGGGGAAACCTAGCTTCTTATGCAGCCAGTCAGATGGAAGCATCGCTCCAAGACCGTATTGAAGCCATCTACAGCTATGACTCTCCCGGTCTCAATCACTCTGTCATCGAAAGCGATGGCTACCAGGCTGTGGTTGAAAGGATGAAACGCTACCTTCCTCAGAACTCTATCGTCGGCATGATGCTGGAAACACCCAAGGAAGCAAGGATTGTCAAAAGCAGTGCCATCGGCGGCTTTGCCCAGCACGATACCTTTTCGTGGAAAATCAAGGGAGACTCTTTCCTATTGCTGGATACACTAGATGCAGAGAGCCTGCAGATAGACAAAACGTTTAAAAATTGGGTAAGTACCGTTTCAGATGAAGAACTTAAAGACTTTTTCGACCTCTTTTTCGGACTGATTTTGGATGCTGGTATCCAGTCTGTCGACGAACTGTCCAATGTTGAAAACTTTAACAAAGTCCTCGATATCCTGAAAAATGCTCAATCCCTAACAGACCAAGAACGTGACATGCTGCTGCGCTTGTCCAAGCTCCTGCTGAATATGCGTGTTCAAAGCTGGAAGGACGACATTAGCATACCTAATCTTTCTGAAATTGGCAAAGATATCCGAGAAAACCTATCACGCTGGAGCAAGCAGTTGCCTTTTGGCCAGTCTGAGACTGACAAAGTGGAAGAGACTGCTACAGAAGTTCACGAGTAAAATCGTAAAAGTCCTCTTTATCTTATCCAACAGAAGACTTGTCCTATCCATACCAAAAAAGAAACAAGCTCTTATCTTGACAGCTTGTTTTTTCTTTGTTAGAATGTAACAAACCTATTTACAACTAAGTAGTAATAAAAATCAGAAAGGAAACCATCATGAAATCTATCAAAGGAATCGCCCTTATCGCCGTCAGCATAATCCTGACTATCTATGCTTGGGCTTCAGCTGGGATGACCAACTTTATCGTACCTGGTCTAGCCTTGACTACCCTCTCGCTGACCTTTTTACTTGCGACTCGGAACGCCCTATTGGAAAAATGGTTCCATGGCATCGAAAAGATGTACGCCTATCATAAGTTTACAGCTATCTTTTCCGTCGTTCTGCTTGCTCTCCACAATGTTGCCATGGGTGGCAGTCTCTGGGGCTCTCATCTGGCAGCCCAGCTTGGAAATGTCGGCATCTATCTCTTTGTCAGTATTGTTCTGGTGGCCTATCTTGGCAAGCACATCAAATATGAGGCTTGGCGCTGGATTCACCGCTTTGTGTATCTGGCCTATATCTTTGGTCTCTTTCACGCTTATATGCTGATGGGCGGTCGACTCCTGACACCGACCTTGCTAGGCTTCGTAGTCGGATTCTACGCTATCATCGGTTTAGCTTCTGGCTTTTATATCATCTTCCTCTATCAAAGTTTGGCCTTTCGACATCTGGGGAAAATTCTGCAGGTCAAACGACTGAACCACGATACCGTGGAGTTGAAAATCCAACTCAGTCAAAAGCTAGACTATCAGTACGGTCAGTTTGCCTTCGTCAAGATTTTCCAAGAAGGATTTGAACAAGCGCCACATCCTTTCTCTATCTCTGGCGGCCATGACAATATCGTCTACTTTACTATCAAGAACTCTGGCGATCACACTAAGAAACTTTATGACAAGATCCAAGAGGGAACCAAGGTCACCATTGACCGAGCTTATGGTCACATGATTCTGGACCAAGGGCAGGAAAAACAAATCTGGATTGCTGGTGGGATTGGCATTACGCCCTTCATCTCCTATATCCGAGAAAATCCTAATCTGAATCGTCCAGTCAGCTTCTACTATGCTTACACTGGAGCTGAAAATGCAGTCTACCTAGACCTACTCAAAGACTACGCAGCCAAGAATCCGCAGTTTGATCTTCATTTGGTCGATAGCAAGGTCTCCGGCTATTTAGACTTCAAGAATTATCCTCTGGATAACCAAACCACCGTCTTCATGTGCGGCCCTGTCAAGATGATGGAGAAGCTAGCCAACGAATTTAAAAAGACCAATCCTAAAGCAGATCTGGTCTATGAAGGCTTTAAATTTAAATAAAGAAACCAAAAAGAGGAGTTCAATCCTCTTTTTTAGTCTATTTGGATTCAACAGATTTTGAAAAAGATCAATGTTATATCCCTCAATATCCAAAAACAGACTTTTCAAACTACAAAAATATACGGAAAAGATTAATTCCAATCAGAATGAGAAAGAAAATAGAAAATCCGATAAACAAATATTTAAAATACTTTTCATTGCTGATGCAGAGCTCAACATATGCCTCTTCTGGATTCTTAGGATTATAATAGACAGTCATACCTGAGCCGACGGGAAATATTTTTTTCAAGTCTAGACTCCTATCCGATCCGTAAACATAATCACTTGAAAAGACATCTTTTTGGATTTTTCCTGAAGAGGCAGGGATAAACTGTTTATACTTAAGACTTTTTCGATATTGTTTTCCACAGAGAGTATATTCTACAAGAGGCAAGGCTACCTGAGGTGGCTTACTACGGCGACTATAGATAGTACTGTTATATCCTACTACTTTGCCTGATATTAAAGATGTAGATTTACTTCTAATAGAAATTTCTTTTCGATAGTGAAGATAGAGTGGAAAAACAATAATTAGCCAGAGAAGCCCAAGCACCACAATCGTAATCATAGGATTCATTACTATCTCCTTCGTTACTTTAATATTCAATACATATTGTATCAAAATTTTCATCGATACCAAAGTCTCTATAGGATATCTTTTTGCCTTTATAAAAATTATCGTTTTTCGATATATTTTTCTTGAAATACAATAAAAAATAGATTATAATAAGAATAAAAGGAAAAGAAAATCTACTGCCGGCTGATTTTCGATAGAGGTAAGCATCATGAAAAAGATTGAATTAAAAAATAATTCTTTACTCAAAGATATCGTTACTCTACTGAATCTTATCATAGTGGGTTATGCTGCTATTCTAGTGTTTCTTACTATCCTAAGTGTGATTTCTTACACCGGTCTTTCCGACAGGTTGGGAATAAAGCTCAATGTTCAATTTCTGCCCTCAGTTGATTTTTCAAATTTGTGGAGTATTCTAACCTTTGTTATAAATCTTCTCACAGCTTCTTTGACTATTTATCTCATCTATCTTGCTCGTAATTTCATCAAAAATTTGATTGGTGGAAAGATTTTTGATTCATCAAACACGCAACTAGCTGATAGGGCATGGAAAGTCTTTCTGGCTCTGACCTTTCTTTCCGTTAAGGTTGCTGCATCAGGCAATCCCATCGCCCTCCCCTTCTCTTTTAACGCCAGTATGAGCTTTTCACCTCTCTTGGGTGCTCTGATTATTTGGCTGATGATGAAAATTCTGGAAAAGGGGATTGATATAGCTGAAGAAAATGAATTTACCATCTAGGAGGCTGCTATCATGATTATCGTTAATCTTGATGTCCAGCTGGCCAAGAAAAAGATGAAACTAGGTGAACTGGCCGATATCATCGGTATTACCAACGCCAACCTTTCCATCCTCAAAACGGGCAAGGCTAAGGCTATCCGCTTTAGCACCCTCAATGCTATCTGTCAGGCCCTTGATTGCCAGCCCGGAGACATCCTAGAATTTACAGATGATGAAGAATAAAAAAACTCCCGTCCTAGCCGATTCCATTCAGCTAAGGAGGGAGTTTTGCTTTTCTATTCAATCATTTGTGTTTCAGCTAGTTTCTTATACCAGTGAGCGGATTTCTTAGGATAGCGTTCCTGCGTTTCGAAGTCTACGTAGAATAAGCCGTAGCGTTTTTCATAACCGTTAGACCAAGAAAAGACATCCATCAGAGACCAGATAAAGTAGCCCTTGACATTAGCCCCGTCCGCAATCGCATCGGATAAAACTTCCAGATGCTGCTTGACGTAGTCAATCCGAGCATCGTCGTAAACCGTATTGTCCACAAATTCATCTTTATAACCCAGACCATTTTCTGTGATATAAATCTTCTTGTAGTTTGGATAATCTTTCTTAATCCGCATGATCTGGTCATAGAGACCTTGCGGATAGATAATCCAATCCCAATCAGTTTTTGGTATATAGGTTGGAGATTCTCTGCGCCCTACACCCTTAATCTGGTACTTGGAGCTTCCCTTTTCGCCTTTTCCGTTATGGATAATTTCTGTTTCACCGTCAAAGTCGCGCATCCAGTCACTCATATAGTAGTTGATACCGAGGAAGTCATTGAGGTCTTTAGCTGCTTCTAAAGCCGCAAAGTCTTCATCTCGTAGATCCAGCTGACCACCATTGACCTTAAGGATATGATTCACTCCTGCCAGAGTTACATCTGAATAGTGTCCCAGATAAGTCGCATCTAGGATAAACTTGTTATGAATAATATCTTCCAACTCTGCTGCTCTGACATCTGCTGGATTTTCTGGATCGTAAGGATATTTTGTCGGAAGTGCATGTACGACACCAATTTCACCCTTGTAACCCTTGTCCTTATAAAGCTTAACGGCACGAGCATGGGAGACCATCATGTTGTGATGGGATTGGAAAACCTTGGCCAAGTCATACTGGATACCCGGAGGGAATTTTCCAACTAAGTACTGACCATCACCAATAGGACCAATTTCGTTGAAAGTTGTCCAATAGCGAACTTCTGGAAATTCTTCAAAACAGAAAGCCGCATAGTCCACAAAGTGCTCAATATTTTCCCGATTGAGGAAATCGCCATTTGAATGAAGAGCCTCTGGCGTATCAAAGTGGTGAAGGGTCACAAAAGGTTCTACATGGCGTTTGTGGCATTCTGCGAAAAGATTATGGTAAAATTCCACACCTTTTGGATTGACCTCGCCATAGCCTGTCGGAAAAATCCGTGACCAAGCAATGGAGATTCGGATACCATTGACACCATACTCTTCAGCCAATTTCAGATCCACTGGGTATTTGTGGTAAAAGTCACTGGCAGGTTCTGCCGTGTACCAGTAGTTATCCTCTAGATATTTATCCCAGGCAACTGGTCCTTTTCCATCTGTGTGGGTTGCTCCCTCAGCTTGATAGGCTGCTGTTGCACCACCGAAAATAAAATCTTTAGGTAAGCTTTTTGTCATCTTATTTTCCTTTCAATAGCCTTTGAGGTGAAACAAGTAAGTAAATAGGTGAATAACAGGGGAATTGAACTTTGCTTCACCTCAAATGAACTAACAAATTAGTTGTTGAATTGCTCCTGAACGAAGGCCAGTGCTCCTTTACCATCACGGGTTAGTTTGATGTATTGGGCACCTTCAGTCTTAGCCAGCTTGATACCCAATTTATCAGTTTCGGCCTTCATATCTTCAAAGTTGGAGGCAACTTGAGGAGCCAGGATAACTAGGTCAAACTCAGGCAGCATTTCACGGTGAGCACCGTAGCCACCCGCTGCTGCTTTAACAGGAACATTGTATTCAGCTGCTGCTTTATTCAAAGCGTTAGCCAGCAATCCGCTAGTCCCACCGCCTGCACAGAGCACCAGAACATTGGTTTCTTCGCTAATATTGTTTTGCGCTGGAGCTTCTTCATCCACTCCTGCTTTTTCAAGGATAGCATCCGCTTTAGCAGTGTTAAAGTTAGCTGCTACTTTTTCTTTAAGAGCATCGTTAGCTTTGCCAGAACGTTCTTCTTCTAGGATTTGTTCGTCATAAACCTTGACAAATGGATAGTAAATAACCACATCCACTACGACAAGAAGGGCTGCAAGAACAAAGGACAGAAGCTGGAAGTTGGTCCCCAGCACAATTCCCAGAGGTCCAGGTGTCACCCAAGGAAGGTTGGCTGAGAAGGAGTTCATGTTCAAAGTATCAACAAAGAATTTGAAAATCCATACGTTTGCGATAGGAGCAAAGATAAATGGAATAAAGAAAATCGGATTCAGTACGATTGGAGCACCAAAGAGAATTGGCTCATTGACACCGAAGAAAGTTGGAACAACAGATGCCCGTCCAATTGCACGGTTACGCTCGGACTTACAGATCCACATGAAGAGGAATGGAACAATCAAGGTCGCACCAGTACCACCCATGGTAACGATGAACATTTGAGTACCAGAAGTGATGACCTTATCCGCATGCTGACCAGCTTGAACTAGAGCCAAGTTGGCATCGATATTGGCATAAGTAATGGCAGCAATGGCAGGCTCAACGATAGACGGACCGTGAATTCCCACGAACCAGAAGAAAGCATAAGCACCAAAGATAAGCGTGATTCCCAGATAGCCATCTGCCGCTGAGAAGAGTGGAGCAAGAAGTGTTCCGATGGATTCAGCAACGGTTACTCCTAGACTTGCTTTAACAAGCAGTTCCAAACCGTAGAGTAGAACGACTGAAACAGTGAATGGAATCAAGTCTTTAAATACTTGCGAAATATTTGGTGGAACTTCTTCTGGCATGCGAATGGTGACATTATTTTTTACACAAACCTTGTAGACATTAACCGTAACAAAGGCTGCAATGAAAGCTGTCAAAAGACCTTTGGTTCCCATGAAGGCAGTCAGGAAGCCACCTTCCTTGGCAGGCTCAGCTGCCATGAGGAGGAAGCCGACCATAGAAGCCAGCATAGTAGACAAGAAGTTAATCTGATTTGTCGCAGGCAGGTCGCGATTGACAGAGTCTGTCAGCGCCTTAGCAGTGGTCCCACCCACAAAGAAAGCCAGAATCCCCATCGAATAGCTATAAGGAGTCATTAGGAAAGTTTCAATGTCCTTCGACCAGTGGAAACCCCAAGCATTTGGCACATAGGCGATCAAGATAAAAATAGATGAGAAGAGGATGACTGGCATACCAGCGATAAAACCATCCCGAATAGCACGGAGATAGATATTCCGAGAAATCTTCTCAAAGAAAGGCTTCCCTTTCTCAATAAGTCCGATGAGTTTGTTCATTATTTTACTCCTCTTTTGTATAGTTCAATCAGATGATGCATCATGTCTTTTAGCAAAATGGTAGTCATTAGGTGGTCTTGGCCGTGCATCATGGTCACACTGTAAGCCAAGTCCTCACCAGCCGCTTCTTTTGTCAAGAGACTGGTCTGAGCATGGTGAGCTTCAGCGATGCAACCATTGGCTTCTTCTACCAAGGCATCTGCCTTAGCAAAATCCCCAGCCTCTGCGGCTTTCAATGCTTCCAGGAGCTTGGAGCGAGCGTCACCAGCGTAGGCCACAATTTCAAAACCGAGCAATGTTACTTCTTCTCTATTCATGAGAGTTCCTCCTTGTATTCTTATGTGAAATTTTATTATTTTTTATTATAAAAGACGTTGAATATGCAGCACCAGGTAAACCCGTTCGCTGCGGTAGAGATCAGTTCCCGTCTTCTGGGCAATGATGTGGTAAATATCACTTCCGACCTGATAGGCTTGAGGGTAGGTCATTTGGATCTGACTTTCCATTTCGAGCAGGGAAACATTGTCATCACGGCTTCTGTCCAGATAGTCCAAAAAGTAGTTCAGGTGAATCATAAAACGGTCATAAAAGTTGCTGTTTTCTGCACTTCTTTTAATGCCATTTTTCTTCAGCTCTGCCTCAACAGCAGCCAGAATATCTTTTCGCTTGCCCAAGTGACTTTGCCCCTCAGGATTGGTCTCCCCTTCAGCATTGATAAAGTGATAGGCAATGCGATTGACCTCGTCGCTAGGGAAATGATCCAACAACCGCTCGCGGTATATCGCTACTGCTTCCTGAGCAATCTGATAAGGGACAGGGTATTTGTCCGAAGCATCCGGCAGATCACTCTCCTTGTACCTCCCCTGCTGCACAGCCTGATAAGAACAGTAGATGTGATCCGTCAGCGTGACATAGATATAGTCCTGGACAGGGTAATCATACTTCTTAGAAAGGGTGTCAATCACATCATAAGTCACTGTGATAAAGTCTAGTGGAACATCTTTGAGCAAGGCCACAAAGTTTTCTTTAGACTCTTCCGTTCTTAGGCGAAAGATTTTCTCAATCTTACTTTCCAGAACGATATCACCCTTCTTTTTATTAAAAGCTATGCCACTGCCAATCAGAACAACCTCTTCACCATTTTCATGTTTGGCTAGAGCAACATTGTTGTTCATAGGATGTATGATTCGATACATATCTCCTCCTCTTCATTTTCTAGGGTTCTGGCAAAACAAAAAGACCACAAACAAACCGAGGCTACTATCTTCCCTCAATTTATTTGCGGTCACGCCTAATCTAACTTAGTAACGCTCACCCTATTCAATTTCTGATTTCATTATAGCATATCAGTCTCAGAATGTAAACCCTTACTTTATTTATTTTTTAACAAATTTTAGGCTCTTTCTTTCCAAGAAGTAGCTGTTTTTTGAAGAACCTTGTTGAGTTCATCAATATTTTCAAATCCTGTTGTACGAAGCCACTTGCGAGCTGCTTCTTCGCCTTGCTCAATGTAGTCTTTAACGCTACCAGCCCAAGTCGCACGTCCGCAAAGAACGCCGTTGAAGTTAGCACCTGACTCATGAGCAAACACAAGTGTTTCTTGGAAAAGTTTAGCTGATACACCCGCACTCAAGTAGATGTATGGCAAGTTCGTTGCCTCATCTTGTTCCTTGAAGAAGGCAGCCGCTTGTTCTTTAGTATGAACCACTTCACCATCGCCAAAGCCTTCAACGTATTTAACATTGACAGGAACTTCCACTTTCAAGACATCAATGTTGAAACGTGGATCAGAGAAGACCTTCATAGCTCCGATAACCTTGTGAGGCTTGACTTTAGCATACTCAGCGCTGGAAGCATCCGCAATCTTTTCATCGTAAGCCAAGATTTCAAGGAAGAAAGGAATATCTTCTGCCACACACTCTGAACCCACACGCTCGATATAAGCCTGCTTTTGCTGGTTGAGTTCTTCAGAGCTGTCTACATCATAGTAAAGAAGGAATTTCACCGCATCCGCACCTTGTTCTTTGATGCGTTTTGCAGACCAAACATCCAGACAGTCTGGCAGGCGCTTGGTGCTTGAAGTATCATAGCCTGTCTTTTCATAGGCCAATAGCAAGCCAGCATTCTTGTCCAAAGCTTTCGTAGCAGGCAGTCCATACTCAGGATCCAGCAGCATAGACGAAGCGTAAGGAGTCAGCTCTTCTGCGACCAAAACTTTCAGTTCTTCCATTTTAGCTACTGTTGGTTCTGCTTCTTGGTGTTGAGCCATGAGGCGTTTCAAAGCACCACGTTGGTCAAACGCCAAAGCAGAAATGATGCCATTCTCATCAGAAAGTTTTTCCATATACTTGCGTTTTTGTTCTGTTAATACCATTCTTTATACCTCTTTTACTGTGATTTGATTGTATAGGCCGTCGTAGTTTTCAACGTTGACATGACCAGTCATTTTTTCTTGGGCATTGAGCATGCCCAGAACATTTGCTTTTTTGAGCAGAGAGACATCATCTTCTTGATGACTCAAGGCTGAAGAGATCCCTGCAACAGTTGAGTCCCCAGAGCCAACTGGATTGACCACTTGGATTTTAGGAATATCCACTTTATAGAAAGTGTCCCAGTGTTTGGCAAATGCGCCATCTGCACCGAGTGATACGATGATCCACTCGATTCCATCAAAGAGCGGTTCTGAAAGGACAGCTTTTAATTCATCCAAATCTTTTGAAACTTCGCGACCCAATAACTGAGAAAGTTCCTCATTATTAGGTTTGATGGCAGTTGGTTTGACATCTGATTTGAGCACAGCTTCCAGAGCTGCCCCAGAGCAATCCAGCACCACCTTATTGCCAGCTTGGTTAGCAATTTCAACCAATTGAATATAATATTCAACAGGTAAACCGGTTGGTAGACTTCCCGAGATACTAACTACCTCAGCTGATTCCATTAATGATTTAAAATGATGTAAAAAACCATTTGCCTCATCCGCTGTAATAGTCGGACCTGCTTCCAAGATTTCTGTTTGTTTACCTTCGTGTAAGATAGCAATGCAATTTCTCGTGTCTCCTGAAATATTATAAAACAACGGCTGTACAGCTTGATGAAGATTCCGCAAGAGAAATTCACCATTAGTCCCACCAATCAGTCCCGTCGCAGCGACATTGTCTCCAATTTCCGCCAAGACCCTGGTTACGTTAAGACCCTTTCCGCCTGCTGTTTTACTGACTTCTGAAACACGATTAACAGTATCAATTTTCAATTCTTCTAAGGGATAGGAAATATCGATAGAAGGATTCATGGTCACTGTAAGAATCATCTAGCTACCTCACTAATCGTGGTACTCTCCACGATCCCATTTTTCAAGAAATTCTGTAAAGAAGTTGGCATCTGTTTGATGAGCATTGTGAGTCTCAACGTGCTCAATTTTTGCGATCAATTTTTTATTTTCTTCAGTTGGCTTGTATTCTGCATGGATGAAAGCTTCAATGATATCACACATGAGGAGCTCACCAGTAATTTTTCCACCAAAACCAATAACATTCGCGTTGAGTTCTTCCTTAGCATAGAGAGCTGAAGTCATGTCACGAACCAAGGCAGAACGAACACCAGGCACCTTATTTACAGCGTTGTTGATACCGACTCCTGTACCACAGATACAAACACCAAGATCAGCTTGTCCACTAACGACTGCCTCCCCTACTTTTTTACCAAAGATTGGATAGTGTGTTCGTGTATGGTCATAAGTACCAAAATCAAGAACTTCATAGCCTTTTGATTTTAGAAAATCTGAGACTGCCATTTTTTCATTGGTAACGATATGGTCACATCCAATTGCAATTTTCATTTGATTTCTCCTTTTCTTAGCACATCTTGTTGAGCATGTCGACACGGATTTGGTGACGGCCGCCGTCGTATTTCCCATTGACAAAGCCTTTGGCAATGTTCTTAGCTAGCCCTTCTCCAACGATTTCAGCTCCCATCGTAATCATGCGAGAGTTGTTATGGCCGCGAGTCATGTAGGCAGAGCGTTCATCTGAGACTTCCGCTGCGACCATGCCTTTGATTTTGGTCGCTACCATAAATGGACCAGCACCATAAGCGTCAATGACAATACCAAGATTTTCCTCTTGCTTATTCACCTCAGCCGCAACTGCAAGGGTCACATCAACAAAATCTTGACCTTCTTTCGTCACATCCACCACTTCAAAGTTTTCTCCGACGAGAAAATCCTTGACCACATCTTTCAGCTTGCTTCCAGCAGCATCTGCTCCAATAATAATTGCCATGAGCATTCTCCTTTGTTTGATTTTTTTGCACAGAATATTGTTTATAAAAAACACTTTCTGTTTCCTATAAGCATACTATACTCCTTTAAAAGTTATTTGTCAACAGATTTTTGTTTATTTTAATCAAAACATTTTTAAAGATGATTAAAATAAACAAAAAAAGCCCTAAAAAGAGCTTTCTGATAATTTTTTCATCCATTTAAAATAAACTAAGAAATAATCTTGGTATAAACCTCCAGTTCTTCTTGAGCATTTTCAGACATCTGGTCTGTGATAACAGCTGTAATATCAGCCAAAGGACAGATAGAAGTGAAGTCTTCCTTGCCAATCTTAGAAGAATCAATCAATAGGTAAGTCTTTGTCGAGCGCTCCAAAGCTAGCTTCTGAGTATAGGCCTCTTCAAAAGAAGAGGTCATAATCTGCCCGTTTTTGATACCATTGCCACTGAAAAACATCTTAGTAAAGTACATCTTATCCATGATAGCATTGGTCATCTCGCCGACAAAGGCTTGAGTCGCTTCCCGCATCTCCCCACCAAGTAGAAAGACTTTGAAGGTATCCGACTTCTTCTTCAAAAGATCGTGAAAAATCGGAAGGCAGTTGGTAATCACGCGCAGATGCTGATTGGTGATTTCCTCAGCCAGCACTTCCACAGAAGTCCCTGGTCCAAGAAAAATAGTATCGCCATCTTCAATCAGCTCCACAGCCTTCTTGGCAACGGTCCGCTTTGCCTCGATATTCTGATAAAGCTTCTCTTCATGAGGGATTTCTCTGTACTTGAGATGCTGATTACTTTTAGCCCCACCGTGAACACGAGTCAGCAGCCCTTTACTTTCCAACTCAATCAAGTCCCGCCGAACCGTCATGTCGGAGACCTTCATACTCTCTACAATCTCAGCAACCGTCACCGTCCCAGCTCGATCCACCAGCTTAACTATTTCGCCCTGTCTCTGATTTTTACCCATACTATTCCCTCTCTACACTCTAGTTTTGTTTATTATAACTCATTTCTCTGTTTTTTTCCATATTATTTGTTTGTTTTAAACAAAATTGAGGGGTTTACGATATGCTATAGGACATAAAAAAACACCTTGCAATGATGTGCAAGATGCTTTCCCAAGTTGATAGAACGATACATTTCACTATCAGCTAAACTGTAACAATATTCAAAAAGTTATGATTCCTATTTATTCATATTTTTAAAAGTTACTTTAGCCTCTGAGTCAATACTAGTCACTATATTTGTATAATAGTCTTCTGCAGATTCCGTAATGAGATTTTTATATTGTTTAATATAATCTTCTTGTTCTTTATTGCTAAGAGATTTAGCAACATGCTCTCCAGTATCAATATTTTCTGTTGAACCGCTCAACAGCTGTCCACTCATATCATAGAGTTTGTATCGATCTTTGGGATTATCCGAGACCTCTACACCTATAACTTCATATTTAGGTATAGTTAGCTCGTACTCATGTTCAGCAATTTTCTTAATCTTAATTCCTTCTTTAATTCCAAATTTAGCCGTATAATTAAGAATAATAATAGCTTTCTTAACAGACAGTGGAATACTGATATTGGTGCCAGGAATCTTCTTATCTTTCTCAATCGTTTCAACCTTTTGAATCCCTACATCCAAAAAAACACTTTCGTTGACTTTTTCCAAGCGAGTGATCTGCGTATAGATTTGGCTTCGCTCATCTGAAGCGTTTTTACCTTGGAAAAATCCAATGATATTATAAGTTTTCGCAACAACAAAAAAGATAGCAAGAACGGCTACCACAATCCATATGTAAATCTTAGCCCCCAAAACTTTTTTTATGAAATCCTTAACTATTTTCATTATACTACTTCCTCCGAATCAAAAATGCTGCTCCAAGGCAAATAATAGCTAGAAAAGCTGCCAAATAAGGATTCAGCGGAAAGAGAATGACAATTAAAAGCAACAACAAAACAAGTGATGCAATTTTTACTATTTTCATAATATAACTCCTAAAACTTTTTCAAATAAAATTATATAAATATCTATAGAATTTGTCAAGCGGTTTCAAAGTGATGATTATAGCAAAAATCCCCCAACAGACTCCTGCTGGGGGATCGTTATTAGATCAAAAATTGTTATCCAATCAAACTTCCATTTGGGACATTTTCGTCCACAGTAAGGAGAGTAAGTTGGTCGCCGTGCTCGGCTGATAGAATCATACCTTGGCTAACATATTTTTTCATCATCTTACGTGGTTTGAGATTAGCTACGATTTGGACTTTCTTACCGACCAGTTCTTGCTCGTTTGGATAGTATTTAGCAATACCAGAGAGGATTTGTCGGTCCTCACCGTCACCTGCATCCAAGCGGAACTGAAGAAGCTTATCAGATCCCTCAACTTTAGAAACTTCTTTGACTTCTGCGACACGGATTTCTACCTTATCAAAGTCGTCAAACTTGATTTCCTTGCGGTTAAGTTTGAGCTCGACTTCTTCTGGATTCCATTCTTTTTCAACCTCAGGTTTGTTGCCTTCCATTTGTCCCTTGATATAGGCAATTTCTTCTTCCATATCCAGACGAGGGAAGATTGGTGTCCCTTTCTCTACAACTATCAAGCCTCCTGGGAGCTGGTCAATTGCTAGATTTTCCAGAGACGCAGCTTGAGGCAAGCCTAGTTGAGTGAGGACAGCCTTACTCGTTTCCATCATGAAAGGCTCAATCATGTGTGCCACAACACGAAGGCTCGCTGTCAAGTGGCTCATAACTGCTGCCAACTCTTTTACCTTAGCTTCATCTTTTGCCAGAACCCAAGGAGCTGTTTCATCGATATATTTATTGGTGCGGGAGATGAGCGTCCAGACTGCTTCCAGAGCACGTGGGTAGTCAACTGCATCCATGTGTTTGTAGTAGTCAGCGATTGATTCAGATGCTACCTGAGCCAGAGGTCCGTCAAAGTCTGTCACATTTTCTTCATAGGCTGGCACCTGACCGTCAAAGTACTTGTTAATCATAGAAACAGTACGGTTGAGCAAGTTTCCAAGGTCATTAGCTAACTCATAGTTGATACGACCCACATAGTCCTCAGGTGTGAATGTTCCATCAGATCCCACCGGAAGACTGCGCATGAGGTAATAACGCAGAGCATCCAAACCATAACGCTCTACCAGCATTTCCGGATAGACCACATTACCCTTAGACTTGGACATCTTACCATCCTTCATGACAAACCAACCGTGGGCAATCAAGCGGTCAGGCAGCTTAATATCCAGCATCATGAGCAGGATTGGCCAGTAGATAGAGTGGAAACGCAGAATGTCCTTGCCCACCATGTGGAAGACTGTTCCATTCCAGAATTTATCGTAGTTAGCATGATCATCCTGACCGTAGCCAAGAGCAGTCGCATAGTTGAGCAGAGCATCAATCCAGACATAGACAACGTGTTTAGGGTTAGATGGCACAGGCACGCCCCAAGTAAAGGTCGTCCGAGATACGGCCAAGTCTTCCAGACCTGGCTCAATGAAGTTTTTCAGCATTTCATTGAGACGTCCGTCTGGTGTGATAAAGTCTGGATGAGATTTAAAAAATTCTACCAAGCGGTCTTGGTACTTGCTGAGACGGAGGAAATAAGACTCTTCTGATACCCACTCCACTTCATGTCCAGATGGCGCAATTCCGCCGGTTACCTTTCCATTTTCATCACGGAAGACTTCTGCCAGCTGGCTTTCAGTAAAGAATTCCTCGTCAGAAACCGAATACCAGCCTGAATATTCACCCAAGTAGATGTCATCTTGAGCAAGCAAACGTTCAAAGACTTGAGCCACTACTTTTTCATGGTAATCGTCTGTGGTACGGATAAATTTATCATATGAGATATCCAGTAATTGCCAGAGTTCTTTAACTCCAACTACCATGCCATCAACATAGGCTTGTGGTGTAATACCAGCTTCTTCTGCTTTTTGTTGAATCTTTTGGCCATGCTCATCAAGACCAGTCAGATAAAAGACATCGTAGCCCATAAGGCGTTTGTAACGTGCTAAGACATCACATGCGATAGTTGTGTAGGCAGAACCGATGTGGAGCTTACCGCTCGGATAGTAGATAGGGGTTGTAATATAAAAGTTCTTTTCAGACATGATTTCTCCTTACGAGGCAAATGAGACCTCTTTTTATTCGGAAATTGCCATTTATCACGCAGATAAACCGCAAACTTCAACACTTTATTTTATCACCATTTGAAAAATAAAACAATGGATTGCTAACCTGGATGTATCTGCTAAGCAATGGTGAAGATGGATGTACTTCTAAAAACAAAAATTAAATTGCAATATTTAGTGATTTATAATATAATAAGATAAATAAAATTATTTAGGAGATTATTATGATTTATGCATATCTTGATTTTTGGCGGAGAGCTTTTGACTTCGCTGGGCGGTCAGATCGCCCAGATTATTGGTGGGCTGTATTTGCCAATATGTTGATAGCTATCTTATCTTTAATTTTCTTACTTATGGTCGGAGAGGAAGCTGCTCCTCTTCTATCGCTAATTCAGATTTATGGTTTCTTTACTATCATTCCAAATCTATCTCTGTCCATACGCCGTCTGAGAGATGCGGGTTACCATTGGGCTTTTATCTTTGTATCTTTTATTCCAGTTATTGGTAATTTCATTCTACTCTTCCTCCACTGTCAACCTTCAGAATACTAAAAAATTAACATTAATCACTTTCTGATAATCAGACCAACCCAAACTGTACTGCCCCCAAAAGTTAGATTTTTTGTGTCTAACTTTTTGGGGGTAGTGCAAACAGGTTGGTTTTTGTGTTACACTATTTCACTAAAACACCCTGTATTTTCTGAAAACTTGCAAATATAAGCCAAATATAGTACACTAAATAATAAAAGGATTTTTAATATGATTGATGCATATAAAAAGTTTTGGAAGGGCTATGTAGACTTTACTGGTCGCTCAACTCGTTCAGAATATTGGTGGCCTGTTCTGTGCCATATCTTGGTGATGATACTACTTCCTAGTTTTGCTCTTGTGATTGAAACAGCCTTAAATTCTGAGACTGGAGGAGTCTTATCTACCATCTTTGCTGGCCTGTTAGTTATCTATTTTATTTCGATTCTGCTTCCCTATCTCGCTATTCAGATTCGACGTCTGCGGGACGCTGGCTTTCATTGGGCACTTATCTTTTTATCCATTGTTCCATTTGGCCGCTTGGTTTTGACTATTCTTTATTGCCAACCTACAAAATATGAACCCGTTATAAATAATTACTATAATAATCAGAATTACCAAGAACAACAATTTGGCCCAAATTCTTATCAAAATCAGCAAAATTACCAAGGGCAGCAATTTGATCAGAACTCCTATCAAAATCAGTTCAATCCTCAACAAAATTTTGCATCAGCTGAAAACGAGCAAAGTCCATTTGAATAAAGCAAAAGCCATTCCACTTCTGGAATGGCTTTCTCTTTGCAAGATTTTCTCAATAGGTCACAACATTCAAGTTGCCGCTTTCATACTCAGCGATGAAGATATTCGAAATATCGGTGTATCCGTCTTTAGCTAATCTCTCCACCAGCCACTCTTCTGTTTTATTAATAGACTCCAGAATATCAATTTGGACAACACCATCTGTGATAAGGGGATATTTAGGATTCTCTTCACCAGCCTGTACAATAATCAGCTGGCCGTTTTGCTCTATAACTGCCCGTTTGACCTGCTTGAGCTGGAAAATACCTTGGCTGCGCAGCTTCAAAGCTACATCTGCTGCTGAAAGACCAACAGAACGGCAGGCTTCGGGACTCAATTTCCCATGCTGAATCAACGTTGTCGGCTTGCCATCAATCAAATGCTTAACCGCACGGACATTGTTATTGAGCCACTTTAGGGTCAAGACCAAGATAGTCCACATGATGAGAATGACTGCATACTGAAGAATGTTAATAGAGCTATTATAAATCACCCCACCGATAATACCACCAAGGACATAGTTTTGAATCTGGTCGATCGCTGAATTTGGCGCCAGATTGCCTTTTCCGGTCACATTGATAACAAAAACCAGTGAGAAAAGTCCCAGTGCTAGCTTAATTAGGATTTCAAGAAAATTCAATGTCATTTTTCAACCTCCACTATTTCGATATCTGTCGTCTTATGCAAGTCAATTTTTTCAAGGAGATATTTATCCGGCTCACTGCCACTCATAGCCCGATAAAAATTCTTTCCGACCTTCAAAATCGCTCCATCAGTTGCGGCTGAAGTATTGACATAGACCTCCGACTTATCGACTCCCAAGTCTTCTGAAATAACCTCAATAAAATGCAGAGAGGTTTGAAACTGGTTATTAGAGGCTTGGTCAGTCTGAAAATTACTAATACCAATCAAGACCATGGCCACCAAGGCCAAAACAGAGATGATGGCTAGTTCCCGGAATTTTGAATCGCGCTTATTGCGATAGGCCTTAAAAGCAAAAAATCCTGTCACAAGCAGCAGCAAGATAGAAAGCGCAACTGTCACCCAGTTTTGCTGGCTAATCTGACTCAAAACATAATCATAAGAATAGAATTTCATGGTTTCTTCCCTCTATTTTTCTAGGATAATTATAGAAAAATTTTCATTATTTTTCAAGCTTTCTTACAATCACTTTGCTATAAATCATTCCTAAATTTTGTTATAATAAACTCAGTAAATTTTACTAGAAAAGGAAATTTTATGAAACTCATCTCTTGGAACATTGACTCTCTCAACGCTGCATTGACCAGTGATTCTGCCCGAGCTCAGCTCTCTCAAGCTGTCCTTCAAACCTTGCAAGCTGAAAACGCAGATATTATCGCCATTCAGGAAACAAAACTCTCTGCGACAGGTCCGACAAAAAAACACTTGGAAATTTTGACAAATCTTTTCCCAGACTATGAAAACACTTGGCGTTCCTCCCAAGAGCCGGCCCGCAAGGGCTATGCAGGAACCATGTTCCTCTACAAAAAAGAACTGACGCCAACCATAACTTTCCCAGAAATCGGCGCTCCGTCAACCATGGATGTCGAAGGTCGCATCATTACGCTGGAATTTGACAACTTCTTCGTCACTCAGGTCTATACGCCTAATGCTGGCGATGGCCTCAAACGCTTGGATGACCGTCAAGTCTGGGATGCCAAATACGCTGAATACTTGGCAACACTAGATGGACAAAAACCAGTCCTTGCTACTGGCGACTACAATGTGGCCCACAAGGAAATCGACTTGGCCAATCCAGCCAGCAACCGCCGTTCACCAGGCTTTACCGATGAAGAGCGTGCCGGCTTTACCAACCTGCTGGCTAAAGGATTTACCGATACCTTCCGCCACTTGCACGGCGATATCCCTAACCAATACACTTGGTGGGCGCAGCGCAGCAAGACTTCTAAAATCAACAATACAGGCTGGAGAATTGACTACTGGCTGACAAGCAACCGTGTAGCTGACAAGGTGACTAAGTCTGATATGATTGACTCCGGTGCGCGCCAAGACCACACACCCATTGTCATGGAGATTGAACTCTAAGGAGAAAACGAATGGACTATCAAGCTGTCATTCCTGAATTTGTAGTATCTGACATCGAAAAATCACGCCACTTCTACTGCGACCTGCTAGGATTCTCTGTCGAATACGAGCGTCCAGAGGAGAAATTTCTCTTCCTCTCGCTTGAAGACTGCCAACTTATGCTAGAAGAAGGCAGCACAGAAGAATTAGCCCAACTAACCTATCCTTTCGGGCGCGGTGTCAATATTTCCTTTGGCATTGAAGATGTCCCTCAGCTCCACCAAAAACTGCTGGAAGCTGACTATCCTATCCATCGTCCTCTGACCAAAAGAGAATTTCGAGTGGGAGATAGCTTTATTTATCCCCATGAATTTGCGATTTTGGATCCAGATGGTTACTTTTTAAGATTTAGTGAATAAGAAAAAGGAGGCTACTGGCCTCTTTTTCAGTAGGAAACATGAATTGACAGACCTGTAAATCCAGTGGCAAAAACCTTTGCTAAATCCCATGAAATAAACATGTCAAAGAATTTTGATAGTCATTTTTTGTATAATTGAGTAGAATGAAATCAGAAAGCGAGGAAATCTTATGCAAGTCGGAAAACAAATCCAGCACTATCGTAAAGAGAAAAATTTATCTCAAGACGATTTAGCTGAAATAATCTTTGTCAGCCGTCAATCCATTTCCAACTGGGAACGCGGCGCAACCTATCCTGATATTCAAAACCTGCTCTTACTGAGTAAGGTCTTTGAAGTATCATTGGACAAACTAGTCAAAGGAGATTTGGAAAACATGAAACAAATTATTCACGACCAAGAATTTATGCGCTATCAAAAAGATGGAGTGGTCTTTAGCTTGCTGCTAATTGGCAGTCCTATCATCAGCATTCCCCTAATTCTTTATTTGGATTGGTACGGCATCGCTATTAGTTGCTTGATTTTTGCTATCGCGATGTTCTACGCCCTACGCATTGAGAAATTCAAGAAAAAGCATAATCTTCGTACCTATCGACAGATTGTCGCCTATGATCAAGGACGCAGCCTGAGCGAGATTGAAGAAGCCGAAGAAAGAGGTAAAGCTCCCTACCAAAGAATCATCCTTCCTGTTCTATTTGGCCTTGGAATTGGCGCTATTGCTCTGCTATTTTACTGGATCTTACTTACTTTCTTCCCTATCAAATAAAAGCGAAGTCATCAGACCTCGCTTTTTAACTATCTTTAAAGTTATAAAGTTGCGGATAGTGATCGCACTCGGGATTTTTAGGATGACAGATAGCCCGTCCAAAGTAAATCATGGCCTGATGAGCCGGCAGCCAGCGCTCGGGCGGAAGCACCTCCATGACTCGCTTTTCTACCTCTAGCGGCGTTGCTGACTTTTTGACAATATCATGGTGCTTACAGATGCGCTCCACATGAGTATCGACAGCAAAGGCTGGTATGCCAAAGCCAACACTCATGACCACATTGGCCGTCTTACGACCAACACCAGCCAGACTTTCCAATTCTGCCCGCGTTTGTGGTACTTGACCGTCAAAGTCATCCAAAAGCTGCTGGGCACATTTCTTCAAAAACTTGGCCTTGTTGCGATAAAGGCCCAGACGGGAGATGTATTTGGCAATGTCTGCTTCACCAGCCGCAGCCATATCTTGAGGACTTGGATAGGCTTCAAATAAAGCCGGCGTTGCCTTATTGACCGCAGCATCTGTCGTCTGAGCCGACAGCATGACCGCTACCAAAAGCTCAAAGTGATTGCGAAAATCCAGACTGGGCTTGGCGTCAGGAAAAAGAGCAATAATCTCTTCAATGACATGACGAGCCCGTTTTTTTGATAAAACCATGATTTTTCTTTCTAAGATTGAGATAGATTTATTATATCATGAAAGGAAGAAGCATCCAAAAAACTTGATTGAGAATGCAGCTGGTCTTAATACTTTACAACCCCAACTCTTCATACGCCTTCCGGTAGCCAATCTGCAAGATTTGGTTATCTCGAACCAAGAGCGGCCGTTTAATCAGCATGCCGTCTGTCGATAATAAATCAGCAGCTTCCTGAGCAGACAAATGCGGCACCTTTTCTTTGAGACCTAGCTCACGGTATTTGAGGCCGCTGGTATTGAAAAAAGCCTTGATCTCAAAGTCCGAGTTCTGGATCCAGTCTAGGAGTTGGTCCCGGCTAGGTGTATTTTGGACAATATCCACCGCTTCAAAGTCCACTCCTAATTGATTGAGCTCAGCCTTAGCTTTGCGGCAGGTAGAGCATTTTGGGTATTCGATAAATTGTAACATTGTTTTTCCTCCGTCCCTATGATAGCCCAGCTAGCTCCTTCTTGTCAAGCCGAGACTCATTAGAAAAAGCCGACAAGCGAAAGGCTCATCGGCTGGTAAAGACGCATTCCATAAAGAAACACTGTCTATTTCTCGGTTATTTCTTAATCAAACGCACGCGCACAATATTGTCGCTATTCTCAAATTTATCAACCAGCTCCTGAATCTTGCTTTCATCCGATTCATCCAGATCCAGCAAAGTATAGGCATAATCCCCCTTGGAACGATTGATGATATTGTCAATATTGATATTCAAATCACTGACCGCTGTTGAAATCCGAGCCACAATATTTGGTACATTTTTGTTAATCAGGGTAATCCGATAAGGCGCTGAGAGTGCCTGACGGACATTAGGGAAATTCACAGAGTTGATAATCTCGCCCGTTTCCATGAAGCGGCGAATGGTTTTCCCAGCCATAATGGCACAGTTGAGCTCAGCTTCTTCGGTCGAGCCACCCAAATGCGGAAAGACTGTAATCTGCGGATGACGGAGCAGTTCTTCTACACCAAAGTCTGTGATATAGCGTTTGACTACACCAGCTTCTATGGCTTCAAAGAGGGCAGCATTGTCCACCAGCTCTCCACGGGCAAAGTTGATGAGGGTTGTTCCCTTTTGCATAAGACCAAAAGCAGCCTGATCAAAAGTAGCGCGTGTATCCTCAGTCAGGGGCACGTGGATAGTGATATAATCACTCTTCTCAAAGATTTCCTTAATATCCGCTACCCGTTTGACATGGCTAGAGATATTCCAAGCTGTTTCAATGGATACATAAGGGTCATAACCAAGGACATTCATTCCCAGACGATAGGCATCGTTAGCAATACGGCCGCCGATAGCACCCAGCCCAATGACTCCCAAAGTCTTCTCTGCAATCTCTGTCCCAGCAAACTGCTTCTTACCAGCTTCCACTTGCTTGGGAACATCGTCGCCAGAAAGGCCGTTGGCCCAGCTGTTAGCTGCGATATAGTCACGCGCTGACAGGAGAATGGAAGCCAAGACTGCTTCCTTCACCGCATTGGCATTAGCTCCTGGCGTGTTAAAGACCACAATTCCCTGAGCCGTTGCCTGGTCGACAGGAATATTATTGGTTCCTGCACCTGCCCGCGCAATGGCTTTGAGCTTGCTCGGAAATTCCTGTCCATGCAGGTTTTGACTGCGCAGGATATAAGCATCCGGATTGTCAGACTTATCTCCGTCAATCTGAAAAGCATTGCCCAGCTCCTTAAGCCCGATTTGATTGATGTTGTTAAAGGTTTTGACACTAAAGACCATAGATTCCCTCCCTTAAGAATTTTCTTCTTCAAATTTCTGCATAAAGGCAATCAAGTCCTTGACACCTTGGAGCGGAAAGGCATTGTAGAGACTAGCTCTCATGCCGCCTACACTGCGGTGCCCCTTGATATTCTTGAATCCCGCTGCCGCAGCCTCTTTGTTAAACTTGGCATCCAGCTCTGGAGTTGGTGATACAAAGGGAATATTGGCGACTGAGCGTTGCTCCTTGTAAAGGACCGGACTGCGGTAAAAATCAGACTGCTCAATGAAGTCGTACAAAAGGCCAGATTTTTCACGATTGCGCTTTTCCATTTCTGCTACGCCACCTAGTTCCTTGACCCACTCAAAGACCAGTTTGGCCATATAGATAGCGAAAGTCGGTGGTGTATTGTAAAGAGAGCCATTGTCCGCCTGAATGCGGTAATCCAACATACTAGATAGAACTGGTTCGTCATCCAGCAAGTCTTCTCGAATGATAACAACCGTCACGCCGGCAGGTCCGATATTCTTCTGAGCCCCAGCATAAATCAAACCAAAATCCTCTACTCGGTACTGAGCAGCAAGGATATTAGAAGACATGTCAGCCACAATCGGCACGCCATTAGTCGCAGGAAGGTCATAAATAGCCGTTCCTTCGATGGTATTATTGGTTGTCAGATGCACATAAGCCGCCTGCGGATCAATCTCCTTTTCATCAAAAGAAGGAATTTCCGTGTAATTTAAATCCTCTGATGAAGCCAAAAGAATGGGCTCAAAAGGAATGAACTTAGACAGCTTGACTGCTTCAGTGTAAGCTTTCTTTCCCCAAGATCCAGCCACTAGATAGTAGGCCTTGCCGCCTTGGGCTAGATTAAGGGGAATCATACTAAACTGAGTAGAAGCTCCACCCTGCAGAAAGAGCACGCGGTAATTGTCCGGAATATCCATGAGCTCACGCAGCAAGCTCTCAGCTTCTTTGATAATATCGTCAAATTCTTTGGATCGGTGGGACAGCTCCATCACACTCATGCCACTTTGGGCATAGTCTAAAAACTCAGCCTGAGCTTTTTTCAAGACTTCCTTGGGCAATACTGCCGGTCCAGCAGAAAAATTGTAAATCGTCATATCCTACCTCCAAAATTTATTTTGTATATCATATCACAAAGTTTAGAAAATATCTATTTTTTCTTAAAAAGAAGGAAATTTTTTAAGAAAACACGAACAAAATAAAGAAAAATAATAAAAGAAGCTATGAAAGCTTCTAATCATTTTAGATCTAGTTTTAAATAAAGCAATTATATCAATACAAAACTACCGCTGATAAATGTTTAGTTTCTAATCAATTTTTTTGGCATCAATAAATCATACAAATAACCATGTTTAAGCATATCCAAATTAAACACATATGGAATATGAGCAAATGCCTCTGCTAATGGCAAACGAGCCGTTTTCCAGCCCACCCCATCTGTCACCCACACAAACTCTACATCATCTGGTGAATTGACGACGAACTGGCTCAATTCAGTAAACTCTCCAGCAACAGCTTTCAGTTTGCTGCCGCCTCCACCATAGTAGTTTGTTTCAATCAACCAAATTTTATGTTTTTCCTTTGAATAAACAGCTACATCAAAACGTCGTTGTGATTTATCAACTGGTACTTCTATATTCCACTTTTCTTTTATGAAAGATGGCGTGGCTTGGGATTTAAACTCTAAATCATACTGCTGACAAACTTTAGCAACACTTCGTTCAAGTATGCCTTCCATAGTCGTTCCACTTCGATTTTTACGAGCATTACTATCTAATCCTGCTTCTACACCATACACATAATCGACAAGTGATCGGCTAGCTTCCTTTTGTAAAAAGTACAACAAACCGGCTTGCTCAATAAAATCTACATAAACTTTTATATCACTTTTGTCAATCTTCTTAAAATCTAATTGATGAAAGCTCATATTATCATCTTCATCCAAGGAAAGAATATCTAAAACTTTATCACGGCTGGCAATCAAGCTAGGAACAGCCCTCAGTAAATCAGGCTGTTTTGAAAATAAATTAAAGGCCTCTTCATAAATATTATCTTTACCAATTAAATAGTTGAGAGTATTTAATTCAAGTTCAAACTCCTTTGTCTCCCGTCTAACCTTATTCCAATTTACATAGTACCCTGGTGTACGGTTGGTAACTGAAAGAGTCGAGAGGAAATATTGTAATCTTTCGTCTGATGATAGTTGAATATAATTCTCTAAGTTCATATTTCCTCCTTTGGTATAGGTAAACCAAACTCCTTTAAAGGAATATAATTAAAGCGATAGTAACATCCTACACTTATAATATAATCTAAGACATCTTTATAATTTGAATTTAAAAACCATTCATCAAGTAAATAATAATATTTAACTTCTTTATTTAAAGGTGAAAATAACTTTTTATATTGTTTCAACTTAAAATCACATGTTTGTAATTTTTCATCAACACTTCCTTGAGTTTTTTGCGTTTTCTTTTCAATGATAAAAACTGTATTATTATCCATTACAAAAATGGAATCATCTGGTAACAATTTTTTGGAAATAATCGCTTTATAGTTCAGGCTTACTTCATCAAAATAACGATATAAACCATGTTTTTGAAAAATTTCTGCTACTTTTTCCCCTTCAAAATTTACTATCCACCGTGCTGTGGAGCTCCTTTTTATTTTTCTTACCTCGCCTGTTCGTTTCACAAGTTTAATATCAAAATCATTTTCCACAACTTCATATCCACTTTGTTTTGAAATAAAATTTGGCAAGTCTGTTTTCAATTCAAAAGCTAGGCCTGTTTTCGTATTTGCACCACCTACGCCACCTTTTTTCATCTCTCTTCCTCCAATCTTCTTTTGGCTATTTCTAAATAATCTTTTTCCGCATCAATACCAATAAATTTACGACCTAACCGCTTAGCTACAACTCCTGTTGTTCCACTGCCAACAAAGGGATCAAGTATATAATCATTTTCTTTTGTGCTAGCCAAAATGATCCGTTCTAATAAATATTCTGGCTTTTGTGTTGGATGTTTTCCTGCCCACTTCTCTGCCTTTTTAGTTAATGGTCCTATCCACACATCCTTCATCTGTTTACCACCATTAATATCTTTCATCAAATCATAATTATAGTAATGCTTAGCTTTTTTATCATCTTTACGAGCCCACAAAATCGTTTCCGTGGAATGAGTAAAATAGCGGCAAGATAGATTCGGAGCTGGGTTGCTCTTTTGCCAAGTAATATTATTTAAAATTTTAAAACCTTCTTGTTCCAAGGCCATACCCACAGAGTAAATATTATGTAAGCTGCCTGAAATCCAGATAGTACCATTAGGCTTTAAAATAGGTCTGACTAATCGTAACCACCGTCGATTAAAGTCATGTTTCTCCTCAAGGCCAGAAACCTTATCCCAATCACCTTTATCAACAGAGACAATGTTACCGCCAGAATTTGAAAAACCCCCGTTACTCAAAAAGTATGGTGGATCAGCAAAGATCATATCCATACTTTCTGGCTTCATTTTTGATAAGAAGTCAAAGGTATCTGCATGAACCAGAATAGCCCTTTCCTTATTATAGTATGGTTTTGTCATTAAAACACCCCCATACTTATATTCGTAATTAGTCATAATTTGTTACTATAATTTCTGAAATTTTTCCACGACTTGAGCTCTTAGCACCATTAGTTCGCTGAGCTTCCACAAAATAAATATTAAAATCCTTGTATAATTCTTCTACCAAAGGACTCGAGGAATTTGACAGCATGGCATAGACTCCTCGCTCCGTCAATTCCTTAAAAGTATCGCGTAGACGAACCTGTTCCTCATAAGAAAAGCCCTCGTGGGTATAAGAGGTAAATGAGCTTGTTTCGTTTAACGGAATATAGGGCGGATCAAAATAGACAAAATCGCCAGTTTCAGCATCCTTAACTGCCTCCGCAAAATCTGTTTGCAAAATTTCTACATCATTCTCATTTAGATATTCACTGATTTGATAAAGTAAATCTACATCCACTATTTTGGGATTTTTGTAGCGACCGTAAGGAACATTAAACTGATTTTTAGAATTAACTCGATACAATCCATTGAAATCAACCCGAAGCATGTAGAGAATTCGTGCCGCTCTCTCTACCCCTGTCATCCTGCTAATTCGGCCATCGCGATCTGCCGAACGCAATGCTAAATAATAATCTTTGCTATTATTCTCTTTATGCTTTATCAGTAAATTAATCAATTCAGCTGGATTATTTTTTATCTGGCGATAGGCATTTATCAGTTCCTCGTTAAAGTCATTAATGACCGCTTGTTCTGGAGCCAAATCAAAAAATAAAGCTCCGCCGCCAACAAATGGCTCAAAATAGCGACCATAAGTCTCCGGCATGTAGCTCCTTAACTCTTCTAAAAGTTGGCGCTTTCCCCCAGTCCATTTAGTAAACGGTTGGAGATTATAATATTTTAATTTTACATTAGTGTCTAAAGACATGATTATTCCTTTTAAGTGTAATGAAATTATTATAACACATACCAAACAAAGAATTTGCTTTTATGTTATAAAATACAAAGAAGCCGCTAAAAAGAAAAGTTGAAATAAGATTTCAACTTCCTCTTAGTTCATGATAAACCGCATAGAGCTCGCTCTTGTTCCTGCCGTATTTTTTGGCCACGTTCTTGATGGCTTGATTTTTTTTGCTGCCGGCTTTAACTAAGAGATCAATTTCAGCTAGGATCTGCTCTTGAGATATTTCTTGTTGAGCATCTTCTGCCGCCCCAGCTATAATCAAGAGACATTCTCCTTTTGGCGGATGTTCAGCTGTATAGTCCAACAGCTCTGAAATCAGCCCTCGCTGATACTCTTCATGAATCTTAGTCAGCTCGCGCACCAAGACGACTTGTCGGTCACCATAAACTGCCAGCATATTTTCCAGCGTAGCCCGAACCCGATGAGGGGATTCGTAGAAAATCTGGGTCTCAGGATAGGACTTTTTGCTAGTGAAAAATTCCTTCTGCTGGCCAGCCTTTCTAGGCAGAAAGCCATAGAAAATATGCGGTTGGGGAGCCAATCCGCTGGCAATCAAGGCTGTTATTCCAGCACTAGGACCAGGAATCGGTACTACAGTAATTCCAGCTTCTAGCGCTGCCTGAACCAAATCATGTCCAGGATCAGAAATGCTGGGCAGACCAGCATCCGAAACCTGGGCTATATCACTTCCACTTTGAAGCATGTCCAAGAGAACTGGAATTTTCTCCTTGGCGTTGTGCTCGTGAAAACTGATCTGCTTAGTCTCAATCCCAAAATGCTTAAGCAGCAGGCCCGTATTTCTCGTATCTTCAGCCGCAATCCTGTCAACCTCTTTCAAGGTATTGACCATGCGGAGGCTCATATCGTCCAGATTACCGATAGGAGTCGCGACCAGATAGAGTTTGCCGTAGGCAGTTTCGCCCTTAAAACTTTTTTGAACCTGCATCACTACTCCCTAAATAACAATTCATCGCAGAACATGCACTCTGCGTCATTCTCCCGGCGCTGACCATAGAAATCCGTACAGACATGAAAGCCGTCATAGTAAAGCTTACGCAGATTATCTCGGTTTTTCTTGGTCTTGGTCGGAGCTTCCTTCTCCACCTCTCCCAAGCGCTCCCTCAACTTGTCATTTTCCAGATGCAGAGCAATATTTTCCTCTACCACACTCTTGAGATTTTTCTTGACAGCCTCCACCTCAGCAAGGGTCACTAAAAGCGTCTGTGAAAAATCATCCAAGGCGTCAAATAAGTCTTTTTTATCCATTTTATACTCCTGTGCTGCCTCTTTTTACTTTCCCTTCAAAGTCATATATTCTAAAGCGTTTTGAAAAGATACGTTGGCCCGCCACATCTTCCGAGCCAGCAAAAGCTGCTCCAAGGCCTGTCGACCGCTCTCTGTTGCTATCTCTTTATAAAATAACACTTCCAAGAGCTTGAAGACCTGTTCCTGCTTCTCCTTATCATCAGCCAGCTTTGCCAGACGCGAAACCTGCAGAAATGCCTGACTTGGACGAGTTTGAAAATCCTTGACAAAGCGCTCGCATTCGCTGACTAATTCAAAAAAGGCATTATTATGAGCCAAGCTAGCCGCTTCTGACTGAGTCTGACTATAAGCAGCTAGTAGCTCCGCTCGACTTTTAATCAAGCCATCCTGTTCCAAACTGTGCTGCAGAGCAGCTGTATTTTTCAAGAAATGATAAACCTGAGTCCGACTTCGAATCGTCGGCAGAATCAGCTGTTCATCAGCAGTCAGAAGAAAGATATAAATCTCACTCTGCGGTTCCTCAATGACTTTGAGCAAGGAATTGGCTGCATTGATGTGCATCCGATCCGCATCGCAGATAATGAAAACCTGCCGACTGCCTTCTAAACCACTTTGAGAGAAGTTTCGGACCAACTCCCGAACTCGGTCTGTTTTAATAATGTTATTAACCGGTCCCACCACAGTTACATCAGAAAAATCTTCTGCTGCAATCAAACGACAAGAACGACAGGACTGACAAGGCCAGACGCCTTGCTTATTCTCGCAAAAAAGACTCTGAGACAGGATTTGGGCCATTTCAAAACTGCCAAAAGCTCCGGTAAACAAGTAGGCATGGCTTAGCCGCCCCTGTTCCAAAATATGCTGAAACTGCTCAAATAAGCTGGGCTGGCTTTGCTGTAACTCTTTTATCTTCATGACGGATTCCCAAATCGTTCCTGAATGATGGCCAAACTATCAGCCACTACCTTATCTAGTGGTTGACTGGCATCCACCTTGACAAAGCGCTCAGGCTCCTTGTCAAGAATCGCCAAATAGCCCTGGCGAACCCGCTGGTGCAAGTCCAAACCTTCTAGATCAAGCCGATTCACCTCTCGGCTCTCGCTCCTAGCAATCCGCGCCAGCCCTTCTTCCACATCAATATCAAAATAGAGGGTCAAATCAGGCTTGAGTCCATCTGTCGCAAATTGATTGAGCCAGTCAATATCTGCCACATCCAGCCCCCGTCCGTAGCCCTGATAGGCCACTGAACTATCAATAAAACGGTCCATCAAGACGATTTTCCCTTGCGCCAAAGCTGGCAAAACCCGCTCAGCCAAGTGCTGACGGCGGCTGGCAATGTACAGCAAGAGCTCAGTCTTTGCATCCATAGCCGTATGACTAGGCTCCAAAATCACTTCGCGAATGGCCTCCGCAATCTGGACGCCACCCGGCTCCCGCGTCGTAATAAGACCAGTGCCATATTTTTTCAAAAAAGGAAGCAAGGCTTCCAACACACTCGACTTTCCAGCCCCTTCCGGACCTTCCAGCGAAATCAAAATACCATTTTTCATCTTTACCTTTAATCTCTAACTTCTAATTTCTTAATCTTTATAAGAAAATGCAGATGCGAATTGCTCTAAAGGTTGATATAAGCTACTTTTCAGAGTTCGTCCACATTGCTGAGCAGCCTGATAAGAGCCGACTCCGTCAACTCATTATTTTCATCCCACTCTTTTTATCTATTGTTTATTTTACCAAAAAAAAAGCTAAAAGCCCATCATAAGAAAAGACTTTAAAAATTTTTTCAAAGTGTTTCACAAAGGCTAAATTTTTGGTAAAATATATTCAGAATAAATTTCTGGAAATAGATTTAGGAGGATGTTATGTTTAAATTAAAAAACGTACTGGCCATCATTTTTGGGGCTGGAATTTTTTCTTTTGGGATTCATTATTTGGTCATTCCTTTTCATTTATATGAAGGTGGCGCGACGGGTTTGACCTTGATTGCCTACTATCTGTTTAAAATCCCTGTCTCGACGACCAACCTGATTATTAACATTCCTCTCTTTATTATTGCTTGGAAGCTACTGGGCTCAAGAACACTCTACCTCAGCATTCTGGGAACCTTCTCCGTGTCTGCTTGGCTCAAGATTTTTGAAATCCTACCTGCCTCCAAAAACCTGCAAGACTATTTCCTCTCAGCTCTGGACGGGGATGTTTTACTGGCCTGTCTTGGAACAGGGATTGTTTTAGGGATTGGACTGGGCATCATCTTCAATGCTGGCGGAACAACTGGCGGTACTGATATTGTAGCCCGCATCTTTAATAAATATACGAGCATTTCCATGGGCAAACTCATGCTGACTGTTGATTTTGTGGTCATCACCTTAGTTCTCCTTGTTTTCAAAGACCTACGCATGGTGTCTTATACCCTGATGTTTGTCTTTATCACCTCGCGCGTCATTGACTTGATTGCAGAAGGAGGCTTTGCCGGCAAGGGATTCCTTATCGTTACCAGCAAACCGGCAGAACTGGCTGAAGCTATCAATAACAAGCTGGATCGTGGAGTGACCTTCCTCAAGGGCCAAGGCTTCTATAGCAAGCAGGATCTCCAGATTGTCTACTGTGTTGTTTCCCGTAATGAAATGCAACAGATGAAGAAACTCATTAACCAAGTCGATCCATTTGCCTTTACAACTATTACCGAAGCCCATGAGATTTTGGGCGAAGGCTTCACTTTAGATGCCAACAAACAACCTATTGTACGTTAAAAACCTCATCCATGATGAGGCTTTTTTATCGCTTATAAGGCTTTTGCAGCAGTATGTGTAATCTCAGCCAGCTCAATAGCATGCTCCTCAAATTTTTTCTTGAGAAGCGCCGTATCTATATTACCAGCTAGCTGTACTTCAATGACGACTTTGCCATCCTTGCGTGGGATATTGACGGTATTGGAGATGTTGAGATTTTCTTCCACCAGAAGACGGATAATCTGCTCAAGAACCCCCACCTTATTCTCAGTGACAAAGCGCAGACGGACTCCCTCTTCACCATAGCCAGATACTTCTAAGAAAGCCTTGAAAATATCACGGTCAGTAATAACCCCGTAAAGTTGCTCATTGTCCACGACAGGCAGGATACCAATCTTATTTTTCAGCATCAGATAGGTCGCATCTTCCAGACTGGCAAACTGAGAAATCGTGACAACATCACGAATCATAACATCACCAACCTTGGTTTTGTTGAGAAGATAATTCATCTCGTAAATGGACAGACTCGTTGCCTTAGATGGACTAGCTTCTGCAATCGTTCCTTCTGTCACCAGTCCCACTAGTTGGTCATTCTCAATCACCGGCAGACGGTGGAGTTTCTGCTCACGCATCATATCTGCCGCATGAGCAATCGTTGTATTTGGGCTGATATAAACCACCTTACGCGTCATAAAATCTTTAACTGCCATAAAAGTTCCCTCTACTTCCTATCCATAATTCTTATACTTATTATACTTTATTTTGAAGCTGATTTCAAACGCTTCCAAGGCCTTTGCCTAAGTTTTCAAAATTTAGAAAAATCCCGCGATTGGAAAAATTGAAGATAGGAAATGGCTAACTAAACTATTTTAAACATCTAAGATAAGAAAAAGGTCCATTGGACCTTTTCAAAATGTTAAGTTACTACCGTAACTTTCTATCAACAACCTAAAAGTGTCTCCCAGACATTTTGAAGAAAATTCGCTCTCGCGAATTCCCATCTGCAACCTGAAACAATCCACTGGGCATCTTGACGAAAACCTTGTTTTCTTTATCTGCAACTTAAAAAGGTCCATTGGACCTTTTTAACCACCTAGATATGCTTTGCGGACTTCGTCAGAAGCGAGGAGCTCTTGGCCAGTTCCGGACAAAACGATTTTGCCTGTTTCAAGGACATAACCGCGGTCAGCAATAGAGAGAGCCTTATTTGCATTTTGCTCAATTAAAAGAACTGTTGTCCCTTGTCGCTGAATATCTTGGATAATATCGAAGATTTCCTGGATAAAGATTGGCGCCAAGCCCATAGAAGGCTCATCCAAGAGCAAAAGCTTAGGCGTAGACATCAGAGCCCGTCCCATAGCCAGCATCTGCTGCTCACCACCTGAAAGGGTTGCAGCATCTTGGTTTTTACGCTCTTCCAAACGTGGGAAACGAGAGAAGACCTTTTTGAGATTGGCTTGATTTTCTTCTCGATTTGTTTTGAGAAAGGCGCCCATTTCCAAATTTTCCAAAACGGTCAAACCTGGAAAGACATGACGTCCTTCTGGTACTTGCGAAAGTCCAGCTGCTACGATTTTTTGAGCAGGAACTTTTTGAATTTCATTGCCGACAAATTCAATTTTACCAGCACTTGGACGAACCAAACCTGAAATAGTCCGGAGAATGGTCGTTTTCCCAGCGCCATTTGCACCAATCAGGGAAACAACCTCTCCTTCATTTACTTCAAAGCTGACATCACGGACAGCCTGAATCATGCCATAATGGACAGAGAGATTCTCAACTTTAAGCATGGACATTAGGCTTCACCTCCTAGATAAGCTTCAATGACGCGTTTGTCATTCTTGATTTCATCAGGTGTTCCGTGCGCAATCATGCGGCCGTACTCCAAAACATAGATTCGCTCAGTAACTTCCATTACCAAACTCATGTCATGCTCAATCAGCATGATGGTAATGTTAAATTCGTTTTTAATCCGTCGAATCAATGCAGTCAGCTCTGCTGTCTCCTGAGGGTTCATTCCTGCAGCTGGCTCATCCAAGAAGAGGATCTTTGGCTCCGTTGCCAAGGCCCGAACAATCTCCAAGCGGCGCTGCTGACCATAAGCTAAGTTCTTAGCCAAGGTTTCTGCTTCCTTGTCCAAGTCAAAAATTTTCAGCAACTCCAAAGCCTTGGCTTTGAGTTCTTCCTCATTCTTATAATAGGCTGGCAGACGGAGGAAAGAAGCCAACACATGAGCCTTATGATGATTACCAAAGGCAATCAAAACATTATCCAAAACACTAAGGTCCTTAAAGAGCCGGATGTTTTGGAAGGTCCGCCCTAGACCTAAAGAAGCAATCTTGTAAGGTACCTTACCATTGAGCAAATGACCATCTAGTGTCACTGTTCCTTCACTAGGCTCATAAACACCAGTCAAGAGGTTAAAAAGGGTCGTTTTTCCTGCACCATTAGGGCCAATCAGACCAACCAGCTCGCCCTCGTTGAGTTCCAAGGTCACATCGCTAACAGCAGTCAAGCCACCAAAGTTTTTAGTTAGATTTTTCACATCAAGAAGTGCCATTATTCTTTGACCTCCTTATTCTTTTTGAAGAGCTTAGACAAGCTCAGCTCCCAAGTCCCTAAGAGTCCGCCAGGACGGAAAATCATGACCAAAATCAAGGCCAAAGAATAGACAATCATCCGAATGCTGGATACATCCTGAAGCAACATATTGAGAACTCCCAATACCACTGCAGCCACAATGGTTCCAGTCATCGATCCTAGACCACCAAAAACGACAATAATCAAGATATTGATAGTGTTGGTAAAAGAATAGTCCTTAGGAACAACTGAACCAACGAAGCCAGCTTGAAGAGAGCCAGCAATAGAAGCCGTGATAGCTCCCAAGACAAAGGCTGTCACTTTGATTCTAGTAGTATTAACCCCAACAGACTCGGCAGCAATCTCATCCTCACGGACTGACAGAGTACTGCGGCCAATAGGACTGCGCAGGAAATTCAAGGTCAAAATAGTTGTGATAACAACAAAGATATAGACCATCTGCCAAGAGGTAAAGGGCGGAATGGATAGGATACCAGCTGCGCCATTCGTCAAAGTACCGCCATTAATAATCAGAATCCGGATAATCTCTGAGACACCAAGAGTCGCAATCGCGAGATAGTCTCCTTTAAGACGAAGCGTTGGTAAACCGACTGCCAAAGCCACAATACCAGCAATGATAGCTCCAGCCAGCATGGCAATGAAGAAAGCTCCATATGTTGGCGATTTAGAGCCAATAATTGCTACTGCGTAGGCACCGATTGCCATAAAACCAGCATGGCCAAGAGAAAACTGACCTGAGAATCCGACGATGAGATTAAGCCCCACAGCCAGAATAATATTAATCCCGATCTGCTCTAAGATTTGAATATAAAAAGCATTGAGAACACCGGCACTAACCAATACTGTCATCAGCAAGTAGCCGATTAAGACAAGGCCAAGCCAGAAAATATTTACCTTTAAATTCTTTTTCATACCTTACACCTTCTCTTTCACATTTTTACCGAGGATACCAGCTGGACGGATCAGAAGAATGACAATCAAAATCGCATAGACAATGGCATCTCGGAAATCAGATAATCCAAGCGCTGTCGCAAAAGTCTCCAAAAGACCGATAACAAAGCCACCAAGCGCGGCACCAGGAATGATTCCAATACCACCGAGAACGGCCGCTACAAAGGACTTAATACCTGGAGTCATCCCCATCAAAGGCTCCAATGAATTATAGTAAAGGGCAATTAGGACACCAGCAGCCCCTGCAAGAGCTGACCCCAAAGCAAAGGTGAAGCTGATTGTCCGATTGACATTGATTCCCATGAGCTGGGCAGCATCACTGTCTACAGATACAGCTCGCATAGCCTTACCCATCTTTGTCTTCTGCACGATGAACTGCAAAGCCACCATGAGGAAAATCGAAATTCCCAAAATCAGCAACTGAATATTTGAGATAGAAATCGGCCCTAAGTTAAAGCGTACTGTTTTAATAACCTGTGGGAAGGAACGAGTATTGGCACCGACAAAGAAAATCATGCCATACTCGAGGAGAAAGGAGACCCCAATGGCTGTAATCAAAGCCGCAATCCGAGTCGAATTACGCAGAGGACGATAGGCTAAAAACTCAATAACCACACCGAGAATCGCTGTCCCAATCATCGCTAAAATGAGAGAAAGGAAGAAATTAAACTTCAAGATATTAATCAAGTAATAACCCATAAAGGCACCAATCATATAGATATCGCCATGAGCAAAGTTAATCAGCTTAATAATCCCATAAACCATGGTATAACCCAAAGCCAGAAGCGCATAAACACTACCCAGGATTAGACCGTTGACTAATTGTTGGAGCATTAGACACCACTCTTTCTATAATAAAATAAGGAATGGGACAAAAATCAGCAGACTAGGTCGTGATTTTATCATCCCACTCCCAAAATACGAATAATAGTTGATTGAGAAACGAAGAAAATAGATTATAAAACAATACTCTTTCAAATCCGTAGATTTATAAAGAAAGAAATCATCTACTAATTTGCTCAAGCAACTAAAAATAGAAAACAAGTCAAAGACTGGGATAGCCCCAGCCTCGTAACTATTATTCCGCTTTAACTGTTTCTACAGTATCTACTTGACCGTCTTTCAAGCCAATCATCAAAGCTGTTTTCACTGGATTGTGATCTTTATCAATAGAGATTGAACCGGTCACTCCATCGAAATCTTTAAGCTTAGCCAAGTTGTCTTTGATATCTACAGAAGTTTTAGCACCTTTGGCTGCTTCTGCTGCCATATAAACAGAGTCATATGCCAGAGCTGCAAACATAGATGGCTCTTCTTTGTACTTAGCTTTGTATGCTTCAACAAACTTCTTAGCTTTTTCTGACATTTCACCCGAAGTTGTAAAGCCAGATACATAGTAAACATTTGTAGCTGCAGCTGGAGTTGCTTGCTCAACGAACTTAGCATCACCAAAGCCATCAGGACCAACGATTGTTTGGTCAATACCCAAACCACGTGCTTGATTGACAATTTTACCAGCTTCTGTATAGTAACCTGGAACAACCAGAGCATCAAATTCTTTGCCTTTAATCTTTGTCAAAGCAGCTTGGAAGTCAGTATCCTTAGATTGGAAAGTTTCTGTTGCTACAATCTCACCCTTGAACTCTTTCTTGAAGGCATCCGCCATTCCTTTAGCGTAGTCACTAGATTGGTCGTAGTAAAGAACGACTTTCTTAGCTTTCAAGTTATCAGTAACATACTTAGAAATGATTTTACCTTGGTAGCTATCAATGAAAGTTGCACGGTAAAGATAATCTTGCTTGTTGGTCAAATCATCCTGTGTCGCACTTGGTGTAATGATTGGCACACCTGCTTTAGCAGCATTTGCAGTAGCTGAAGCTGTCGCTCCAGAAGTCGCAGGGCCAATGATTGCATTTACCTTACTTTGGGTAACCAAGCTAGTAGTGATGGTAGATGCTTCAGCAGTTTCTGATTTGTTATCCTTATCAGTAACTTCAATCTTCTTGCCATCTACGCCACCAGCAGCGTTGATTTCATCAACTGCCAACTGAGCACCATGTTGTTCAGCTGTACCGTAGGCTGCTACCTCACCTGATTCTTCAAAGTTGAAACCAAATTTAATCGTATCGCCAATTTCTGTACCAGTTGCTGTTGAGTTGTTATTGGATACTTCTCCACAAGCTGCGAGAAGGGCCGCACTAGCAAAAGCTACTAGGGATAGTGCAAATTTTTTCTTCATTAGGAAATCTCCTTAAGTGATTTGATTGATGATATAGTAAGAATATATCGAATTATCTGACAATTGTCAACCCTTTATAGAAATTTTATCAAATGATAACGTTTTCTTGCTCTCTATACAGGCTTCCAACAAAGTTTTGATCCAGTTCTTTTATGTGAGAAATCCGAACTTGCTTAACATAGCGCTCCTTGGGCAGATTCTCATGTAGGTTCTGGGCGTCCTCTTGATTGACATAGAGATGCAAATAACGATGCTTCTTAGAATGATAAATAATATCCCCAAAGTTTGCCAGCTTTTTGGCATCTCGATTATAGTAAAGATAGACAATCAAGCCCACTCTTTCTTCTCTTTCTATCATAAAACTCCTTTCCGGTTCATGTAGTTCTTAGTTGATTATAGCAAAGATAGGACAAAAAAACTAGCCCTGAAAAGCTTTATCATTAGCTTAAAACACTTAGTGTTGACAGACTAACAAATTTAAAACAGCAAAAAAGGAACCGCTTTTGGCTCCTCTTGTGTTAGTTCAGATTGCTATTTTCCATGATTTCGTCAATAAAGCCGTATTCCAAGGTTTCCTGAGCACTCATCCAGTAATCGCGTTCCGCATCCTTATGGATTTGCTCAACGGACTTGCCAGAGTTTTCAGCCAAGATTTTTTCCAAGGTATTCCGAGTTCTAAGCAAGTGCTCAGCTACAATGGCCATATCCGTTTGCTGGGTACCACTCCCAGCTCCGCCCATCGGCTGGTGAATCAGATATTCTGCATTTGGCAGCATGAAGCGTTTGCCCTTAGCACCACTGGAAGCAATGATTGTTCCCATGCTGGCAGCTACACCCATAACAATGGTCTGAACATCAGACTTGATAAAGTTCATAGTGTCCACAATGGCCAGACCTGCTGAGACAGATCCCCCTGGCGTATTTACATAGAGGTAAATATCTTTAGTATTGTCTTGAGCGTCCAAGAAAAGGAGCTGGGCAATGACAGAATTAGCCATATTGTCCTCTACTGGGCCAGTCAGCATGATAATGCGGTCTTTTAATAGCCGGGAGTAAATATCATAGGAGCGTTCTCCTCGGCTGGTTTGTTCAATAACTACAGGAATCATAGTTTTCTCTCTTTCTCTTTTTAAATTTTTCTATCAAACTAGGGGAATAGAATTTCAAATTACGAGACTATTATATCCTTTTGGTCAAAAAAGGTCAAATAGAAACTTTTACTTGGTCCCGAAAAGACGATCTCCTGCATCTCCTAGTCCTGGTACGATATAACCATGATCATTGAGATGATCATCCAGAGCAGCTGTGAAAATATCAACATCTGGATGAGCTTCCTGCAAGGCTTTTACTCCTTCAGGCGCTGAAACCAAGCAGACAAATGTAATATGGCTAGCACCACGTTTCTTCAGAGAATCCACAGCCAAGATAGCAGAACCACCCGTAGCCAACATTGGATCTACAACGAAAATCTGACGTCGGTCGATATCTTCTGGCAGCTTGACCAAATATTCAACCGGCTTCAGGGTTTCTTCATCACGGTACATTCCGATATGCCCAACTTTAGCTGCTGGAACCAAGCTCAGAAGTCCATCCACCATGCCAATACCAGCCCGCAGGATTGGTACAATAGCTAATTTTTTCCCTGCAATCTGCTTTTGGACTGTTTTCGTAATCGGTGTTTCAATTTCTACATCTTCAAGTGGTAAATCGCGCAAGACTTCATATCCCATAAGCATTGCGATTTCATCAACTAATTCACGAAAAGCCTTGGTAGAGGTATCTGTACGACGCAAGATAGACAATTTATGCTGAATTAGTGGATGAGCGATAACTTCAAGTTTTCCCATGATTGGATTTCCTTCTTTCAATTTATTCTTCTTATTATATCAAAAAAAGTGTGAAAAGGCTTGCCATAAGCAAGCCTTTTCAAAGATTTTCTTCACCTTACAGCCATTCTCTATAGCGATTGATATAAAAGTGTTTAACAAGAGTTACACTAACCATATAAAGCACAATAATCAAGAAGAGGAAAAGGAAATAAGTGCCATTCAGCGGGGCTGTCTTCAGAACTGACGCAAAGAGGCTGTATGGCAAGGAAGTAACAAAGAGAGCTGCTGCCATGGTCGTCACAATGACAGACAAAGCAGGACGACTTTGCACAAATGGCAGCTTAGGTGAGCGCAGCATGTAGATAACCATGGTCTGGGTCCATATGGACTCAACGAACCAGCCTGTTTGAAAAAGAGTGATAAAGGTTTCTGCTTGCCCACTACCAGCTTGATAGTTGCCACCTGTTATCATAGGTACGATAATAAAGTAGAGCAACAAATAGGTCAAAACATCAAAAACGGATGAGATAGGACCAATCCAAGCCATAAAGCGGGTAATAGAGTTAGCAGACCAAATCCGTGGTTTCTTGAGAAATTCACTGTCAACGTTATCAAAGGGCAGAGCGATACAGGACAGGTCATAAACCAGATTGAGGACAATCAGATGAACTGGTGCCATAGGCAGAAAAGGCAGAAAAATGCTGGCGAAGAGAAGAGAAAAGATATTCCCAAAATTGGAACTGACTGTCATCTTAATGTACTTAGTCATGTTGGCATAGACCTTGCGTCCCTCTACCAACCCTTTCTCCAGAACCATGAGGTCCTTGTCCAGCAGAATGACATCTGCTGTTTCCTTGGCAATATCGACTGCTGTATCAACAGAAATACCCACATCTGCTACTTTCATAGAAGGCGCGTCATTGATGCCATCGCCCATGTAGCCAACCTTGTGTCCATTGGCTTTGAGTTGGAGAATAATCCGAGCTTTTTGGTCAGGTGAGAGCTTGGCAAAGACTGTTGTGTCCTCCACTGCCTGACTCAATTCTTCATCAGATAAGGCATCCACCTCTACACCCAGCAAGATATTATCTACATCTAACCCAACCTTTTCACAAACTGCCTGGGTCACCTTATCATTATCACCGGTCAAAATCTTAGTAGCAACGCCGTACTCAGCCAAGGTTTCAATAGCTGGAGCCGCAGATGACTTGGGTGGATCTAGGAAAGCCAGATAGCCCGTTAAAATCATGTCGGACTCATCCTTCACTTCATAGTCGTAATCTTCTTCTAAGTCTGACTTGTAGCTAACACCAAGCACGCGCAGCCCTTGCTCATTGAGTTGAGCCACTTCCGCAAGGATTTCCTGACGAATCTCCTCAGTCAGTACTGTAATGCGATTCTTGTATTCTACATGGCTAGAGATAGCCAGCATTTCCTCCAAGGCCCCCTTGGTCACCATGCTGATGACATCCTCATCATCCTTAACAATAACGCTCATACGCCGACGCTCGAAATCAAAGGGCAGTTCATCAATTTTCTTAAAGGTTTGGTCTAGATTACGGACAATCTCATGCTTTTCTGCTTCTTTCTCCGTACGATTGATAATGGCCCTGTCCATAAGATTTTTGAGACCAGTTTGATAGTAGGAATTGAGAAAAGCACGACGGAGCACTGCTAAGTCCAAATCACCATGAATATCCAGCGGGTATTCTAACACAATCTCGTCTTGAGTCAGTGTGCCTGTCTTATCCGTACAAAGGATATCAATAGCTCCTAGGTCTTGGATGGCATTCAGCTTCTTAATCACGACCTTTTCCTGAGCCATGATAATAGAACCTTTAGCCAGGCTCGCTGTGATAATCATAGGCAGCATTTCTGGAGTCAGGCCGACCCCAACGCTGAGGGCAAAGACACCTGCTTCCAGCCAGTCGCCGTCTGTCAGACCGTTTATGAAGAACACGACTGGAACCATGACGAGCATCAGACGAATCAAGAGCCAGGAAATGCTATTCATCTCGCGCTCAAAAGAGGTCGGCTCATCGTAGGTGTTCAGTGTCTGCTCAATGGCTCCCATCATGGTCTCATCACCAACCACTAGTACCAGAGCTGTAGCTCTTCCGGAAATAACATTGGTTCCCATAAAGGCCAGCGACTCTGTTTCTAAAAGGCTATCAAGTTTTTGTTCATCTGACTTGGCCAGACAGACCTTTTCTACCGCATCACTTTCACCTGTCAAACCGGACTGCTGAACAAAGAAATCACGCGAGTCCAGCAGCAAGACATCTGCAGGAATCATATCTCCGGCACTAAGCTTGATGATGTCTCCTACAACAAGCTCATCAATCGGAAGTTCCTGCTCTGCTCCTTCACGGATAACCGTAGCCGTGTTGACAATCAGCCGAGACAGATTGCTAGCAGCGCGGTCGCTCCGCAATTCCTGAACAAAACGAATGCCTCCAGAAATCAGCACCAGAACAACAATGATGATGGAAGTCGTCGGATCTTCCTCACCAGGCTTAGCCAGCCAAACATTGGTCACTAAGGACACGAGGGCAATCACCAATAAGATGACTGTAAAGGGGTTAATGATAGACTCGTAAATTTTCTTTAGAATAGAGTCTTCCTGACCCTTTGTGATGATATTTTCACCATAGAGGTCACGATTTTCTTCGACCTGCTCTTCTGTCAGGCCGCGAAAGGAACTCTTGTAAAATACCAGAGTTTCTTTTACAGGAAGCTGCAGCGCAGCAACTAATCTTTCTTTTACTGTTTTCATTGGTTTCTCCTTGATGTATGATTAATAATTTTCATACACAGGGACCAATCACTTTATAAGGACAGAACGACACAAATCAGCGATTGGCTGTGTATGTGCGGTTCCGGATAATCGTCAATTTGCATCGCGTGTCTCCTTTCTTAATTTATAAAAACAATTAAAAGTCCCAAGATGCCTGCAAGACGTCAAAAGTGGCATTCATCTTCTGTGTCCAATCTTGCAATTCTGGAAAATTTTCTTTTAAAGAAAATCCAATAACTTCTTCACGTAAATTCCACCAATCTACAAGAGCAACTACTTGGATTGTTGCAATATTTAAAGAGAGCCCTTGCTCAGTAGCCAGTTTCTCTAACAAAGACAAACTCCGTATATTTCTCTCTTCAATTTGCTGATGTCTGTCTTTCCACCAATGTTCTTTTTCATGGAAAAATTTTTCCGCAACAATCGGCATTGTATTTTCCAAAATTCCTTCAGCAACGGACAGTATATTTAAAACATGCCATTTCTCCATTCCATTGGGGAAAAGTGAGACTTCCTGACCTAGTTCGTCTAAATATTGAGAAATTAAATCACTACCATATAACCATTCTCCACTGGAAGCTTGAAAAGCAGGAATTCTACCTAAAGGATTATCTTGATTGTGCGGTGAATTTCTATCAAAAGCCACCTGAACTTTCTGAATATCCACTTGCTCCTCTAAATGATGATGTAAAATTGTAACATATACTTTACGCGCAAAAGGACTGGTACTAGAATACCAAAATTTCATCACTATTCCTCCTTCTTTTTTCTTGAGAGGCAGGCAATCAACTATTTACTCTCTTGAAATATTTTCAGCAAAAAAGAATACCCTGCCAATTTCTCAGCAGGGTTGTTTGCATGTCAGGTTATTCGCTTCATTGTTTTAAGCACAGATAAAACAAGCATTCACCGTTCAAGCTTTAACTCCATAAGGCGATGAAATGAGCTTAGTCTTGACCTTGGCGATCAGGACTGTTGACCAACGAGTAGTGTCTCCACTGCTTTGCGGTAGTCATCCGTATCCTTATGGTAGCCTCACCTACCGATTTTCCACTCTTACTATACTCCTCTTTCAAAGGATTGTCAATCATTTTTCTCACTTGAAACAAATTTCAAAAAATTTTTGATTTATTTTGGCAGTACCTCTGCAATACGGGAGCAGATTTCTTCAACCATGGTCTCTGGAGCAGCAACATTTAGGCGGGCATGGCCTTTGCCTTCTTGACCAAAATCACTTCCTCGATTCAGGACGACCTTTGCCTCTTCTCGCAGCAGCTGGAAGAGCTGGTCATCTGTCAGGCCATAATCTGAAAAGTCCAGCCAAATCAGATAGGTCCCTTGAGGCTTCATGACCCGCAGGCGCGGCGCTTCCTTGGCAAAATAATCAACCACAAAATTCACATTCTTCTCAAGAACTTCCTTAAGCTCCATCAACCAAGACCAACCGTAACGATAGGCTGCTTCTGTCGCTAAAAATCCAAGACCAGGAATTTCATGCTGGTTATTAGCCAGCTGACGTTTTTTAAACTGATGTCGCAAGCTAGGATTCTCAATCACTGCATAGGAATTTTTGGTCCCAGCAATATTAAAGGTCTTAGTCGCACTGGCTAAAATCAGGCTAAAGTCCTTAAAGTCAGGCGAGACAGTATTGAAAGACTGATGCTCATGGCCAAACAGCGTCAAATCTTGGTGAATTTCGTCTGAGACCAGGAGGACGCCGTACTTTTGACAGAGGCGGCCAATTTTATCTAACACTTCCCGTTCCCAAACTCGACCTCCGGGATTGTGCGGATTGCAAAGAACATAAATCTTGACTTCACTGTCTGCAATGTCCCGCTCTAGCTGCTCAAAGTCAATCTGAAAGAGACCATCCTGCTCTATCAAAGAATTGGTAATAAGCTGACGATTATTGAGCTTGACACTGCGTGCAAAAGGTGGGTAAACAGGAGTGTTGATTAGGACAGCATCCCCTTCCTTGGTAAAGGCTTGGATAGCCGTTGAAATAGCAGGAACAACCCCTTCTATAAATACCAAGGCTTCCCGATCAAAGGTATAGTCGTGCTCATCCCGCTCCCAATCTAGCACAGCATTGATCAGCTCTTCACTAGCATAGGTATAGCCATAAACTAACTGATTAGCATAGTCATGAACAGCTTGCTGGATTTCAGGCAGGACTTCAAAATCCATATCTGCAATCCAGGCTGGCAGGACTTCTTTGTCCTTCTCCGCTTCTTTCCATTTATAAGTATGATGCCCTACACGACAGGGGGCTTTTTCAAAATTATATCTTCCCATATTATTCATTCTCCAAGGCTGTACGTAAATCGTCTACCAAATCACGACTATCCTCAATTCCAATCGACAGGCGCAGCAAATCATCAGTCAAACCATAAGAATGACGCACTTCCACCGGAATGTCTGCGTGAGTCTGGGTCGTCGGATAGGTAATCAAGCTCTCTACTCCACCCAAACTTTCCGCAAAGGTAAAGACTTTCAGGCTATTTAAGAGATGAGGAATCTTCCCTTCGTCCACAACTTTAAAGGAAATCATACCACCCTTACCTGGATAGAGAACCTCTTTTACCGCAGGAGATTGCTTCAGAAAAGCGACTACTTCTTGTGCATTCTGAGTAGAGCGCTCCATACGGAGAGCCAGTGTCTTGAGACCGCGCAAAAGCAGATAGCTGTCAAAAGGAGACAAGACTGGTCCAGTTGTATTGAGATTATAGAAAAGTTTGTCATAAATAGCAGTGTCATTGGTCATGATAGCTCCAGCCAAGACATCATTGTGCCCGCCCAGATACTTGGTCGCAGAGTGTAGAACAATATCTGCTCCATCCTCCAGCGGTCTTTGGTAAATAGGACTGTAGAAGGTATTGTCCACAATGACAGCTGCTCCTCGCTCATGAGCTGCTTGGGAAATGCGGGCAATGTCAAACTCTACCATAAGAGGATTGGTCGGTGTCTCGATATAGACAATATCTATATCCTCTGTCAGATTATTGAGTAGTTCTTCTTCTGTATTGGCATAGGTAAAGGCAAAACGCCCTTCTGCTTCAGCCTGAGTAAACCAGCGGAAAGAGCCGCCATAGAGATCCCGAACAGCCAAAACCTTACTGCCGACTGGAAAGGCACTAAAGGCCAGCACAATAGCCGACATACCAGAGCTAGTCGCTAGGGCATAATTTGCGCTTTCGATAGCAGCCAGAGTCTCTTCCAAGCTAACCCTTGTTGGATTCTTGGTTCGAGTATAGTCATAACCTGTTGACTGGCCAAACTCAGGGTGTTGGTAGGTCGTTGAAAAATGCAGGGGTGTTGTTAAAGCACCGGTTGTTTCATCTTTTTTAACCCCAGCCTGAGCCAGTAGTGTATTTAATTTTACGTCCTTACTCATATTAACCTTCCAATCCTTCGCTAATATTTCACCCTCTATTGTAACATCTTTTGAAAACATTTATCTTTTTTCTTTTCAAGAGCTAGCTATAGTTTGAAACTATAATGTTGATGTTTTAGAAAAACAAAGCTAAAAATTAAAAAGCCATATGGCTTTTTAATAGATATGAAAGCGTCGACGCAAACTAGCTGCCTTTGATCCAATAAAGCGATCCATAAGGCGAACTTTGAGCGCCAGACCGCCATAGACAGCGAGGCCGATACCCCCAATCAGAGCGATATAGACAAAGCTGGAAATCCGTCCGCTAGGATGAAGGAAGAGACCGATAAGAAGCTCTGCCACCAAGACAAAGATGCACATCAGAACTGTCAGAATCACTGACAGGAGACTCCGTTTAAAGAGGTTCTTAGGATTCAGACCTGTTACCTTGCGAATTTCCTGATACATGAGCAGGATTGGGATAATCAAGCCGACTGTCGTCGCAAGAAGAGGACCATAAGCTTTAAAAATATAAATCAATGGCACTTGCAGCACCAACTTGACTCCTACTCCATAGAGGAAGTAAATAATCGCCTTTCTATTCTGGAAGAGGGCCTGAATCATCGGAGCCAACACCGTATATAGACTGAGGATAATGGTCTGCAGCATAGCAAAGATGAAAAGTCCCAGTGCTAAGCCGTCTGGCTTGCCATAGAAGACAGTATACAGAGGTTCCGCTACCAAAACAGCACCAATTGTTGCTGGCAAGATAAAGAAAATCAGCATACTAAGATTGTCCTGCACCAAGCGTGCAGCCGATCGGAAATCACCTTTGACATAGTTCTCAGTCAAGAGAGGAATCCCGACACCGCCGATAGAGGTAGCCACTGCAATTAAAATCATGGTAATTTTATTAGGATTGGCTGAGAAATAGGCAAACTGAACCAGCAGCTCGGATTTGCTGTACTTGCTGATCCAGCCCATGACATGGATAAAGGTAGCTTGGTCAATAATCTGAAAAAGCTGAATGGCAGATCCTGTGATAATGAAAGGAATGGCCTCCCGAATGGTATCCCAGAGCAGGGCACGGCCATTAATTTCCCCTGCATTGGCAGGCTTATGAAGGATGGAAGTCAGCATCCCAGTCTTCCAGAGATAGAAGGCTAAGACAGCCATGCTAGCCAGCATACCAATAAAAGCTGCAAATGTTGACTGGGTAACCGCTTCTACATAGTTGCCAGAACCGATTTTCATGATGAAAAAGGCTGTCAGCAGCATCCAGATAACCCGAATGACCTGCTCCGCAATCTGACTGATGGCATAAGGCTTGAGATTGTTAAAACCTTGGAAAAAACCTCGGATAACGCTCATCGACGGGAATATCAAAACAGCCAAAGACAGACTCTGCATGACTGGCACCAAGTCTGAACCACCGCCAGACATAGAAGCGAAAACTGGTGAGAGCAGGTACATAATCACTGCAAAGACAGCTCCCAAAAGCAGCATAAACTTGAGAAACTCTCGTATGAGAGTGAAACTATGCTCTTCCTTGTCAATGGTATTGTACTTAGCCACCTGCTTGGCCACTGCCACTGGCACGCCAGCTGTCGAAATCAGTAAAAACCAAGCATAGATATTGTAGCCCATAGTAAAAAGGCCGTTGGCCTCAGCGCCGTGCTTGCCCATCCAGATATACCAAGGAATGATATAGATGGCACCCAGAAGACGACTGATAAAATTGCTGGCAGTTAGCCAGGCAGTTCCCCGCAGCATCTGCTGCTGCTGGCTTGTTGTTTCTTGGCTCATAGAAAACCTCTTCTATTTATTCTTCTTTTATTATAAACTTTTCCTTGCCTCTTGTAAAACCCAGCCATAAGGTTTACAATAGATTTATGATTAAAATTGAAACCGTATTAGATATTTTAAAAGAAGACCATAATTTTCGTGATATTGTCAAAGACGGAGAATACTTCTTCTCTTATAGCGGCTTGACTTTCGATAGTATCAGCTATGACAGCAGGGAAGCGGATGCCTCTACCCTCTTTTTTGTCAAGGGTGAGGCTTTTAAGAAAGAATTTCTAGAAAAAGCCGTCATAGCTGGCTTGCGCTTTTATATCAGCGAGACAGACTTTCAAGTGGGCATTCCTGTCCTCTTGGTCAACGATGTCAAGCAGGCCATGAGTCTCTTAGCCATGGAATTTTACGGCCATCCGGAGAAAAAGCTCAAACTGCTTGCCTTTACTGGCACCAAAGGCAAGACAACTACAGCTTATTTTGCCTATCAAATCCTTTCCCAAAGCCATCGTCCTGCCCTGCTCTCGACTATGAACACTACTTTGGATGGCGAGACTTTCTTCAAGTCAACACTGACTACACCAGAGAGTCTGGATCTTATCAAAATGATGGCCAAAGCCCTTGCTAATGATCGGACTCATCTCATCATGGAAGTTTCCAGTCAGGCTTATCTCAAGAAAAGGGTCTATGGCCTAACCTTTGATGTGGGTGTCTTTCTTAATATCAGCCCAGACCATATCGGTCCCATTGAGCATCCGACTTTTGAGGATTATTTCTACAATAAGCGACTCTTGATGGACAATAGCCGAGCAGTTATCGTAAATAGCGATATGGACCATTTCCAAATCGTGAAAGAGCAAGTCGCTTCTATGGAACATGATTTCTATGGAGCAGGCTCTAGCAATACCATCATAGATTCTCAGGCTTTCAGCTTTGAAGCTGCTGGTAAATTAGCTGGCCACTACGATATCCAGCTCATCGGCCGCTTCAATCAGGAAAATGCAGTAGCGGCTGGTCTTGCCTGTCTGCGTCTGGGTGCTAGCCTCAAAGACATCAAAAAAGGAATTGCCGCAACCCGAGTCCCAGGCCGTATGGAAGTTCTGACTCAGAAAAATGGCGCCAAGATCTTCGTTGACTATGCTCACAATGGCGTCAGCCTAAGCAACCTGCTGTCTGTCGTAGAGGAACACCAAAAGGGCAAGATTATTCTTCTCTTAGGTGCTACAGGCAACAAGGGTGAAAGCCGGCGCAAAGACTTCGGTCGCCTACTTAATCAGCATCCTGAGCTGACCGTTATCTTAACCGCGGACGACCCCAACTATGAAGACCCTCTAGCCATTGCGGAGGAAATCGCATCCTACATCTCCTATCCAGTGGAAAAAATAGCCGACCGAGAGGAAGCCATCAAAAAAGCTCTCAGCCTGACAGACCGAGAGGGAGATGCCGTCATTCTGGCCGGTAAAGGAGCGGATGCTTACCAAATCATAGAAGGAGAAAAAGTAGCCTATCCAGGAGACTATGCACTTGCAGAAAAGTATTTATAAGAAAAAAGGCGAGCATATCGCCTTTTTATTGTCGTTTTGTAAAAATCACCGCCATTTAATCAGAACGTACATCAAGCTGGAGCCAAACATATCCGCCAAGGCGTGCATGAGAAAGAAAGGCAGTAGGTTCTTGACCTTGTACTTGTAAAGGAAATAGTAAAAGAGACCGTACACCACTCCGATAACCAAGGCCCACAGCATGCCCTGATAGGTGTGGAAAGAAATCCGAATGATAGTAGAGTAAGCCAGCGCCCACCACTTATACTTATCCTTAACAGAGGTCATAAGACCCAGAAAGAAGAATTCTTCATAGAAGCCATTGAGAAGTCCGTAGAGGATGGCCATAGGTGTCAGTTCAGCAAATTTCCGGAAGATTTCTAGCACATCTACATAAGACCAGAGAGTTGGATCAAAGTAATTATACTCGCCGCTCAGCGTCGTCACAATGTCACCAAAGAACCCTACTGCTACAAAAATAAGAGGAGTCCAGAGGAGAACCGACCAGCTCAGACGGATAGGAAGCTGCTTAAAGTCAAAGCGCCGAAACAATAGGTAAAGAATGGTCAAGACCAGCATCAGCAGCTGAAAATTGAAATTGCTAGAAAAAGCCGCTCCTTCAGTGGCTGTATTGGTCACCGTTTCAGTCGCTCCTGTGCTGGCAGCTGGTGCAAAGCTAGCTAGATAAAGCTCCGTTGAGCGATAAATAAACTGCCCAAACATGAGCAGGGTAATCACTGCAATATCAAACCATCTCAGCTCTTTCAAAGGCTTGGAGGGGCGTAGGTTTGTCAATAATTTCATCATTTTTCCTTTCACCAGCTGTAAATTTATGTCATCATTTCAGGTTCTTTTTTATATTTCTATCTTAGCACGAAAAGCTTAAATTTTTATTATTTACAAATTTATAAAACTTTTTTATTTTATTTTTATTAAATTGTCAGAAAACTCTTTTTTTAGAAAAATTTTTATGGTATAATAAAAGATGTAATTCTGATAGAAGAATCAGCCAGAAAGGAAGTCTATGTCCACTATCTCTGCAGCAAGTATCCAGGTCGCCTACGATCAAAAGGTTATTATTGACGGACTGGACTGCCAACTCGCCGAGGGAAAGATTACAACTATTATCGGTAGCAATGGCTGCGGTAAATCCACGCTTCTCAAGGCTTTTACCCGTATTTTGCCGACAAAAGCTGGCAGCATAACCCTTGATGGACAATCCATCGCCCTACTGCCGACCAAGGAGGTGGCGCAAAAGATTGCCTTGCTGCCCCAAACCATGGATGCGACCGATGGCATCACTGTCTATGATCTAGTCTCTTATGGCCGCTTTCCGCATCAAACTGGCTTGGGCCGGCTCAGTACAGAAGACCGGGAAAAAATCTGCTGGGCCATGGAAGCAACTCAGGTCAGCGAATTTTCGGACTGGCAGGTGGATGATTTGTCTGGAGGTCAGCGCCAGCGCGTCTGGATTGCTATGGCTTTAGCTCAAGATACAGAGACTATTTTTCTGGACGAGCCGACCACCTATCTGGATATGAATCACCAGCTGGAAATCTTGGAGTTGCTGAATGACCTCAACCGACTCAGCGGAAAAACCATTATCATGGTTCTGCATGACATCAACTTGGCTGCCCGCTTCTCCCATCAGCTGATCGCTATGAAAAATGGGCATATCCGATATCAAGGAAGTGTTGAGCAGGTCATGACTTCGGATATTCTGAGAGACATTTTTCAGATTGAAGCCCAAATTATTCGAGATCCTATTCAGGATAAGCCGCTCTGCCTCAGCTATCAGCTCCTTAAATAAGTCATGTATTCATAGATAAGTTTTCCATATCTTCTTCATGGATACAGCTTCTAGAGTTTTTATAGAATTGGAGGAAAAAATGAAAAAGTTTTTATCATTTGCCATCCTTACTGTCACCATCTTCCTTTTAGTTGCCTGCGGCAGCTCATCTAAATCCGAAAACTCTGCCTCTGCAGACAAGGTCGAGCTATCCAGCAAGCCCAAAATTGATGGATTTCACTACTACGGCGATATTCCTAAAAATCCAAAACGAATCGCCAGCCTCTCCTCTACCTACACTGGCTATTTGCTGCAACTTGGTTTCGACCCTGTCACTGTAACATCCTATGATGCTAAAAACCCTGTCCTCAAAGAAAAAGTCAAAAATGCCAAGGTCCTGATGCCAGAAGATTTGGAGTCTATCGCCAAGCAAAAGCCAGACCTTATCGTGGTAGATGCCAGTGACAAAAATATCGATGAACTAAAAAAAATCGCTCCAACTATTGCCATTGATTATGGAAAAAATGACTATTTAGAAATCCTGAATCGCTTTGGCCAAATCTTTGGTAAGGAAAAAGAAGCTGACCAATGGATTGCTGATTGGAAGAGTAAAACAGCTGATATTGGCAAGCAGTTAAAAGAAAAGCTGGGACAAGATGTCACTTTCACCGTTGTCGGACTATATGAAAAGGAAATCTACCTCTTCGGTAACAACTGGGGACGAGGCGGAGAAGTTATCTACAAATCTCTGGGATTTGACGCCCCACAAAAGGTGAAGGATGAAGTATTCCCAAGCGGCTACTTGCAAGTCAGCCAAGAAACGGTGAGTGAGTATATTGGCGATTATGTCCTGGTTGCAGCTGAAGATGATAAAACAGGCAGTGCTCTTTACGAAAGCGATGTTTGGAAATCTATTCCCGCTGTCCAACAGAACCATATCTTAAAAGTGGATGCCAACGCCTTTTATTTCAACGATCCATTGACACTTGAATACGAACTCAAAACCATTCAAGATGGCCTTGAAAAAATGAACTAGGCCATTCCTTGCAGAAAACTTAGACTAGTAAAAAACATTGCTAGTAAGCGATATATCTCATGACAGCTATTTGATTTTCGACTATATAAAGGATACCAGATGACGCTTCATTCACCATTTGCTCAAAAAAATAGGCCAAATATTTTTTGGCTTGTTTTTTTCGCCCTCATTCTCCTGCTGATTAGCGGACTCTATCTCTACCTGCGCTTTGGCATTCCCAGCTACTCCCATCGGCAACTGATAGAAACGCTGAGCCATCCTTTCAAGGAAAGTCCAGCCCAGAACATCATCATAGATCTGCGCTTACCTAGAGGAATTGCAGCTCTGCTAGTCGGAGCTAGCTTGGCCGTTTCAGGAGCCATCATGCAGGGAATTACCCGCAATGCTATTGCTGATCCGGGACTTTTGGGGATCAACTCTGGAGCTGGCCTAGCGCTCATCTGCGGTTATGCCTTTTCTAAGAGTATACACTACAGTAGCATCCTCCTGCTCTCACTTGCAGGAGCCTGTCTAGCCAGTATTCTGGTTTTTAGCCTCTCCTACCATCCTAGAAAAGGTTTTGAGCAACTACGTCTTGTCTTATCCGGTGCCATGGTAACAACACTCCTGACCGCTATCGGACAAGGCTTGACCATTTACCTCAACCTGACCAATGCTGTCATCGGTTGGCAGGCTGGAGGGCTTCTAGGAACCAATTGGAAAATGCTGCAAATCATTGCTCCCTTTATCCTATTAGGCCTCTTACTGGCTCAACTATTTTCTCACCAACTAACCATTCTCAGCCTCAATGAAACAGTAGCCAAGGGCTTAGGCCAGCGAACGACTCAGATAACCCTGTTCTTTCTGAGTATTGTTCTACTGTTATCAGCGACAGCCGTTGCCCTAGTAGGAAGCCTGGCTCTTGTCGGACTGATTACTCCACATTTTGTCAAAACCATCAGTGGCAAGAACTACCAAAAAATCCTGCCACTGACGATGCTAACAGGAGCGCTCTTTCTACTAATTTGTGATTTTGCTGCGAGTCATATGGTCGGTCTGCCTCTTAGCTCTATTATCAGTCTCGTTACGCTGCCAGTCTTCCTGTGGCTGATGAGAAAGGGGGCCTTCTATGAGAGATAAAAAACGGATTCTTTTGGTTCTAGTAAGCCTCAGCCTCCTGACTTTCCTAATTTTCCTACTGTCTCTATCATCAGGCGATCAGGAATTTAATATCGGTGAAGCTCTTCGATATCTGCTGGGGCAGGGAGATGATGGTAGCGCCTTTATCATGGAGCAGATCCGTCTGCCTCGAATTCTAGTCTGCCTTCTAGCAGGAGCTTCGCTAGGGATGAGCGGTGTACTGCTGCAGACCTTTACCCGAAACCCACTTGCCGATTCAGGAACCTTGGGAATCAATGCAGGAGCTGGTGTTATCATTACTCTTGCTATCAGCAAGCTAGAAGTGACCGATCCTTTCTATATCCGCTATCTTCCCTTCATCGCGACCTTTGGCGGTATGATGACTGTAGCCCTTATTTACCTGATCTCACATCAAAAAGGCCAAGCTATCAGCCCCGTCAAACTCATTATTGCTGGTGTGACCTTGTCAACCATTCTGTCTTCCAGTATGATTGCCATCACCGGCCGTGTCAATCAGAACAAACTGACCTATGTAGTTAGCTGGCTAGCTGGTAAGATTACGGGTAATAACTGGGAAAGTCTAGCTATTGCTGGCCCCTTCTTGCTTTTATTCTGGTTGCTGACCTATCTGCGCTCCCACAAGCTCAATATCCTCAGTCTAAATGAAGAAACAGCTCTTGGTCTTGGGATTCATCTAAGAAGAGAGCGGCAGATAACCCTGTTATTAGCCAGTGCTCTCGTCGCCTTTAGCCTATCTCTAGCTGGAAATATAGTCTTCATCGGTATGTTGGCTAGCCATATCAGCAAACGATTCCTGCCTAGCGATCATCGCTTACTCTTTCCAGCCGCCATGCTGCTAGGTGCCTTTATCATGACAGGGGCAGATACGATCACAAGAACCTTCCTCATCGGAAGCTCCGTCCCGACAGGCATTTTGATTTCCATTATTGGAGCCCCCTACTTCCTCTACCTTATGTATCAGCAAAAAAAATAATCAGCCGAATAATCGACTGATTGTTTTTTATTTATCCAAGCTGTTTTTGATTCCTTCTACAGCACCTTCTACAGCTTCTTTAGCATCTTCAGCAACTTCTTTGGCTTTAGCAACTGTTTTTTCTACAAAGCCTTCTGCTTCTGTCTTGTTATCTCCTGTAACTTTGCCCACGCCTTCTTTAACAGCGCCTTTAGCTTGATCAAATTTATTTTCTAGTGACATATGATTGCCTCCGTTCTTTTTTACAGTATTTGATACCGTTTACAGTAGTATAAGTTTTTTCTTTTCAAAGGTCAAATATTCTGCTCATTCTATGGGAAAATCAGTCCAGCTGGAAAGTCAATCTCTCCTTATCAAAGCTAGCCTGCAACTCATACTTGCCTGCTTCGTTTTGCCGGATATAGCCCAAGATTACTAGGCTATCGACAAAAATGTCCCGCCGCTTCTGCATGAGCTCAGCCTTGCGGACATACTTGAGAAGAAAGGTCGTCATATACTTGAGTGCATACTCTGGATTGACATCGCCCAAGACAGCATAGAGGGGCTTTTGTGCATCAGACAGGGGATATTGGCGCTGCATCTTGTAAAAATAATTTGCCAAGGTCAGCTTATCCCGCAGAAAATCTGTCTCTTCCAGCAAAACAGCCGCATTGGTCTGATTGGACAGCTGGGTCTTAAAACGCAGCTCCAACAGTTCCTGATAGAGCGGACTGTCATCACGGATAAAGACTTCTTGATCCAAACGCAAGTCCTCCAAACTTTCCAAAAGAGGCAGCGTCAGATAATATCGCTTGTTCTCCCGCCGGATGTAACCTGCCTTGATATAGTCCTCTATCGAGCGGTCAATATTAGCCACACCTGCAAACTCTCGCTTAATCTCACGTAGAATCATAGCCTCATGCTGATCCAAATAATCAATCAGCTCCTGAAAAAAGGGCTGGCGCGTCAAACGGCTGGGATTGATAATTTTAATCATGGAGTTCTCCTTTGTAGATGAGTTTTCTTGACTGAGCCAACTGGCTAGGATTCGTCCCAGGCTGATCAATGGGAACCGCTAAGCCCAAGTCCCGATAATATTCCTGCCAAAAATCAGAAATCTGATTTTCCTCATCGCCAAACTGCATAGGAATCGTATCAAAAATCGGCAAAATTTCCGCAATATACTCCGAACAGTAAAAACCATCGGACTGAGGATAAAAGCTGAAATTGTATGACTTTCCTAGATGTAATTTGGCCCTTTTAAAGACAGCTTCTGCTTCAATAGCTGGATAGCGATACACGTCATAAACATCCTCATCCTGCCAAAAATCAGACAATTCTTGATTGACAACACCATTCTCATGGGTTGCATGAAAAATCTCACCATTAAAAAAGATGGCCACATGACTGTATGAACCAGTTGCTGCTCGGATTGCAGCAGCAATTTCTGAAGATCCGACTGTAAAAATCAAATCTCCATCTTGTAAATCTTGAATCTTCATTTTTCTCACCTATCAAAAAAGGAGTCAAGACTCCTTTTAGGTATGAGGGGAATAGCCCCTTCTAGTAACTTATTTCCTCAAATGAGCTCTTTAAGCATTAAAACTTTCTGTCAGTTGAGGCACCACTTGTTTCTTACGAGAAACAGCGCCTGCAAGGAAAGCATGGTTGTTTTCAAGAACAAAGTTGAAGGCTGCTTCGACCTTGTCCATATTGCTTCCGATAGCCAAAATTTCTGAGTTTGAGTTAATAATATCTGTAATCATCAAGACAAAGTCAGAGTAGCCATTATCAGCGATTGCTTTTTCAATAGCCGCTTCGATTTCTGCTTGACGCTCCAAAACTTCAGCGATATCAACTGTGTTGACCTGTGCCACACGCACATTATTTCCATTCAGCTCAAATGTTTTCGCATCGATGTCAATCAATTCTTCTGCAGACTTGCTAGCCAAGTTTGTACCTGCCTTAAGCATTGCCAAACCATACTCTTCCAAGTTGACACCAGCCAGCTCAGCCAATTCTGGTGCAATGACCTTGTCAGTCGGATGAGTTGTTGGTGATTTGAGCAAGAGAGTATCAGAGATCAAACCAGACAGCATCAATCCTGCAATTTCTTTTGGAACTTCTACGCCGTGCTCCTTGAACATGCGGTAAACAATAGAGGAAGCAGATCCCACTGGCTCCAAGCGCATGTAAAGGGGACTAGCTGTTTCAAAGTTAGCAACACGGTGGTGGTCCACTACGCCATAAACTTCAACTTCAGCGATATCAGCCACAGACTGTTGGAATTCATTGTGGTCTGTCAGAATAACCTGCTCAGCACCCTCTGCCTTTGCAGATGTAATCACGCGCGGTGCCGCCACGCCAAAGTAATCCAAAACAAAGGCTGTTTCTTCATTAGGCTCACCCAGAGCAACAGCTTCTGTATCCAAGCCATAAGCTTCACGAGCCAAGTAAGCAAAAGCATAAGATGAACCAATGGCATCTGAGTCAGGATTTTGGTGACCGAAAACTAAAATTTTAGACATGATAGACCTCTTCTTTTATATAATGTTTATTGCATTTATTTTACCACAATTACAGACATTTCACAAAAGCAGAAGGGCATTTTCTTAAGAAAAATGGACTGGTCAACCCACCAGCCCATTTATTCATACTCAAAATAGATTAGCTATTATGCACCCGATTCATATACTCTGTATAGGACTCCGTCTGCATGAGTTCCTTGGCATTCTTGACCCGATCAGCTGTCGGAGGCTTAACCCCTTCCAGCTTGTAAGGGATGCCCAGCTCCCGCCATTTGAATTCTCCCATAGTATGGTAAGGTAGAATTTCAAACTTATCAACATTCTTCAGCGTCTTTACAAATTTACCTAGCTCAATCAAGTCATCATCACGGTCGGTCAATCCTGGCACCAAGACATGGCGGATCCAGACTGGCTTTCCAATGTCAGACAGGTACTTGGCACAGGCCAAGATATTCTTGTTGGTCTGGCTGGTCACGATTTTGTGCTGTTCTTCGTTAATCTCTTTAATATCCAGTAGGACAAGGTCAGTGACTGCCATAAGCTTGTCAAATTTTTTCAGATAGCGAGGCGTATTTCTAAAAGGCAGGGCACAGGTATCCAATGTACAGTGGATGCCCAGCTCCTTAGCCTTGGTAAAGAGGGCAATCAGAAAATCAATCTGTAGCAAGGCTTCTCCTCCGCTGACGGTGATGCCGCCTTTGTTGCCCCAGAAACCCTTATAACGGAGAGCTTCTTGCAAGACATCATCCACGGTCCGCAGTTGAGATTTGTTGGTCTCCATTTCCCACGTGTCCGGATTATGGCAATACTGGCAGCGCATATGGCAGCCCTGTAAAAAGACAATAAAACGGATACCCGGTCCATCAACAGCTCCAAAACTTTCAGTGGAGTGGACCATGCCCGTTACCTTTCCATAATCAACTGCTTCTTCAATTTTCTCTTCAACCATTACGCAACCTCTTAACTCTGAAAACGTTTTATAACTAACTACATTATAACATGATTAAAGCAAAAATAGACTTAATTTGCCTATTTTTTAGAAAACAAACTGTTTTTCAGTTTCATTTTCAGTGTTTTACAACAGATGAAATTTTAGGGCGAAAGCGGGAACAGACTTGATCTTAGATGCCGGCCAATAAAAAATCAGGGCAGAATCTTTATTCCACCCTGATTTCACTTTTTAAAATGATTTTAGTTAATTTCGACTTCTCTTTTTGAGAGTAAAAGCAAACATTAGCAAGGTCAATCCCAAGACTGCCCAGCTACTGTTATTTTGGCCGGTCTGCGGGAGTCCCTTCTTCTTGCTGCTAGCTGTCTGACCTTGTCCGGTTTGATTGGACGATGGAGAATTGGTCTGAGACGGGGCTCCTTGATCTGCTGCTACAGAAGATTGTCCAGTTGATTGAGACGGCTGGGAGCTGTCTGATGTTGAAGCTGCAACATCCTTAGAAAAGTCCAGCTGCACCACTACTGGATCATGGTCTGAAGCTCTGCCATGTTCCTCCATGAAAGAGGCATTGATATGGACAGGCGCAAAGACTGCCTTGCCTGCCAGGTTCTTCGAAATGAAAATGTTGTCCAAACTTTGGTTGCTGCCGCGGTAGAAGTAGGAATAACGGTCAGCCGCATCATGCTCCTGCATGAGATTAATCAGTTCATTGCCCGCCAGTGCTTTAGCTGTTTCGGAAAATTCAAAATCATTGAAATCACCAGTCAGCACAAACTTAAGGTTAGGATTTTGTCTCAGTCCTTCTTGAACAAAGCTATTTAAAATTTTAGCCTGCTCAATTCGGGCTGCCTGCGTATGCTGAACCGCTGGCTGAGCGGAGCCATAAACGGCATCATCCCCAATCTTGGATTTCAAATGATTGGCGATAACAACGATATGCTGTCCCTTGAATTCAAACTCAGCTGCCAAGGATTTACGAACCTTGGTAAAGGCTGGATTTGTTGGAGCAATTCGGGCAGGATTCTTAACCAAATGGCCACCGGAGAAGCTAGCTGCTTCGTCACTCGTACCGGCTTCTTTTTCGACTAACTTCACCCGATTTGGATCGTAGAGAAAGGCCACGCGGATATTAGATCCAGGCTTGCCTCCATCTTGACCGTCAAGTGGGGCAACTTCAGTGTACTTGTAAGTTTTTCCACCCAGTTCTTTGATGCGGGCCGCTAGTTTCTCACCGCTTTTGACACCACTGGTCGTTCCGTCATTAACACTGCCATTCTCATCTTGAACCTCAATGAGCGTGATGATATCTGGACTGTGGATTTCATTGATAAAGGAATTAGCGATTCTAGTCACTTTTTCCTCAGGCGTTTCACCTTTTTTAGAATTAGCAGAAAAATTCTCGATATTGTAGGAAGCAATAGTCAGCTTGTCCTCGCTTGGATAGATAGGAGAGACCTGTCTCTGCAAGCCACCGTCCACCAAATCAGGCAGCTGAGTCGGCTCCAACTTGTAAATCTTCCCACGATAAGTCACGACTCCGACCACATCGCCATTGAAATAATCCTTGGCCTTGGCAATAAATTTATTGCCAACATAGACTGGAATGGTTGCGGTATTTTGAGCGTTTGGACGAAGATTGAGACCTCCGATATTGTTTAATGGCAAGGCTTGGTAGCCTTCAGGTAAGACATAAATGTCTCCACGGTACTGCGGGCCTAGAACTCGGGGCCTCTTCACCGTCGTCAACATTCCTTCCAAACTTTCCCAGTAGTCCAAAGCTTCACTTTGAGGCTGATAGTTATTAACATCGTTATCAACCGTATCCTGAGGCATATTAGCCACGATGTCTACTGGAGCAGGTAAGTCAGCTTTCCCTTCCTTGGTCACCTTGGAAGCGACAAGCATGGTGACTGTCAAACTACCACTGGGCTTGTTGAAAGTTTGCCCCTGACGAACGCTGAGCTCATCCATGTAGCCTTCTTTAACACGACCTTCAAGACTAAGTTTGTCTCCAATATCGACTTTTTCTTTAGAAACAACATAAAGAGCATCAGAAGTCCTGCTATTTCCATCCGGAGTCACATCTTGAACATAAAAACCAGAGCGATCAGTTTTCGTCACAACGACATTGGAAACTTGAACTTCTCTGTCCTCATAGGGAGAGGCTTGTGATTCTCCTTGAATCGTACCCACATTAGCCACAACTTCTGGTCCATCAGCTACAGACTGTGTGGCAACTGTGGCATCTTCTTGCCTCTCTACCGCTTCTGTAGAAGACGTTTTTCCTTCTCCTGAATCTATTGAGGGACTAACTGACGACTCGGAAGTAGACGAGGCGCTTGAACTTGGACTCTCCGCAGATGTCGGCGGTTGAGAATTGGATGGTGCTACTGTTTCTTCAGCACCAACAGGTTGCGCAAAAGAAAGCAGAGCCAAAACAGAAGCCAATGAGGTTGCAGTATATAAAAGCCCCTTATGCTGAGCTTGTTTTTTCATACCGTTCTCCTTTTTTAAAATATAGTAAAGTAGAAACTACCATCTCCATTATAAAGAAAAAACGCCGCTTTTACAAACACTTTCCCAAATCCTTGTTAGCTCTCAATCCTACCTATCAATTTCCTACTAAATAAACTAAGATATTAAAAATAGCGAAGGAAACTGACATCTGACATTCAGTTTCCCTCGCTTCCACGATAGAAATGTTCTTAATTAACAAGAATAGATAGAGTTTCATAAGGCTGCAGGGTCAGCACGTGGTCAACCTGAGTCCTGCTGTAGTTGGACAGAAGGACCTGGCCACTTTGATAATCTGGCAAGATATCAACTGTAATTGGATCCATATAAAAATTATTCAGGACCAAAAACTTTTGTCCTTGCCACTCCCGCTCAAAAGCATAAACCTGAGGACTGTCCTCATAAGCTGGCTGATAGCTTCCCTCTGCGATGATAGGCAGTTCCTTACGCAGGGCAATCAATTTCTGATAAAAGGTAAAGATCGGTCCCTTGATTTCATTTTCCACATTGATAAGAGGATAGGATTTGCCCACCTTCAGCCATGGAGTTCCTGTTGTAAAACCTGCATTGACCGAATTATCCCACTGCATAGGCGTTCGAGAATTATCACGAGATTTAGCCTTAATAATCCTGAAAGCTGCTTCTGGCGATTGACCTTCAGCAAGCAGACTCTGGTATGCATTGAGAGACTCGACATCCACATAATCTTCCATGGAGTCGTAGTCAGGATCCACCATGCCAATCTCCTCACCCATGTAGATATAAGGCGTCCCTCGCGACATATGAATACTGGCTGCCAACATGGTTGCCCCTTCATTGCGGAAATTCTCTACATCAACAAAGCGGTTGAGAGCTCGCGGCTGATCATGGTTATTCCAAAAAAGTGCTGACCAACCGTCGTGATCGCTCATTTCCTTGCCCCAAGTATGGAAGAGGCGTTTTAACTCTTCAAAATCAAAAGCCTTAAGAGTCCACTTCTGTCCAGCTTCATAGTCCACCTTGAGATGATGGAAATTAAAAGCCATGGACAGCTCCTGACGGTCTGGTGCGGTGTAAAGGATACAGTTTTCAATCGTCGTAGCGCTCATTTCGCCAACCGTCATAACGGAATCGTCCTGCCCAAAGGTTGCTTCGTTCATCATACGCAGATAGTCATGGACGATTGGCTTATCGGTATAGGCTGGCTTCCCATCCTGCTCTGGACAGTCTGTCAGCACCTCATCTTTACCGATTACATTGATGACATCAAAGCGAAAGCCTTTGACTCCTTTATCTCGCCAAAAATTCACCACCTTGAAGAGCTCTTGACGAACATTGGGGTTGCGCCAGTTAAGATCAGCTTGAGTCACATCATAGAGATGCAGATAATATTTGCCCGTATCCCCAAATGGCGCCCAGGCACTGCCGCCAAACTTGGACAGCCAGTCCGTTGGCTCATCCCGCAGGATAAAGAAGTCCTGATAGTAGGAATCCCCAGCCAGCGCCTTTTGGAACCACTCATGCTCAGTCGAGCAATGATTGAGAACCATGTCCAGCATAAAGTCAATACCATGCTGCTGGCCGACCTTGACCATCTCTTCAAAATCTGCCATAGCTCCAAATATAGGGTCTACCGCAGTGTAATCAGAAATATCGTAACCGTTGTCCCGCTGCGGACTCGGATAGAAAGGATTGAGCCAGACCATGTCCACTCCCAGCTCTTTCAGATAAGGAAGCTTTTCAATAATCCCGCGAAAATCTCCCAAACCGTTTCCAGTCGTGTCTTTAAAAGATTTTGGATAAATTTGGTAGACAACCTTTTTTTTATCAAGTGTCATATTTTCTCCTTTTTTGAGAAAAGGGACAGATTTTAAAGCACCGTCCCTTTCTATAATCATTTCATTTTCTTTAAAGTGGATTAGCTGTCATCAACTGACTTCCTCGCTCAACTGCCCGAGGAAGTTGTTCAAGTTCCTCCACCTGATAACTGTCTGAGTTTGTAATGATGACTGGTGTTTCTGTTACATAGCCCGCTTTCTTGATCATGTCTATATCAAAGGAAATGAGCTTGTCACCTGCCTTGACCTTATCTCCTTGAGACACATAGCCCTCAAAGCCTTTGCCTTCCAGATTAACAGTATCCATTCCGATATGCATCAGGATTTCAACACCTTCATCTGACAGGATACCGATGGCATGCTTGGTTGGGAAGAAGACTGTTACTCTACCATTGACTGGTGAAACCAACTCCCCTTGGCTAGGAACAATGACAACTCCACGCCCCATTAAACCTTGTGCAAAGACAGGATCTGTTGCCTGACTCAATTCTTTGACTTCTCCTGCCAACGGACTAGTAATCGTTACAGGAGCTGATGAATCAGCTGTTTTCACCTCTGGAGATGACTCGGTTTTGGATCGCCCGGCAAATTCTGCCTCTTCCTGAGCTGCAAACTCTGCCTGCAATTCTGGATCTTCCTCAGTCTTAGTTAAGAAGCCTGTCTTGTGGAAAAAGAAAGTCAGGAACATTGGTACAAGAATTGCTACAAGCATAACTAGAAGGAAAGGAAGCCAATAGTTTGCTTGAATAGAAAGAATAGCTGGTAAGCCCCCTACACCAATACCAGTCGCTGTGACATTAAAGTTAAGTGACAAAACTCCGGCAATAGACGAACCAATCATCCCGGCAACAAATGGATAAACGTACTTGAGATTGACCCCGAAGAGGGCTGGCTCAGTAACTCCAAGGTAAGCAGAAATGGTCGCTGGAAGCGAAATTTGTGCTTCTCTTTCATCACGACGATGCATGAGATAGTAGGCAAATACAGCTGAACCTTGAGCGATATTGGACAGAGCAATCATGGGCCAAAGAGCTGTGCCTCCATAATCATTGGCTAACTGTGTATCAATAGCATTGGTCATATGGTGAAGACCTGTAATCACAAACGGAGCGTAAAGGGCACCAAATACTGCACCAAACAACCATTTGAATGATCCTGTCAAACCAAGAAATACAAACTTAGACATGCCTTGTCCAACCCACCATCCAAAAGGACCTAAAACCGTGTGGGCCAAAATCAGAGCAGGAAGCAAAGAAAGCAAAGGAACAAAAATCATAGAAATCACTTCTGGAATCCGTTTACGCCAGAAAATTTCTAAGTAAGATAGAGACAGACCAGATAAGAGAGCCGGAATGACCTGACCTTGGTAACCATATTTGTGAAACTCAAGTATCCCAAAATACCAAGTGTAGTCTTTAGCAATCACAGCTTTAGAGGTATTAGCTACCTCATAAGCATTCAACAAATGTGGAGAAACCAAACAAATCCCTAAGACAATCCCAAGAATCTGACTGGTTCCCATCTTACGGGATATAGACCAAGTAATCCCCACCGGTAAGAAGTGGAACACTGCTTGTGCCGGCAGCCAAAGAAAGTCGTTGACATTGCTCCAGAATTTAGATACATCAACAATTGTATTATAAACGGGCTGCCCATTTTTTACTTGTGCAACTCCGTCAACAATCTTTCTACCCAAAGCTTCAATTTGGACTCCTTCAAGGACATTACGAAAACCAAGAATCAACCCTCCGACAATCAAGGCTGGAATCAAGGGTGTAAAAATTTCCGCCAGAGTGGCCATAACCCGCTGAAGGGGATTTTGATTGCTCTTAGCAGCAGACTTTGCTGCTTCTTTTGATACTCCCTCAATACCTGATACAGCAGTGAAGTCGTTATAAAAGATGGGCACATCGTTTCCAATGATGACTTGGAATTGTCCAGCATTCGTGAAAGTCCCTTTGACCACTGGGATTGCCTCAATAGCCTTGACATTGGCCTTTTTACCGTCGCCAAGTACAAAGCGCATTCGCGTTGCGCAGTGACTAACTGCTGTGACATTCTCTTTGCCGCCGATTGCATCTAGCAGATCCTTGGCATCCTTCTCGAATTTTCCCATTTGACTACTGGCTGAATGAGAATTCAGCACTCTCCTTATATTTTTTATGAGTCAGTTTTTCAACAAGCCCCTACAAATTATTGTAATCGATTTCAAAGATGTAGGCAAGTTGTTTGTTGAAAAAAGCCCTCATTTTTGATAAAATTTTCTATGTTGTATGAAAAAAAGAAAACAAGTGGGGTTTATGATGAAGAAATACAAACAATTGTTCAAACAGATTGAGAAAGATATTTTAGAGGAACGTTATGCAGTCGGAGACTTCTTGCCCAGCGAACATCAGCTGACAGAAGACTACCAGGTTAGCCGCGATACAGTCCGCAAGGCTCTGGCCCTGCTGCAGGAAGAAGGATTGATTGAAAAAGTCCGCGGACAGGGTTCCAAAGTCATCAAGCATGAACAGTTTGACTTTCCTGTGTCTAAGCTGACCAGCTATCAAGAAGTAGTCAAGCAGAATAATATGCAGTCCAAAACCAATGTTGTCAGCTTGGAAAAGATTACCGTGGACCAGAAATTGTCCGACATCACTGGCTTCCCTCCCTACCGACTGGTTTGGCGAATCGTCCGTCAGCGCGTTGTAGAGCAAATCGCCTCGGTCTTAGATATTGACTATTTAGACAAGGGTATCGTCCCCCACTTGACAAGGGAAATCGCTGAGCAGTCCATTTATGCCTATTTGGAAAATGATTTAAAGCTCAATATCGCTTATGCCAAGAAGGAATTTACCATTGACCACGCCAATGACCGAGACAAGATTCTCATGGACCTAGGTAAGGACCAGCAGGTCGTCTCTGTCAAATCTCAGGTCTATCTGGCAGACGGCCGCCAGTTTCAATATACCGAGAGCCGTCACAAGCTAGACAAATTTCGCTTTGTGGATTTTGCTAAACGTCAGAAAGAATAACCTTGAGTTCCATCCAGATCACAAAACCACCCCTGTCTTCCAACTGGCAGAGGTGGTTTCTTTTATGAGTAGTCTAAGGCTGCCTTGTTTTGGAGCGACAAAGAGCCTCAAAATTTCTTTATACTTGTTTTAGGAGATTTATATGAAAAAATTAGTTAAGGGTTTCTGCTGCTTTTTAAAATTTACTGATTCTTATTACTTCCTTTCCTACTTTTGCGCCTGTGAGAATGTCAATACTTGCTTATCATATAGGGTAACTTTAGATGTCATTGGACTGTCCTCATTTCTATTTTGATGGTATTAGTATAATCCCAGAAACTTAAGGCAGACTTATAAAAAACTTGAAGGAAACTTAAAAGGCTGAGTTTATTTCTCAGCCTTTTCTGCTTCTTCAGTAATGTCAGAAATTTCAACCTTAACCTTCGTAACACGGCCATTTTTAACCTTGTCATTGGTCAAAATGAGTTGCTTATTCTGACTTTCGACTTCGTAACTAATGCGTTCTTTCGGATCTGGAATAGTTCCTACACAAGTCAAGTAATAACCAGCTATCGTATCCACATCGTCGCTTTCGATTTCAACTTCAAAGTATTCATTAAAGTCATTGAGGGTCATAGTTCCTAAGACGATGTAGGTATTCTCACCGATTTCATGGACTTCGATTTCAGCCTTGTCAGTCTCATCGTCAATCTCACCGACAATCTCCTCCAAGAGGTCTTCCAGTGTAACCAGACCAGCCATACCGCCATACTCATCCAAGAGAATGGCCATTTGATTTTGCGTGTTGCGCAGCTCCTTGAGCAAATCATCGACAAACATGGTTTCCGGTACAAAGAGTGGCTCCTGCAAAATCTTGCGCAGAACGATATTGTCAAAACCATTGACGAATCCTTCATTAAGCAGTCGCTTGGTATGAATCAGACCGATGACATTGTCCTTATCCCCATCATAAACGGGAATCCGCGAGAAGCTCTGTTTGAGAATGCTCTCGATGATTTCCTTGGTATCGTCCTGAATGTCCACCATAAAGGCATCCGTCCGCGGCACCATCAGTTCACGCGCCATCAGCTCATCCAGAGAGAAAATCCCCTGCAGCATCTCAATCTCATCTGCATCCAAGGTCTCCTCACTCTTAGTCAGCATATACTCAATCTCATCCCGAGTCATCTTTTCGTCTGCATCATCAAACTTCATCGGGGTTATCCGACTCAGTAGATTAGTCGACGCTGACAGCAACCAAACGAAGGGGCTGACAATCTTGCCAAGAAAGATAATAACCGGTGCAGCCCGCACAGCTAGATTGTCTTTCAGGTTCATGGCAATGCGCTTGGGATAAAGCTCACCCAAAACAATAGAAATATAGGTCAATAAGACCAAAGCCAAGAAAGTTCCGATAGCACGTGCTGTTTCGGAATTTCCCATCCAAGAAGAGAACAGTTTCCCCAGATTATCCGCAAAACTGGCCCCAGACAGGATATTGATAACAGTAATCCCAACCTGAATAGTTGATAAGAAGTTATTAGGGCTTTCTAAGACCGCCAAGAGACGACTATATTTGAAGTCGCCCTCTTCAGCCTTTTGCTCCACACGCGCCCGATTGAGCGATACCATTGCCATCTCAGCTGCTGAGAAAAAGGCATTTAACAAAGTCAATATAAACAGTAGTAAGGCTTGCCATAACATATTCTGACTGCCAGGGTCTTCCATTGATTCTTTCTCCTCGAAATGTATAAGTAAATCTGATTATATCATATTTTTAAATTTAGTGCACAGGAAATGAAAATAAGACGGGAGGCCCTTCTTCCGTCTTATTTTCTAGTCTTGAAACTCTGGAATCAATCGAATTCCAAATTCACCCTTATTTATTAATAATCCCAAACTCTTCGTTCTTCTTCTGCTGCTGGGCTTCCTTGTGATTATCATAGAGGTTAGCCAAGAACTTAGCGATTTCCTTGAGGATAGAATAGGTCGGGATTGCCACAATCATCCCTAGCACGCCATAGATATTGCTGGATAAGAGTAAGAGCACCATGATAGTAATAGGATGGACCTTCATCACACCGCCAACAATACGGGGATAGAGGATATTGCCATCTACCTGCTGGATAATCAGCATGTAAATCAAGGCCGCCACCATCTTCTGAGGATCCGTAAAGGCATACGTAATGACCATGGGAATCAAGCCGATACTCGGTCCAACATAAGGAATCAGATTAGCCAGACTGGAAAAAATAGCAAAGACCAAAGCGTACTTGAGTCCAATCACGCTATAGCCAATATAGGCCAGAGCGCCGATAATCAGGGCATCGATTGAAATTCCGCTAATATAGCGGGCAACAGTAGCATTGAGATTGGTCAGCAAGCTGGAGATATTGAGCTTATCGCGCTTGAGGACTGTCCGCTCCAGCATGGGCAGGAGCTTATGGCCGTCCATGAGGAAGTAAACCAAGAAAATTGGCGTCATAATCAAAATCATCAGTGTATTGACAACTGCTGATAAAACGCTACCCAGACTGTTGGTTACACTGTTGAGAATATTCTGCAGAATATCCACATAAGACAGGTTGAGTTGCTGGATGGTGGACTGGATATTCAGATTCCGAAAGAGCGGATTTTTAGATAATTGGTTGACAAAACTTTGAATTTCCCAATAAAGGCCTTGCGTTGAATTAATCAAGCTGCTCAGCTGATTAATCAAAATCGGCAAGAGATAAATAACCCCCAAAGCAATCAAGCCAAACAAAAGGCTGAGAGTAATCAGAATCCCAATCATTCGTTTGATTTTGAGCTTGTCCTGGAGAAATTTCACCAGCGGATTCGTAATATAGTAAAGAAATCCTCCCACAAGAAAGGGAATCAAGATTGTATTCACAACGCTAACAATCGGGGTTATCATATCCCCCATCTGGCGCCAGATAAAGAAAATAATCGTTAGCAAAAGGACCTCACTGGTCCAAAACATCAGCTTACTTTTATGAAACATTTGACTCCTCCTATCAGTTATTTTACCATAAATTTTGTTATAATAAAGGAGATTTAATGAAAGAAAGAGTAAAAATGGAAAAGATTATCAAACTGGAAAATGTAAGCTTGGCTAAACAAGGCCGAACTATCTTAAAAGATCTCAACTGGCAAGTGAAAAAGGGAGAACATTGGGCTATTCTCGGTCTCAACGGTTCTGGAAAGTCTACTCTTCTGCGCCTGCTCATGGCTGAACATTGGAAGACTAAGGGCAAGGTAACGGTTCTGGGTACGGAATTTGGCGCCGGCGACATTCCTCAGCTGCGAACTAGGATTGGAGTAGTTGGCTCCTTCATTGCTGAGCGTCTGCCCAACCGCCTCACATCTGAAGAAATCGTCCTGACAGGCAAGTATAAAAGCAGTATTCTCTACGCTCCTTACGGGCAAACTGAGCTAAACCAAGCTAGGGAAATGCTGGCTTCCATTGGCGGGCAAGAATTGATTGGCCGAAGCTACATCAGTCTGTCTCAAGGGGAAAAACAGCTCTTGCTGATTGCGCGCAGTCTCATGGAAAAGCCAGAACTACTTATCTTAGACGAAGCGACCAGCGGTCTGGATCTCTTTGCCCGCGAGCTCCTGCTGGATCAAATTGGTAAGATTACACAGATGAACCAGACTCCAACCATCCTCTATGTCACCCACCATGTAGAGGAAATCACTGCTGCTATGGATCATGTCCTGCTCCTAAAAGAAGGAGAAATTATAGCCCAAGGTCCTAAAGAAGGCATACTTCAAAAAGAGGTCATGGATCGCTTCTATCCTCAGCCAGTCGAGCTGATTGAGCTGGGAGAAGACCGCTATTTCGTCAAGGTGGAGGTCAGATCCTCATGAAGCAATTTTCTAACACAATCTTCAATTTGGGCTATTTTCTGATTCTAACCATGACTGCGATTGCCTTGCTTTTCCTTTCTGGGCAGATTCTGCTATCCCATACTTACATACCTTTGAGGATTGCTGAAGGGGTCCAATTCGTCAGTAATCCTTGGTATTTCTACCCTATACTCTTACTTTTTCTCCTCAGCCTCTTTTTAATCCGGCCCCTATTGGAAAAGGTTCAGACCAAGCATCTTTTTTGGATTCTGTCTTCCATCTTTATAGCAGCAACGATTTTTCTGATAACGGCCTACGATGGCCGCATCCGAGCTGACGCCAAACACGTTTTCAATGCAGCCCTAGCCTTTAACCGAGGAGATTACAGCTCGCTGACAACCATCGGAAGTTACATGTACCGTAATCCCCATCAGTTAGGACTGATGACTCTGGAGCGACTTTATGCTTTTATTTCTCCGACGACTCAATTTGCCTTTAGCATGAATGTCGTCTGGACTTTACTCAGTCATTTCTTGATTTACAAGATTACTGCCCTGCTCAATGCCAGAGAAATGATTCAGAAATACACGATTCTGCTGACTTTTCTCTTTCTACCACAGCTCTTTTTTATCCTCTTTGTCTACGGTACCATTTCTGGACTTTTCTTCTGTCTGCTCAGTCTCTATGCTTTTATCAAGCTGGATCAGAAAGGAAACCTGCTCTATGCCTTGCTGGGAGCGGCCAGTATCAGTCTGGCCTGCCTCCTGCGCAACAACTACATCATCTTTGCCATCATGCTGATTGGAGTCTGCTTCCTGTCCATCTTTTATAAATGGTCTTGGAAGAAACCCTTAGCTATCATCCTAATTTTAGCCGGTATCGTCCTTTCAAACAAGGGACTGACTGCCTACTATGAGCAGCTGATTGGGGGCAAGATTGGTGTCGGTACTCCAAAAATCGCCTACATCACTATGGGCCTGCGGGATGATCCCAATCGGCAGACCTTGGGAGGCTGGTACGATGCCTACAATACCAAGATTCTCAAGCGCAACAAATACGATGAAAAATTGGCTACAGAAATGGCTACTCGAGATTTGAAGGACATTTTGATTCACTTCAGCAAGCATCCTGCTTATGCGCTGAAATTCTTCTACGAAAAGGTCAAGTCTACCTGGACTGAGCCGACTTTTCAGTCCATTTGGACCGGACCGCAGATTGAGCGCCAGCAGTACATGAAGCCAACCATTCTACGCAGTATTTATGAGGAAAGAAAGGGTTATCAGATTGTTAATTTCCTGCTCTTGACCCTGCTAGCCAGTATCTATCTGCTCTCCTGTTTCTTTATCCTTCATAAATTTTTCGTCGCCGAGGAAAAGCTGACGCCTTTTGACCTCTATCCCTTCATCTTTCTCTTGGGGGGTGGCCTCTTCCACTTCTTCTGGGAAACCAAGAGCCAGTATGTTTATATCTATGTCCTCCTTCTCATCCCTTCCGCCGCTCAATCCTTAGTCGACCTGAGCGATTGGTGGAAGAACAAAGGAAAAGGGAAATCAACAGACCAGCTTGAGAAAAAACTATAAAACTTGAACACTTGATAAGAATTCCTTATAATTTTATAGGAATGTTAAGTGAAACAAAATTGAATTTGTAATTAAAATTTTTTGTATTTTACGAAGGGAGAATAGTGATTTATGTTTTCAATATTAGGTGCAGTATTATTTGGAATTATAGCAATTATGACCGTTCTTGTTGCTTGCGGTCTGCCTTTGGGCGAATATACAATGGGTGGACAACATAAAATCTTACCTAAGAAATTTAGACTTGCGGCAGTCATTTCGGTGGCTATCCAAATATTTGCCATAATCATTATTTTGCAAGCTGGAGGTTTGCTTCCCTTGTGGCTGTCTTTCAAGGTTACTAAATATATTTGTTTCTTCTTTGCCGCTTACCTATCCTTGAATACGATTATGAACATGATTTCAAAAAGTAAGAAAGAAAAATATGTTATGACTCCTCTTTCACTTATAGTTGCAATATGTTTTTGGATAACAGCATTTCAGATGTAGTATGTAAGCGAGGATCATCTACAGTGCGTCAAATTGGAATTTGTAGAGGTGAGAAAAATGTAATGGCAACATATTCAACTTAAATCGAAATAATATAAAATTACGAGGAGATTATAAGATGAATAATTATATAAAATTAAATGAAGATAGATGGAATAATGTAAAAAATGACTATACTGAGCCATTGACACATGAAGAATTAGAAGAAGTTAGAAATAATCCAATTTCTGTTGCATTAACTGTTGGGAAAAAAGTTCCAAAAGAATGGTTTGAAAAAGCCAACGGAAAAAAGATATTAGGTTTAGCTTGTGGTGGTGGACAGCAGGGTCCAGTTTTTGCTATAAAAGGTTATGATGTAACCATAATGGATTTTTCTAAATCACAATTACAAAGAGATGATATGGTTGCTAAAAGAGAGGGCTTAAAAATCAATACAGTTCAAGGCGATATGACAAAACCATTTCCATTTGAAGATGAGACTTTTGATATTATTTTTAATCCAGTTTCAAATGTATATATAGAAGATTTAGAAAACATGTATAAAGAAGCCTCTCGAGTATTGAAAAAGGGCGGATTGTTAATGGTCGGGTTTATGAATCCTTGGATATACATGTATGATACTGACATTGTATGGGACAAACCCGATGAGGAATTACTTTTAAAGTTTTCAATACCTTTTAATTCAAAAGAGCTTGAAGAGGAAGGCAAGATAACCATCAATCCAGAATATGGATATGAATTTAGCCATACCTTAGAAACTCAGATTAGAGGACAACTTAAAAATGGTCTCGCTATGATAGATTTTTATGAATCGTGTGACAAAAGACATAGATTATCACGTTATGGAAATGACTATATAGCTACACTCTGCATTAAACTCTAATATTATAGAAAATACTTCGGGAGAATAGCCCATTTTATTTTCCTTAAGGGTTAAAATCTAAAAATCCCAGTTTGTATAATTGAATATAACGATTTGAGAAACAGTAAATCACAAAGGTTTACTGTTTTTTTGCTCATTTTCCAGAATAAAAGCGTCAATCATTTTTGAATGAAGAGAATCCCTATAACTGGAATAAAACACCCTTAACACGCATTTTAAAAAGGCAAGAGTATTGATGTGGTGTAGTCAACTTCAAAACCGAAATTCTATATTAAATGGAAAGAGCTAAAAGTGTTAGAAATTGTTTAGAGACACTAGTAAAAGAAAATAGAGGACTAACACAGGTTAAGAAGCAAGAGCTGGGGCCATAACATTAAGTAAATATATGATATAATAGTAAAAATGTTTAGGGAAACGAATTAGAATATACAGAGCAAAGGGGATGACAAATGTTGAAGCAGAAAACAAAGACGAGTGCAGTTATATTAGCACTGTTAGCAGCTGGATTTTATGCAATTAGCACGCCATTTTCAAAAGTTCTTTTGAATAATGTTACACCAACTTTTATTGCCGCTTTTCTTTATCTTGGTGCTGGTATTGGCGTTGGAATAATGTATTTATTTCACATAAAAAAAGAGAAAAAATCAGAGAGACTTACAAAGCAGGATTTACCCTATACAATCGGAATGATTGGATTAGATATAGCCGCCCCTATATTTTTAATAATAGGTATAAAAATGGGAACAGCATCTAATGCATCACTCCTCGGTAATTTTGAAATTGTGGCGACTGCGTTAATGGCGTTACTTTTTTTCAAGGAGAAGGTATCCAGAAATCTGTGGATTGCAATTGGATTTATTACGCTATCTAGTATTGTTTTATCATTTGAGGGAAGTGATAGTTTCCAGTTTTCTATAGGTTCTTTTTTTGTGATACTGGCAACCTGTTGCTGGGGACTTGAGAATAACTGTACAAGAAAGATGTCTGATAAAAGCACATATGAGATTGTTTTGCTAAAAGGCATTTTTTCTGGCGGCGGTTCATTTACTATTGCATTGCTACTTGGCGAAAAGATTCCAGAAATGAAATACATTGCCGAAGTTATGCTATTAGGATTTGTAGCATACGGATTAAGTATTTTTCTTTATATAAGAGCGCAAAGAGACTTAGGTGCAGCTAAGACAAGTTCTTTTTATGCTGTAGCACCGTTTGTGGGTTCATTTTTAGCCTTTGCAGTAAATGGAGAAAAATTGGCTCTAGAATATTTTATAGGGCTGGCTCTGATGTTGCTAGGAACGGTATTCGTAGTATATGACACTATGGTAAAGCATCATCTTCATGAGCATACGCATACGATTGTTCATACACATAACGGCGTGACACATACTCATGTAATCACTCATGAACATGAGCATAAGCACTTCGGAAATGAGGAGAGGCATAATCACAAACACGAAGATTATATAAATAGCCAAGAACATAAATTGGCTCATGTGAATGGATTATAAATCCCAGTTTGTCTAATTGAATTGAAGAATGTTTAAAACAGTAAATCACAAAGGTTTACTGTTTTTTGCTCATTTTGAGAAATCATAACCACCCGTGAAAACGAGTGGCTTGTACACCGGCTATATGCAATTTCCCTCCAGCGACGTCTAAAGAAGTTCGCTGAACTTCTTTTAGGTTAATGCTATGATTACTTGACTAATGCCCGTAAAAACAGGCTTTTATCTTAATTCTAAAACTGCCATCTGAGAACTGTTTGACACTTAACTTATCAAAGACAAGGTCATTTTTTCCAAATCACGTATATTAGAAACTATCTTTTCATTTAGGCCAACGATATTCACATAGTCCCCTCTCCCCCCAAAACTTTCGATTGTCATAATATAACCCCTCTTGTTTTTCAATCTGAACAGGAGGGGTTGTTTTGAATGGAAATGAATAAGACTTAGTTTTGTGTTATTAGCATTTTCATCACTTCATTTTAATCGTAATCAGCATACCTCCACCAAGCTATTGTTGCGATAAGACCTAGAATACTTACCCCAAATAAACTGACAATGCTCCCAAAATTCAATAGTGCTTTTCCTGCAATACCACTTGCGAGTGCAGGAATCGCCCATGGAATGTATTTCCCAAAGTTAAGAGCAGAACCAAGCTGAGAAAAAATAATAGTAAAAATAATAAATGCCAATGGAGACAAATATCCCCGGCCTAAACAAGCAAAAAAAGCTACTGGAGTAGAGAGTACAATCGTAAGAGTAGTACAAAAAACAAAAGTAAGTATACCTTTGAAAATCACCATTAAGCTCCCACCCTCAAGTCCAATCAGATTGCCAGCTAATAATCCCAATAAAAGTGCAAAAACTGATAGAATATAGCTCCATAGAGCGATAACGATAAACTTGGATAATACGATCGTATCTCTTTTTATCGGGAGTGCTAATAGGTCTATCATCGTTTTATCAGAATATTCTCTACCAAAAACCCAAGATGCTGTAAATCCAAAAATGAGCAATCCCCCAACAGAAATGACTTGTGATATGGTCATTAAGTATGACGACCAGTCTGTTATCTTCATCATTTCCATTTTTGCAGAAATCAAACCAAGATTTTTGAAATTCTCTGGATATTTCATCATAGTTGCAAACAACCCAACAATAAAAGGAACTAAACAGATAGAACAAGCAGTTACGATGGAAAGTTTTGATTTTATTAACTTTCTCCATTCAATTAAAATACAGGAACTAAGCTTTTTCATTCGAAACACCTCTATTATAGTCATTCAGTATCCTTAAGAAATAATGCTCTAAATCTTCTTTCTCAACAGTCAGCGATTTGGGCGGATAACCTGCATTAACCAGCAATGTAGCAATTTCTTCCGGATATTCCACAGATTTTCTATCAGTTAATTCTAAGAAATGGATATTATTTTCTGTGTCTGATTGAATATTTACTTGATAGCCATGATTAGATAATACTTCTTTCATGGCCTTATTATTAGAACCACTTACTAGTAACTTCTTTTCTAAGTACTGTTCTAATTCATTGCTTTCAACTTCTCTTATAAGTCTGCCCTCATGTATAATGACTATTCTAGTAGCAATTTTAGATATTTCTTCCAGATTATGACTTGAAATAAGAACAGTTGTGCCTAGATTATTCGCCAATTCCTTTAATAGTTCTCTCACTTCAATAACTCCAAAAGGGTCTAATCCATTTGTTGGCTCATCAAGAATTAGGATTTTAGGTTTATGAATAATCGCTTTTGCAATTCCTAAACGTGCAACATTTCCTAAAGAAAGATGCTTCTCCTGTTTATGTTCATATTGCTTTAGTTTTAATTTTTCAATTACCCAGTCAATATTATCTTTATTAACCCCTCTTAATTTACTAATGATTGCTAAATTTTCTCTCACAGTTAAATCCGGATAAGAATAAGGCGTCTCAATAATATAACCTATTTCGTTTCGAAGTTCTAAATTATTCAGATCTAACTTTTTTCCTTGAATATAACATTCTCCTGATGTAGATTTTATCAATCCTAGCATCATTCTCATCGTCGTTGTTTTCCCAGCACCATTTAGTCCTAAAAAACCTACTATTTCACCAGGTTTTATCGATAGATTCAAGTTGTTGACAACATTTTTTGTTCCATGTCTTTTAGAAAGCTTTGCGGCTCTAATTGCTTCTTTCACCATTACCTATCCTCCTTAGTAATTTGTTCCACAACTCCTTGTATGACTAACTTCAATGTAGTATCAAATTGTTTTTCGCCGATTTCCTCGATGTGTAATATAGTCATAGCAATCGTTCTAAATAAAGCAGAGACGATTTCTACCGATACATTTTCTCTAATGTTGATTCGGGATACAATTTCTTTAACCATCCTATCGTCTATCAGATGGTGATTTGTTATCACCTCTTTCGGCAATTTTCTTAGGAGTAATTCCATTTCATTATTTTTAAATATGGTATACATAAATGAATAGCGAAAATCTTGATAAAAATCATAAAGTAACTGTACCAGACGATTTGTATCTATCTTGGTTTCCATACCTAATTGTTCTGTCAGGCGATTCATAACATCTATTTGATATTCTTCTAAGACTGCAAAAAATAACATTTCTTTTGAGGAATAAAAATTATAAAAAGAACCTTTGGAAATATCTACCATTGCTGCCATTTGGTCAACTGTGGTTTTCTTAACCCCATATCTTTGAAGACATTCCTTTGCAACTTTATGTAATTTCTTTCTAATAACTTCTTTTTCTTCGCTAGTAAAAGCAGTAGCCATAACTTCCTCCTAAAAACTCTGTGACGTTTTTTGATTTTACAGTCATAGCTTATCATATAAACTAAAAAATGTCAAAAGTCTTATATCTTCTTTGTAAGAAAATATAAGATTTTAAATTTACACACACCTTAATTCTTTTCTTTTAGACCTAATTATTCGATTTTCACGATAAAAAACAAGGATACAGTACTGAAAGCTCCTATTGTCTGGCTTTTCTCTCTGTATCCTTATTGTATCTCAAGTTCCTTCTCTCAATTTCTCAATCATGACTAAGAAAGGCGGATTGTTAATTTGATTGATAGTCTTGTAGAGGGCAACGGTGAAGTCCTGCTGGGGCAGCTGACTGACGAAGTCTAGCACCGCATCTTTTTCAACTTCGCCACCTTCATGCCCGTAGTAAATCATGATAGCTGCACGGCCACCTTTTTCCAAGCCTCGACAGACCTTTTCCAGAGCTTCCAGCGTCGTATCAGGTCGGGTAATGACTGACTTGTCCGCCGAAGGCAGGTAGCCAAGATTAAAAATAGCTGCCTTGAAATGGTCTGTGTATTGGTCTAAAGTCTCATGGCCAGATAAGATTAGCTGAACATTATTCAAGCCCGCTTCTGCCAAGCGCTGGCGGGTCTTTTCCACAGCCTGCTCCTGAATGTCAAAAGCATAGACCTGCTTGGCCAACTTAGCCAGAAAGAGGGTGTCATGTCCGTTGCCCATAGTAGCATCCACCACGATATCTTCCTTGGTCACGACTTCAGCCAAAAAGGCATGAGCCATCTGTAAGGGTCTTAACATACGAATCTCTGCTCCTTTGCTTTACAGCCTTGCTTGCTGCCACGACGACACATTTCTGCCTCAATGGCATTGAGAACTTCCCATTTATTGAGGCTCCACATAGGGCCAATCAACATGTCTCGCGGAGCATCGCCCGTGATACGGTGGATGACGATATGCTCGGGAATAATCTCCAGCTGGTCGCAGACGATGGAGACATACTCCTCCTGACTGAGCAGCTGCAGCCGCCCCTCATGATAATCCCGCTGCATGCGGGTATTAGTCATCAAGTGAAGCAAGTGAAGTTTAATTCCCTGAATGTCATTGTCCGTCACGCAACGGCGGACATTCTCTAGCATCATCTCATGAGTCTCACCCGGCAGGCCGTTAATCAAGTGAGAGACAATCTCCGCCTTGGGAGCCAGCTTTCGGACCCGCTGGACCGTCTCCACATAGAGCTCATAAGAATGGGCACGATTGATGAGGTCCGAGGTCTCCTCATAGGTAGTCTGAAGGCCCAGCTCTACGGTCACATGCATACGCTCAGACAGATCAGCCAAGTAGGCGATGGTCTCTTCAGGCAAGCAGTCAGGCCGAGTCCCGATATTGAGACCAACGACGCCAGGCTCGTTAATGGCCTGTTCATAGCGCTCACGAATCACTTCAAGCTTCTCATGGGTATTGGTGAAGTTCTGGAAATAAACCAGATACTTGCGAACATCAGGCCACTTGCGGTGCATGAAGTCAATTTCCTTATAGAACTGCTCGCGAATGGGCGCATCCGGCGCCACAATGGCATCACCTGAACCCGAAACGGTACAGAAGGTACAGCCTCCATGCGCTACCGTACCATCCCGATTGGGACAGTCAAAGCCCGCATCAATGGGCACCTTAAAAGTCTTCTCTCCAAAAAGTTTGCGATAATAATCATTCAAAGAATTGTAAGATTTCATACCTTTCATTCTACCACAAAAAAGAGTTTAGAAACAAAAATTCCCTCTTTCACAAAGAAAGAAGGAAATCACCGCTCCCACAAATAGACTTTCAAATCCACACAGCCATTAGCCTTCAAGTCCACTCCCTCCGCCCAGAGCAAGTGTTCTTGGTCTTCCCAGCCCGGTGCGAGGCGTCCTGCTGCATTGACCACCCGGTGACAAGGATGCTTGCTACCATAACGTTCCGACTGACTGAGAATCTTTCCCACCAAGCGAGCGTTTTTAGGCCGCCCAATCAAACGGGCAATCTGGCCATAGGTCGCCACGCGCCCAGAGGGAATGCTATCTACTAATGCCAAAACAGCATCTATGAGTTCTTGATTCAAAACGGAAATGACCCTCCTTTTTACAAAGTGGATCAGAAAGGCCAGAACACTATCCTTCGTTTTATAATATATATATATATTATAAAACCTCTTTCATTGATGATGTACTCATATCATTTCCGAGCAACTTCCATTCCACTTATAGTTATAAAGCTTTCTTACCCTCCAGTTCATGGCAAGATCGTTCCTAAGATAGAAGCAATCGAAACTTACTTCTACAGCCTTATTGATTAGCTAACCCTCTAAAAACTTCCAATAATGAAAGTTTAAGAGGTTATAAGTTTTTATAAATTCCATTCTACCACAAAATCCGGCAGTGACTCGAAAAATCCCTTCTTCCATAAAGAAAAAGGGATATAATTATACTCAAATAATATATATAAAACAAAATATAATCAATCTACAGATTTTAATGCTTCTAACATGTTTATGTTTTTTAAACAAAAATTTACTACAGAACCTAGAATAGATAAAATCAAATTATTTCTTTATAAACATACATCGTCTCTCTTATCTATTTTAAAATTTATATTATTATTAGCGACAATCTCGCTGTCTCCTGATTTATATCGTTTAAAAGAATTACCCATCTCTATATAGGTCATTTTATGCCTCCATAATTTTCCTTAATTTAGTCATCATAAATTTTAGCCAAAACATTATAATCACAAGTATCAAAAAATCTGAAATAAAATAAGAGGACCATAGGCCAGTTATTCCAAACAAAATTGGTAAAAATAATGCTAAAGGTATTTGAAAAATAATCTGTCTCAGAATAACTAAAAAAGTAGATATCCGCGAGAAAGAAATATATTGAAAATAGTTAGTTCCAATATTGATGATTCCTTGTACAGGTAACGAAATCATAACAAGTCTTAAGGCTGTACTAGAAAACTTTATAAATTTCGGATCGCTTGAATTAAAAAGTGTAGCTATTTGCACTGCAAAAATTTGAATTACAAGGAACAAGCACAGAGAAAAAATTGTGCTGATTATTAGTGAAATACTAAGTGATTGCTTTATTCTACTATAATTTTTTGCACCATAATTAAAACTAATTACAGGCTGAACTCCATTAGTAATAGCATTCATCAAAGAAATAATATAGCGATAGATTGAAGAGGTTATAGATAAAGCAGCAATACCATAAGTACCTGCATAATCAAAAGCAACCCTATTATATAATATCAGTAATATCACAGATATGACCGTTGTAAGAAAGAATGGCAACCCCATTGCAATAATTTTATTGATAAGCTTTTTATCAATAAATAATAAGCTCTTCAAATCCATTTTTAAATCGTTAGATTTTCCAGTGTACTCTCTGAATGTCAAGATAAGTGCAGCAAGATTAGCCAGAACTGTAGATAAAGCTGATCCAAAAAAACCAGTATGAAATACAAGAATTAGAACTGCACCAGTCCCTGCATTCACAAGAAATGAAATAGCATTGATATGTAAAACTTCTTTAATCTTACCTTGAGCCCGCAAACAGTACAAAAGAGTGTGTGAGACAAAATATATAGGTGACCCAATAAGAAATGTAAGGCAAAATTCCTTAACATAATGATACAGTTCTTGTGGTGCCCCAAAAATAATCAATAAGCCTTCTAAGGAAAACCACAAAAGTATCGACTGTAGAATTGATAAAATTAAAGAAACTTGGATAGAGGAATCTAAAATTAATCGGGCATTTTTGTAATCCTTTTTGCCAAGTGAGATTGTCAACAAGGATGCTGTTCCTTCGCTTGCTAGAGCTGAAAAAGCATAGACCAAAGCGTATATCATAAATGTATATGTATTAGCGGAATTCCCCTCAAGCCCTAAGGTCTGTCCAATGAATATGCCATCAACTAAATTATAAGACCCACTTACTATTGCTGTAACTAATGAGGGAATAATTAGTTGAACTAACAGTTTTTTTACAGATATATTTTCTAATTTATTCATGACTATGTCTCATTTGTTCAAAGCTCTTTCTATTCCTAAAGATTCTTCCAGTCATATACTCTTTTAGAAAACATTTCCCAATTTGATAAAGAGCATAGACACACTATAAATTACATAATAACATTTTCATTATACTACTTCCAGTACCAAAAATTTACAAAATGTAGCCAAAATATCTTGCTTTTACAGAATAATCAAAAGCAATTTAGAAAATTTTTTACAAACTGTAATTTTTTTGTTAGTATTGAATCTAATTAATTATACTTAGACTAAAATAATTTTTTACTAATAACATTAGAAGTACTAGGCTACATATTGACTGACAAGGAGAATAACGGCAATGACCAAAGATACGCGAGAAAATATTATCACTGCTTTCTTTCGACTTTCTGAAAAATATCCTGATAAATCTAACTTTTCTTTTTCTGAGATTGCAGAAGAAGCAGGCATAGCAAGACAAACAATCTATAAAAATCATTTCAACTCTCCTAACGAAATAATTGAAGCTATTCATCACGACATTGACGAACGAATAATGTCAAAAATGCTAGATTTTGTACCAGGTTCAAATGGATCCGATAATGCTCTTTTTATTGACTTCCTTGCTTCTGAAATAATACCATTAATTTTTGAGAATAGAATCTGGCTAAAATATCTTTATTCAACTGCAGCTGATCCTAATTGGGAACTTTTTTTAAAGAAACAATATAAGACTTGGATTAGCCAAAACATTCAACTGTCTAGTAAAATGGGTTTATCTAAAGAGTTTACTGAAGAATTACTTGTTAATTATACTCTATCAATTATAAAGTCATGGATTACACAAGCAATTCCAGAATCTCCTGAAGTCTTTTCTAAAAAATTCAAATCACTTTGCAAGCTATCTATTCAAGATATTATTCAAAATGCTTAAAACTAAAAAACACCAAATGAACTACTTACCATGTTCATTTGGTGTTTTTCAATCATTCTATTATAACTCATTTTTAACAGCCAGTGTATGATAACTGTAAATCCAAAACTATGTTTGAATTCTAAAATTCAAAAATTACGCCATAAATGATTTTTCAACTATGTAACTCTGGTCCTATTGATTATTCTTATCAAAGTAAACGCTATTTCTGCTTTCCCTTGAAACGCCACTGGAAACGCAGCTTGTCATAAAAAGGAAATTCAATATTGAGGATGGCAAAGCCCATCAAGGCTCCTCCGATTACATCTGTCGGGTAGTGCACTCCCAGATAGACTCTGGAAGCCATAATCATGAAGATAAAGAGAAAGAGCAAACCTTGTACCAATCGCTTGATTTTTTGGTTTTGAATTCGTTGCTGGGCAATGATAATCAAGGTCCCAACAACAACGGCTGTCGCCATGGCATGCCCGCTCGGAAAAGAGTAACCACCCTCTTTGACCAAATGCGAAAGACTGGGCCGGCTTCTTTGGTAAAGGAGTTTAATCAGCTTAATCAAAATCCCATGTAAGACCAGATTTCCCGCTAGCAAGGCAGCTTCCAGCTTCCATTTTTTATAAAGGAAAAACAGGACAAGAGCCGAAACCCAGATGATAATCCCCATCGGATCAATCACACTGGTCACTAGTTTGAAAAAAGTCGTCAAAGCTGCAGGCAAGTCTCCCCGCAACCAGGTCTGAATCGGGGTGTCAAAGCTGGTCAGCTGCTCAGGATAAAATTTGACCATGTAGCCTAGCATAAAGAAAAGTAAAAGGGCAAAAGAGCCCTTTGTTAGATAAGATTGTTTATTTTTCATAGCGTTTTAGAACGGGCTGTATGAGTTTGTAAATTAGCCAAAAGACAGCAGCCCAGATTACTCCTTCTAATAGGTTAAAAGGGACAATCATAGTCAGCAGATACTTGGAAAGACCAAATGCCTTATTAATATCAAAACCAGCAAACCTCGCATAGAGAGGCACAGCATAAATGACATTTAGAATGATCATAGTAATCGTTAGACCAAGTGTTGCTGCTAAGGAAGCCTTCACATAGCTAGATAAGCTCTTTCTTTTTTTCCACAAGAGGGAAAAAGCACAAACAAAGACAGCTACCGCTAGTATATTCATGGGTAGACCGATTAGAGTGCCTACGCCATTATTATTCAAAGCTAGCTTTAAGACAGAGCGAATCAAGAGCACTGCTAGAGAGCTTTTTAGATCCAAGACTACCAAAGCCAGTAAAATCGGAATAATTGAAAAATCCAACTTTAGAAACTCAGTTATCAAGGGAATCTCATAAAGCATGAGTAGAAATGAAAGTGCAGATAAAACTGCTACAATCGCCAACTTACGAGTATTTGTCATCACAGGTTCCTCCAATTTATAAAAATTAGAGAAGCCGGAAAGGCCACTGAAAAAAGCTTGTCAGCTAATGATTATTTAGTATAAGGCTCAGCCCTTAAATAAAGATTAAACGGCAAGTATGCTTCACTGCCTCTCGTCTTCTCCCATCCAGACTATACTGTCGGTTGTGGAATCTCACCACATCAGCTTGCGCTCGCGGACTTAATTGGCATTGAGAAAAAATTTCCAATCCAAAAATTACCGCCGGTCGGGAATCTCACCCTGCCCTGAAGACATCATTATCATAACAAAAAAAGCCTGCCAGAGCAAGCAATTTGATTGATGTAATCAAAAATGTTTCAACATTAGTGTTCTATCAATCAGGAAAATTAACTGCTTAGATACATTCATTCCGCTACTTCAGCTTGTCCGCTTCATACTCGTGTACCAAATCTAAGCCAGCAAAATTCTGCTGGCGCAGGGCTTCATAAACAATCATACAGACTGTGTTTGAAACATTGAGGCTGCGAACATGCTGATCATTCATGGGAATACGCAGTGCCTTCTCTGGATGACGACGCATAAATTCCTCTGGCAATCCCTTGTCCTCACGACCAAACATAAAATAGTGCGAACCTTCTGCTGCAAAATTTTCCTCAGAATAGACCTTCTCTGCAAACTTAGAAATCAGATAAAGACGGCCATCCATCTGCTCCATAAAATCGTCTAAACTCTCATAATAGGTGATGTCCAGCTTATCCCAATAGTCCAGCCCAGCCCGCTTCATCTTGCGATCATCAATGGGAAAACCCATGGGCTTGATGATGTGAAGCGGTGAATTAGTCGCGGCGCAAGTACGGGCAATATTGCCGGTATTCTGCGGAATCTGAGGCTCAAAAAGAACAATATGATTTTTCATAATAAGAATATTTTTCCTAGTATTTTTCTTTAGATAAAAAAATAGCCACACTGCCCGGAGTCAAGCTCAGCAAACAGCGTGGTTAAGGCTTCATTAACTTACATCACAACAGGTTTGAGGTAAACCAATGAAGGTACTCATTTAGTATAACACTTTCAGCCTACAAGTCAATAAAAAATGCTCAAAAAGTTGTACTTTTTTTTAAATATCACAGGAAGATACCATTTTGGTAAAAAAATATTCGGAATTCTATAAATAAGCAAGCTATTCTGTATTTTATAGATGAAATTTAATTGAAAAAAGAGTATGATAGATACATACTTTGGAGGAATCTAAACTTATGAAAATTATCGTTGTCGGTGGCGGGAAGGTCGGAACGGCCCTCTGTCGCTCCTTAGTGGCTGAAAATCATGATGTTATCCTGATTGAGCAGGATGAGGCTGTTCTCAACCAGATTACCAAGCGCTATGACATTATCGGTATTTCTGGCAATGGAGCTAACTTCAAAATCCTAGAACAAGCGGATGTTAGTCACTGCGACATCTTCATCTCTATGACTGAGCATGATGAGGTCAACATGGTCTCAGCTGTTCTGGCCAAACGAATGGGCGCTAAGGAAACCGTCGTTCGGGTGCGTAATCCTGAATATTCCAACCCTTACTTTAAGGAGAAGAACATTCTAGGCTTCTCGCTGGTGGTCAATCCTGAGCTCCTAACTGCTCGCTATATTGCCAATATCATTGACTTCCCTAATGCCCTGTCAGTAGAGCACTTTGCCAATGGCCGGGTGGCACTGATGGAGTTCAAACTCAAGGAAGACAGCAATCTCTGCCAGATGAGTATTTCCCAGTTCCGCAAGAAATTTGGAAATATCATTGTTTGTGCCATTGAGAGAAAAGGGCACTTGGAAATTCCTGATGGAGACTTCACTTTGGATGCCGGCGACAAAATCTATGTCACAGGTAACCGCCTGGACATCGTTCAATTCCATAATATGGTACGACCTAGAGTGGTTAAGAGCCTGATGATTATCGGGGCAGGCAAGATTGCTTATTACCTGCTCAATATTCTCAAGAATAGTAAAATCGAGCTCAAAGTCATTGAATCTAACCATGAACGGGCAACCTTTTTCAGTCAGGAATTTCCTGATCTCTATGTTGTCCATGGAGATGGTACTGCCAAGGATATCCTACTGGAGGAACGCGCCAATAACTTTGATGCCATCGCTACCCTGACTGGTGTAGACGAAGAAAATATCATTACTTCCATGTTTCTTAATAATCTGGGTGTGCAGAAAAACATCACCAAGGTCAACCGGACTAGTTTGTTGGAAATCATTGATAACCAAGACTTTGCCAGCATCGTGACACCTAAAGGTATCGCCGTTGATACAGTTATGCACTTTATCCGCGGTCGCTACAATGCTCAGTTCTCTAACCTAGAAGCTCTGCACCATGTAGCCAACGGCCAAATCGAGACCCTGCAGTTCCAAATCAAGGAAGAAAACAAGATGACTGGTATTCCTCTGTCTCAGCTTCATCTGAAGAAAGATGTTCTGATTGCGGCCATTATCCGCCAAGGTAAAGCTATCTTTCCTACAGGCGATGACAATCTGCAAGTTGGAGATAAAATTGTCGTGACCACTCTGCTCCAAAATATCACGCAGATTTACGATCTGTTAGCGAGGTAGACCCATGAATAGATCTATGATTCGCTACCTGCTAGCAAAATTACTGCTGATTGAGGCGGCTCTGCTGATTGTACCCATTATCGTCGCTCTAATCTACGGTGAGCCTTTAAAAGTCTTTCTCTCTATCGGGGCGACCATGGCTATCCTGCTAGTTTTAGGTGGCATAGGCTCTTATTTCAAGCCCAAGGACCTGCATATCTACGCCAAGGAAGGTGTACTGATTGTAGCCCTTTGCTGGATTCTCTGGTCCTTCTTCGGAGCCCTGCCCTTTGTCTTCTCTGGTCAGATACCGGACATCATCGATGCCTTCTTTGAGGTCAGCTCCGGCTTTACAACCACGGGAGCGACTATTCTCAACGATGTCGGCGTTCTCTCTCATTCGCTTCTCTTCTGGCGTAGCTTTACCCACTTAATCGGAGGGATGGGAGTACTGGTCTTTGCCCTAGCTATTATGGACAATGCTAAAAATGGCCACTTGGAGGTCATGAAAGCGGAAGTTCCGGGACCAGTCTTTGGCAAGGTTGTATCCAAGCTCAAGAGTACGGCCCAGATCCTTTATATCATTTATCTGGCTCTCTTTGCAATTTTCGCCTTGCTTTATTTCCTGGCGGGTATGCCGCTCTTTGACAGCCTTGTGATTGCCATGGGAACAGCTGGTACAGGAGGATTCACCGTATACAATGACGGTATTGCCCACTACAACAGCTCACTGATTACTTATCTGGTCAGCTTTGGGGTCTTGGCTTTCGGTGTCAACTTCAACCTCTATTATTATCTGCTGATTCGCAAGTTTAAGGCCTGCTTTGGCGATGAGGAGCTTAGGGGCTATCTCTGGATTGTCTTTCTTTCCACTGCCTTGATTGCCTTTAATGTCTTCCATCTCTATCAAGGTTTTGCCAAGAGCGTGGAGATTTCCTTCTTCCAGGTCTCCAATATCATCACAACGACTGGATTCGGCTATGGTGATACGGTCAAGTGGCCGCTCTTTTCTCAGGTCATCCTGCTACTGCTCATGTGTATCGGGGGTTCGGCCGGATCAACCGCTGGGGGATTCAAGGTTATTCGGGGGATTATCATTTCCCGCATTGCCAAAAATCAAATCCTCTCTACCCTATCACCCAATCGGGTCCTAACCATGCATGTCAATGGTGCTGTCTTAGATAAGGATACCCAGCACAAGGTCCTCAAATATTTAGCAACCTATGTTTTGATCGTGCTGGCACTGGTTTTCATCGTCAGCCTGGATAATAACAATCTCATGACAGTTGTCAGTGGTGTTCTATCCTGCTTCAACAATATCGGTCCTATGATTGGGACGACGGATACCTTTTCTATCTTCAGTCCTTTTTCTAAGCTATTGCTATCCTTTGCCATGATTGGCGGACGTTTGGAAATCTACCCAATTCTCCTACTCTTCTTGCCTAAGACTTGGTCGAGAAGGTAGGAAATATTCGGAGAATATAGATATATATAAAAGTCACACTAGCTAAATAGCTAGTGTGACTTTTTTCTTGAATTATTTCTTCTCAGGCTGAAATAGTCTGGTACAGGATCTTCTCCTGGCTGAGACCAGGGATGACAGCGGAGAATTCGCGCCAAACCCATCAAAACTCCTTTAGCACCATGCTTCTGGATAGCCTCTATCATGTAGTTAGAGCAGGTGGGCCGAAAGCGGCAAGATGGAGGAAAAGCAGGCGATATGAAGCGCTGATAAAAACGGACAGGAGCAATGAGCAGTTTCTTTATCATTTCTTGGTCTTGGTTACAGCCAGTGTATGCAGCTGGCTGACTTCTTTCTTGCTGAGCTTGCGATATTCACCAGGCTTGAGGCCCGTCAGGTCCAAATGACCAAAGCGAATCCGTGACAGCTTATCCACCTGCAGTCCGACAGCTTGGAACATCTTCTTGACCTGATGGTTACGGCCTTCGTGGATGGTCAGCTGAACGACCGAGCGATTTTTCGCCGGATCAACCTTGATAATCTCATAAACTGCTGGCTTGGTTTTGCGCCCCTCTATCTCAATACCTCGAGTCAGAGGACGAAGAACTTCTTTATTGGCCAATCCTTTGACACGCGCCACATAGACCTTGTCAATCTCATTGCGGGGATGAATCATCTCGTCGGTAAAATCTCCGTCATTGGTCAGAATGAGAATGCCAGAAGTATCCCAGTCCAAACGACCGACCGGATAAATCCGCTCCTTAACCTGAGGCAAGAGCTCCACGACCGTCTTACGACCCTTGTCATCACTGACAGAGGAAATGACTCCGCGCGGCTTATTGAGGAGGTAATAAACCTTCTCTTCATTGTAGATAGGTTGGCCTTCTACTTCCACACGGTCGCCAGACTTGACGTTCGTCGCCAGTTCTCGTACCACTTGGCCGTTTATACTGACCTTCCCTTGCCTGATTAGCTCTTCTGCCTTACGGCGGCTGGCTATCCCAGCATGAGCGATGTATTTATTGATTCTCATCGATATCTGTCCTTTCAATAAAGAGCTGGCTTTCTTCAGCAACTAGCTCTGTTTCTTCGACAATCGGCAGCTCATCTAGGTGATTGATCCCCATATAGTCTAAGAAATAATCCGTTGTCACATAGAGATTTGGCCGGCCAATGACTTCCTTTTTGCCATCCTCTCGAACCAGTTCAAAAGCCAAGAGCTTAGCCAAAGCACCGCTGGAATTAACCCCGCGGATGTCATCTATTTCAACCCTTGTAATCGGCTGCTTATAGGCAATGATAGACAAGGTCTCGAGGGCCGCCCGCGACAGACTTTGATTGATTGGCGCCCGTGAATAGGCCCGCAGAATCTCAGCAAACTCTGGCTTTGTGACCAGCTTGTATGTCTTTGAAGTTTCCAGCAGGGTCAGGCTAGAGTCTGGATTTGCTTCATATTGCTCAGCCAACTTCTCCAAACTCTGAATAACCCCGGTCGGCGGCAAAGATAGGATTTCTGCCAATTGATGAACCTTGAGTCCATCTTCTCCCGCCACAAAAAGCAGGGCTTCAATCTCTGCTAACTTACTCATTTCCTCTTCCTACTAAATAAATATTTCCAAAATTTTCTTCCTGAATGACTTGCACTTCCTGCACCTTGACCAATTCCAAGGTCGCTAGAAAGAGTGTAATAACTTCATTCATGTCCTTGGTCTCTGCGAAAATTTCCTGCAAAGCCAAACGGCTCTTACCAGCACAGCGCTGGCGCACCACTTCCATCATGTCCTCAATCTTATACTCGTCTCGCACAATGGTTGTATGACTTTTAGAAAACTCCTCTTGCTTCTTGGCTATAACCTTGGAAAAAGCCAAAAAAAGATCAATCGTTGACTTGTCATGCAGGAGCTCAGCGTCTTCATAAACCAGCTCCAGCTTAGGCTTAGAATAATAAAGCGCTCGGTCATCATGCTGAATCGACATTTTCTCACCCAAAAGCTTGAACCTGCGGTATTCCTCAATCTGGCTCAAAAGGTCTTGCTCCAAATCATCTTCCAGCTCAGCATTATCCGCCACCTTAGGCAAAAGCTTGCGGCTCTTAATCAGCATGAGCTGGCTTGCCATGACCATGTACTCGCCCGTCACTTCCAGCTTCATGGCCTGCAAAGTAGCCACATAAGCCAGATACTGCTCGATGACCTCCGTAATGGGCACATCATAAATATCCACCTGGTACTTAGATACAAGGTGGAGCAGCAGGTCCAACGGGCCTTCAAAATCTTTTAGTTTGATATCCATTTCTATCTATATTTTTCTAGTGTAATCATGGTTTTCAAGCCCAAATCTTGGGCAATATCATAGAGACCAATCCCCTTCTCCCGCTGGCGCAAAATAAACTGCTCACGCAGGCTTTGGGCAGATAGACTGGCTTGTCCCTGCTCAATCAAGAAGGCCTCTAGCTGACGGAAGCCCCATTGACGAGAATAAGATTTGCCGTTTTTCTCAAATAAGTATGTCCCCGTCAGATAGTCTTCCAGCTCACTCGTCAGGCTCTCAGGAATCTTGATGACCCGCTTCTGACCGGCCTTTTCAATCTTCAAAACCTGAAAGTCAAGATTGACATCAGCCACTCTGACCTGCAAAATCTCGCTAGGCAGCAAGCCCATTTCCAAGATAAGAAGAGCCATCAGCCGCCCCCTGGGAACTCTTGATTCCTGCCAAAAAGCAGACAAATCTAGCAGTTCATTTTCCTGCTCCTTCGATATAGAAACCTTGGGCAGGACCAAGCGGTGAAACTCCTCAATAAGCTGCTGCTGATAAAGGAAGTAGAGAAATTGATTGACTGCTGAGAGCTTCCGCTTCTGAACAGCTGCCTTAAAATCCTTAATAGTGGCCTGGTAAATCCGCAGATTGGTCTCGGTAATCCGACCATGTACTTCCTCGATAAACTGCTCCAAATCATAAGAATAGGCAATTTTAGAATTTTCTGAGATATTTTTTTGATTTAAAAACGGTCTAATGTATTCTTTCATTTTTTGCGAATTTCGTACTTCTTGCTAAAGCCGTGCAACAAAGAATTGACAGCTTTCAAAATGGACTTTCTAGTAATAATTCCGTAAAAATGCTGATCCTCGCCCACAACCGGCAGGAATGACTCGTCGACCAGCTTATGAAGTACATCTGATACAGTATAATCTGGCCCAACTGTTAAGTCGTCCATTTTGGTCATGTGGACGATATCTGTCATCATGAATTCCTCTTCTGGCAAATCATGGCGCATGCGATAGGACATGATGTCTGTCAGGGAAATCGTGCCAACAAACTTTTTATCTGCCGTCACGACTGGTACACGTGAGTATGTCATCTGACTCAGCAATAGGATAGCATGATCCACATTATGGGTGTCAATCATAACCGCCAGATTTTCCCCAGGCGTCAAAAAAGTTTCTTCATGTTTCAGCAGATAGTCTTCAAATTCCTTAGCAATCATCGGCTAAACTCCTTGGACAAGCTTGGATAAAGTTCATGATTTCGCGTATAGTAATCAACTTTAAAGCGGTCATCATCAATCTCTACCTTAGCGTAGAGACGTTCGTTGATCAGGCCGCGTGGCTGACTGATGGAGCCCGGATTCAGAAAGAGCGTTTTGCCCTCCATTCGAGCATCTGGGATATGCAGGTGACCATAGAGACAGATGTCTGCATTAACCTCTTGCGCCCACAAATCCAGCTTTTGAAAAGAAAAGTTGATATGGAAGAGATGGCCATGAGTCTGAGCAATTATGGTCCCAGCCAAATCCGTCACCAATCGTTCTGGATAGCCGTCGTAAAAGTCCATATTCCCTGCAACAACCTGAATCCCTTGCCATACCTCATCATCAGAAGGAAGCTCAGAGTCTCCGTTATGGAAAATGGCATCTACCTTTCCAATATAATGATTCCTAATTTCTTCTACAATAGCACGGTCGCCATGAGAATCACTCATAACTATAATAGTTTGCTTTGCCATGCTGGAAATACCTCCACTAATTTCTTAACTGCCTGAGCCCGATGGGATTGGGCATTTTTTTCTTCCATCGTCAGCTCGGCAGACGTTTTTCCTGTTTCTCCCACTAAGAACAAAGGATCATAGCCAAAGCCATTTTCTCCTTTTGGCTCATGGGCAATGTAACCCGGCCAATCCGCTTCAACTACCAGAGACTCCCTGTCAGGACTGGCCACCACTAAGGTCGTATGAAAATGGGCCGAGCGGTCCTTGATTTCAAAAACCATAGCCAACTCATGCAGGAGCTTAATGTTGTTTTCATCATCTGTCGCCCCTACTCCAGCGAAGCGAGCCGACCAGACACCAGGCAAGCCGCCTAAAACATTGACCTGCAGACCCGAGTCGTCAGCTAGCACCATTTTACCGGTCAGTTTACTGATTGTCTCTGCCTTGAGCCGCGCATTTTCCTCAAAGGTAGTTCCCGTCTCTTCCACTTCTGGCAAATCAGGATAATCATTGAGATTTTCAACCTTATAGCCCAACTTATCAAAGAGTTTACGAAACTCTGCTGTCTTTCCTTCGTTGCGAGTCGCAATCAAAATAGTATCTCCGACAGCCATCTCTGACTCCTGCCCCTGACCAAAAAAGTCGGTCATCTTAACTCCATCCTTAGACAGGAAGAAAACCTTGCGCAGCAAGTCCTTTTCTGTAATCAGAATAGCCCCCTTATGACTGGTCGCCTTAAAATCCCGCTCCTGGCGGTCGTTAATCATATTGAGGACAAACTGGATATAGGACATAGGCGAGCCGTATTTGACCACAACTGTGGTAAAGGCGTTATATTCTTCATCCAAATCCCGCTCAATCAGCTCACTCAACTCTGCATCAATATGCTCCAAGAGCCTGTAAGGGATGTCGTTGAAATGATAGCCAGCCTTGCGAAAGCGGGTCCATTCTCCGATATACCAATTGTTCTCGTCAATGTATTCATAAATTTTATTTGTCATAAGCTTACATGCTCCACATTCACTTTCAGGCCCAGCCAGCTTTCTGCAATCTCCGAAAAGCTCTTGGCATTGGCAGTCGTGTAAAATTGGTGATTGAGTTCCTGTTTTTCCCGGCTGCGGTTGATTTCAAAGTAATTGAGTAGGACAGAAATATCCCGTACGCACTCTGCCCCGCTGTCAATCAGCTTCACATCCGGTCCCATCCTATTTTGAATAATAGGCCGGAGCAAGGGATAGTGGGTGCAGCCCAAGACCAGGGTATCTACTCGGCCAGCCAGAGGCTGCAGGGTTTCATAGACCACTTTTTTGGTAAGACTGGAATGAAGTTCATTGGACTCTACCAAAGGTACAAACTTAGGGCAGGCCAAACTTTCCACTTGCATCTCCGGCGAGAGCGCTTCAATCTTCTGACGATAGATATCAGAGGAAACAGTCATTGGCGTTCCAATAACACCGATGCGGCCGTTGGCAGTTGACTTAATGGCTGCGCTAGCCCCTGGCAGAATCACACCCAGTACTGGAATATCCAGCTTTTCCTTCACTTCTTCCCAGACAACAGCAGTCGCAGTATTACAGGCAATGACAATCATCTTAACATCCTTGGTCAGGAGGAAGTTGACCAATTGCCAGGTATAAGCGCGAATCTGCTCAGCAGGCCTTGGACCGTAAGGAGCCCGCGCCGAATCTCCAATATAAATGACCTCTTCGTGGGGGAGCTGCCGCATGAGCTCACGGACTACAGTCAAACCGCCCACTCCTGAGTCTAAAAAACCGATTGGTCGATTATCCATAAGGTCTTCTTTCTAAAACAAGGGACTGGAAGCCGATTCCAAATCCCCATTTTTTTATAGATTTTCTCTACTGGTATTAAAAGCCAGCCACTAGAAAATTATTTTTTCTTTTTGCTCTTAGCAAGCGCAGCTTTCTGCTGGCTGATAATTTGACGGTAGACTTGCTGCACTTTCGCTTCATTTGGCCGTTGCCCGCTTGCGCTAAGCAAGGTCCGAACTGCTTCTACATTCAGACGCGGATTTTCTGCAAATTCCTTCTCAACTTGACGACGAAGCAGATACATACCCAAGATCACGCCTCCAGCAAATGCTGCCATAATCAAGAAAATTGCTAAAACTAAATTCATATCGAGAACTCCTCTATTTCCATTTTTACATTGCTCTTCATTATATCAAATTTTCTCTATTTTTCAAAATCAAAGCCATACAGTGTCGCAAAATAATCTTCTGGTTTTTCTGCCCGACGAATCATGCGAACGTTGCCATCTTGTTCCAAGAGAATTTCGCTGGAGCGGAGCTTGGCATTGTACTGATAGCCCATGGAGAAACCATGCGCACCAGTATCGTGTATCACCAGTATATCGCCAATTTGACTGACGGGCAGCAGGCGATTAATGGCGAATTTGTCGTTATTCTCACAGAGACTGCCGACAACATCCACAATCTCTGTCTCACCCTCAGGTCGATCCATATTGGTAATGTGGTGATAAGAGCCATACATAGCCGGACGAAGTAGATTGACTGCAGAAGCATCCACTCCCAGATAGGTTCGGTAGGTCTGCTTCTTATGGGTGACCTTGGTAACAAGTAGACCATAAGGTGCCAACATAAAGCGGCCCAGCTCCGTATAAATCTTTACCTGTCCTAGACCAGCCGGTGTCAGAATAGCTTCATAGGCCTGACGAACTCCCTGACCGATGACCGCAATGTCATTTTCCTCACCTTCAGGCTGATAATTAATGCCGACTCCACCAGAGAGATTGATAAAATCCAACTCAACTCCTGTCTCAGCCACTACTTCCACAGCCAGCTCAAAAAGTTGACGGGCCAGTTCGGGATAGTAGTCATTACTGACAGTATTAGAGGCCAAGAGGGCATGAATCCCAAACTTCTCAGCTCCCAACTCCTTGAGCTCTTTGAAAGCCTGAATCAGCTGGTCCTTGGTCATACCAAACTTAGCTTCTTCTGGATTATCCATAATGCTGGTTCCCAGCTCAAAGACACCGCCAGGGTTGTAACGGCAGGAAATGACCTTGGGAATACCAGCGGCTTCCTTTAGAAAAGCTACATCTTCATAGGCATCCAGATTGATAGTCGCTCCAAGGTCACGCGCAAACTGAAAGTCCTCAGCTGGTGTGTTATTGGACGAAAACATGATATCCTGTCCAGCAAAGCCCAGCTTTTGGCTCATGAGCAGTTCGACATAGCTAGCACAGTCCACCCCGCAGCCTTCTTCTTTGAGGATTTTTAAAATAGCAGGATTGGGAGTGGCCTTAACGGCAAAATACTCTTTAAAACCTGGATTCCAAGAAAAGGCCTCATGCAGGGCATGCGCTCTTTCCCGAATTCCCTTCTCATCATAAAGATGGAAAGGGGTTGGAAACTGATCCGTAATCTCAGCTAACTTTTCACTACTGACAAAAGGAGTTTTCATACTGTTCTCGCTTTCTATTTGCTGGGTTTATTATACCATAAATCCATAGGAGAAACAAAAAGCACTGGGGCAAACGTCCAATGCTTGAGTCTTATTTAGCTTAATTATTTGTTTCTTCCAAAAACACGCAGCAAGCTGAGGAAGAGGTTAATGAAGTCCAGATATAGGTGCAGAGCCAGCGAAATTGCCCAGCCATTCCCTGGATTGCCATTGGTCCGCTCATAAACATAGCGGATCTTCTGATTGTCCCAAGCGATAAGTCCTGAGAAAATAATGACACCAACGATACTTACAATAAAGTCCAAGCCACTGCTTCTCAAGAAGATATTAAGGAAGCTAGCAGCAATAATACCAATCAAACCGGCCATACAAGCTCTGCCCATTCCAGAAAGATCCTTCTTGGTCACCTTGCCGATGAAGCCCATAGCAAAGAACATAACGGTCGTTGTCAGAAAAGCTAAGAGAACCTCTGACTGAAGATACAGCGCCATGATAATACTTAAGGTAAAACCATTGATGGCTGAATATGCTAAAAACATAGGCAACGCCGCTGGGCTATTGCTCCGAGCAGTTCCAGATGCTACCAACACAAGGATAAACTCAACTGCAATAGCTGCATAATAGATCCAGACAGATCTTGTCAAAATAGTATAAATAGCATCTTGAAAGACAAATAGCATCAAGAGAGATACGATTGCTGAGATTCCAATACCGACACCAACGATAGAATAAATCTTTGCATAGAAAGAATTAATATCTGATTGATCTTGAATAATAGAATGATTCATAGTTACTCCTTTTATAATAAAACATTTACGGTTTCAGCATCTTTCGATGAAAGAGCTTGCGATTACCGCCCTTGCGTCTCCAAGGTGCCGTCGCTTCTTTGACAGCCCAATACTTGTCCACCATCGTCACAACGAATGATTCTTTGTAACGAGGCGGTGCCAAGGTCAGGCCCCACATATGCTTGACGATAATGTCCTCTTCGACTTTATTAAGCTTAGTAATCTTACGAGCATTGCGAACTGCCAACCTCGGATGAACCCAAGCATGACTCTTCTTAAACTTGGTCACACGCCAATCATAGTAGAATAAGTCATGAAGCAGGGCACCGCGTGCCGTGCTGCGAGCATTCCAACCAAATTTTTTGGCAATTCTGTAACTAGTATAACTTACATTGATGGAATGTTCAAGTCTATTGGAATGAATATGATGGGGAATTTCTTTCAAGCGCTGTACACTGGGCTTTTCAATCAAGTGTCCAACATAGGTCATAAATTCCTCGTCCTGTTTGTAAGGCATAGAATCACCTCCCTTGCCAACTATTATATCTCTTTTTCTGATTTTTAGCTTAAATGAAAGATTAAAATACCAGCAGCGACAGCAACATTGAGACTTTCTGCCTGCCCCTTCATGGAAATATGGACCAGAATATCAGCTGCTGCCGTCATTTCTGGACTAATCCCCTGCCCTTCATTGCCCATAACTAGAGCAAAGCTCTCTTTGCTACCCACCTCTCTATAGTCAATAGACGCAGACGACAAGGTCGACGCTAGAATTGGCAGACTGGAAGACTGAGCCAGTCTAATAAAATCAGCTGTATCCATCCGATAAACTGGCAGGTGAAAATGACTCCCCTGCATAGAGCGCAGCGTTTTTAGGTTATAGATGTCTGCTGACGAGCTAGAGATGAAGACTCCATCAAAGCAAGCTGCATCAGCTGTCCGAATGATGGTGCCGACATTACCTGGATCCTGAACGTCCTCCAAGAAAAGATAGCGTCCACTTAACTCCGCTGGTATTTTTCCCCTTTCAAAAGCCACTTCCGCGACAATTCCCTGTGGTGTCTTACTATCAGCCAAATCTGCTAAAATCTCTGGACTGACAAAAATCACTTGAGAAAAATCAGCTAATCGCTCTGCGTATTCCGCTAAAGCAAAAATCCGAATCAGCTCTGCCCCGCTGCTGACAGCTTCCTCAAATAAATGCCAGCCCTCAATCAAATAAGAATCCTTGCGGTATTTTTTGTGATGAAGTTTTTTAGCTTTTTTTACCACATTATTGGCTTTTGAGGTTATAATATTCATAAGAACATTATACCACAATTTAGCAGACTTGCACTCATACTGAGGGCTTAAATCCCCTCGGTCCGCTCACTAAAGGAGGATGCCATGCAGAAAGTAAAAATGATAGCCCAAGGACGAGTACAAGGGGTTGGATTCCGCTGGGGAGTCTATTCTCTAGCGCTGGAAATCGGTGGTATTACCGGCCGGGTCTGGAACAACGACGACGGGACTGTTGGCATTCTGGCTCAGGCTGATGAGCCAGCTCTGATGGCCAAATTTATCCAAGAAATCCGCAAGGGACCGACACCTTTTTCTAAGGTCAGCTATTTGGATGTGACCATGGCTAATTTCGACTCCTATCCTGACTTTAAAATTTCAAATTAGGTCTGCAGAACTATTGTATATTTTGCAAAAAAACAGTAGAATAGATAGGTATTATTTTTTAGAAACAAAGGATATGAACTCGTGAAACATTTCAAACGCTTTTTATTCTCCGGTATGGGACTGGCTGCGCTTCTTTTCCTGTCTGGCTGTGTGGGCCGCGACAAGGCCGGCAATCCTTCTGGTCTGATCTGGGACGTGATTGGTCAGCCTATGGCGGATGGTATCCAATTCTTTGCCAAGAATTCAGGTCTGGGTTATGGTCTGGCGATTATTATCGTTACGCTCATCGTGCGGATTATCATTCTGCCGCTGGGAATCTATCAGTCTTGGAAGGCAACGCTTCAGTCTGAAAAGATGAACTACTTTAAGCCGATTTTTGCCCCAATCCAAGAGCGAATCAAAAATGCTGAAACTCAGGAAGAGAAAATGCAGGCTCAGCAAGAACTGATGGCTGCTCAAAAAGAGAATGGACTCAGCATGTTTGGCGGTATAGGCTGTCTGCCTCTGCTCATCCAAATGCCTTTCTTCTCAGCCCTCTTCTTTGCAGCCCAGTATACTCAAGGGGTTGCAGGCAGTTCCTTCCTCTGGATTAAAGACCTGGCCAAAAGCGACTTGGCTTTGACTGCCATTGTCGGTATCCTCTACTATATCCAGTCGGTGCTCTCTCTGCATGGTATTGAAGATGAAACTCAAAGAAACAGCATGAAACAGGCTTCTTATATGAGTCCTATCATGATTGTCGGTTTCTCTTTCTTCTCCCCTGCCGCAGTTACTCTCTACTGGGTAGTCGGTGGATTTATCCAAATCATCCAGCAATTTATCATCAACTACATCATTCGACCTCGCTTGAGAAAACAGGTAGCAGAGGAATTTGAAAAAAATCCTCCTAAAGGCTTGAAAAAAGCTAGCCGGGCTAAAGATGTCACTCCAAAAGCTCAGCCGGCTATTGAGCAAAAGAACAAAAAGAAAAAGAACCGCAATGCTGGTAAGCAACGGTCAAGATAAAGAAAAATTCTTCTAGCTAATACTAGAAGAATTTTTTAATCTCAGGTAAAACTCCGCATCGTCGATACAAAAAGCTCAGCAAACAAAGCAATAACTGATGAACGAGGTGACTCTATCACAATAAAACAGTAAAGCCAATCAAGCCCTTCTTATACGAAACCCAAATCCTGCCCTTGAAAATCCGCACCAGACTTTCTGCCATGGATAGGCCAATCCCGTAGCCAGGCTGCTTCTGATTGTGCGATTCGTCTTCGCGATAGAAACGGTCAAAGAAACGACTGTAATCAACATTTTTACCATCAGCATAGCTATTAGCTACCGTCAGACGGGCTCGTTTCCCGCGCTTAGCCTTGGTCAAGGTGACAAAAATTTGCCCATCTTCGTCACAATACTTGCAGGCATTGTCAATCAGGATACTGACCAATTCATAGAGTTCATCTTCAGTTGCCTTGACATGGATATCTTCCTGCAGCTTGATCTCGTACTTCTTGCCTGCCTTCTCGATGACAGACTTGAAGTTCCCAGCCACTTTTTTGACAACTTCTGAGAAATTCACATCTACCAAAGTAACATCTGGCTGCTCTTCCAAACGGGCCAGAACGACCATTTGATTGATTAGATTACTGAGGCGCTTGACCTGGTCCTTGGTGCTTTCTGTCCATTCATTTTCGCCAGTCATCAGCTCTTGCAGCTCCGTATTGGCTGAGATGATGGCCAATGGCGTCTTCAGTTCATGGCCCGCATTAGTGATAAAACGCTTTTGGTTTTCATAGTTTTTGATATAGGGACGGATGGCAAAGTTGGAAAATCCAGACACGACCAAGACAAAGAAAATAAAGCTATAGAAGCACAACTGGATAGACAGCCAGAAAAAGTCATTGCGGCTTTCGAGGTAATTGGTCGAATCTAAGACCACCAGTAAATAGCGCTTACTCTTGGAATCCTGCGTTATCTGGTAGGAATAAAATTGACTGCCTACCTTAAAAACCCCACTGCTGCGGCTGTTCTTAATCACCTTATTTGCATAGCTGAGCGCCTGCTCCTTAGATAGATTGGAAAGATGGTCTAAGTTGGTGGAGTAAAGTGTTTTGTCTTCCTTGTAGACCACGCTGAAATAGCGGTATTGATAGATGGTATCAATGGTGATACGGTCGTTTTGCAAGCTCTCTGCCGTTTCTTCTACACTGGGAAAATCTCCATTATTGGCAGAAAGAATATTGAGAACGGCTTGGATTTCTCCGTTGGTCTGCAGAAAGCGAACGGAGTTTAAGACAGCAATCATGGTCAGCAAAATACAGACAATAGCCGCCGAAGCCAGCAGAATGAACCGAATTTTAAGCTTCCGAAACATGGCCATCTCCTTCCAGCGGCACCAGAGTGAAACTACCGCCTTCCTCACCCAAGATAGCAAGATCAGCATGGATGGCCTTCAGCTTCTGACGCAAATAGGAAATATAAATCCAGACGAAGCCTTCGTCCAAATCCTCATCCTCGTCTTTAGACCAAACATGACGGAAGATTTCCTGAGTAGAAAGACTCTTCTGGGCATTAAGCATAAGAAATTCCATCATTTTAGATTCCTTGCCGGCTAGGCGGATGGAGTTGGAGCTAATAAGCTCATGTTCTCCGACATTGAGACTCGTTTGGCCAATCTGCAGCAAATTGGGGGTGAACGTCGCTACCCGTCTTGACATAGACCGCAGGCGAGCCAGAAGCTCTTTCAGAGAGAAGGGCTTGGTCAAATAATCATCTGCACCGGCATCCAGCCCTGTGACCTTGTCATCCACCTCTGACATAGCTGTCAGCATGATGACATGGGTCGTATTGCCGGTTTGGCGGATTTCTTTCAGCGCTTCAATGCCTGTCTTGACCGGCATCATGATATCCAGAATCATCAAATCATAAGCATTTTCCTTGGCCAAGTCCACAGCTTCTTGCCCATCAAAGGCTGTATCAACCTGATAGCCTTCATGGGTCATCGCCGTTTCCAAGACACGGGACAGCTGTTGCTCATCTTCAGCTAATAAAATCTTCATCATCTCACTCACTTTCTCGAATCAAATTGCGGATGGTCTGCATGGTCACATCACAGGAGGCCAACTCATCTGCACAGCGTTTCAGCTCGCGAACAATCCGCTTGCTGTCTTTTATCTCGTGCTTGTACTTCATCTGATGCTCTAAGCTGGCCCAAGAATCCATAGCAATGGTCCGAAGCTGGATTTCTACAAAATAGCGGCCGGGGTTTTGACCATGACAGTCCTCATAAGGAGTCTCCACCTCTAATATCAAGTGGTAGGAGCGATACCCATTAGGCTTGGCAGCTCGGATATAGTCCTTTTCCAGAACAATCTCACAGCCCTCCAGCTGACGAAGCACCTCAATAGTCTGATAGATGTCCTCAATAAAACCGCAAACAATCCGAATCCCAATCGCATCACGAATTTCTTTCAGGGCAGACTCTGGCACCCTAGGCAGATTCTTGCGTTGACATTTCTCTTCCATACTGGCTGCCTGCTTGATCCGTGCATTAAAATGCTCAAAAAGCTTCTGCCCCGTTTCCTGCTTGACCCGATCATTAGCCTCTTGAATACGCTGACTAAGATCCTCTAAAATCTTGGGCAGATAGTCCCCATATTTCCCATAAATATCTTGCTCTTGCATACAGTTCTCCTACTTTTCTAGCTTATTCTCATTATAGCATAACCATCTGTCTTTTCTCTATTTTTCCCCTGCTCTTCTTATCTAGCCTACACCCTTTGTCTTAAAAGAAACGAAAAAAGAACCAGTCTTCTAGCCAGTTCCTTTCGGTATTATTAAACGGTTTTTTCAACCTTGAGAATTTTAACGTCGTAGCTACCAACCGGTGTTTCGACTGTTGCAGTATCACCTGTTTTCTTGCCAATCAAAGCTTGACCAATCGGGCTTTCATTGGATACCTTGCCTGCGAAAGCATCTGCACCAGCAGAACCAACGATAATGTAGACTTCCTCTTCGCTTTCGCCTACTTCTTGGATGGTAACTGTTTTGCCGATAGCTACTTCATCCTTGGCTACAGCATCACTGTTTACAATCTCAGCGTAGCGGATCTTGGTTTCCAGACTAGAAATCTGACCTTCCACAAAAGCCTGCTCGTCCTTAGCAGCTTCGTATTCACTGTTTTCTGACAAATCGCCGTAGGAGCGGGCAATCTTAATACGCTCTACCACTTCTGGACGACGCACCAATTTCAATTCTTCTAATTCTTTTTCTAGTTTTTCCTTTTCCTCTAGGGTCATAGGATAAGTTTTTTCAGCCATTTTTTCTCTTTTCTTTTATTTTCTTTTATTTTAAAACTAAAACAAGAGGCTGAGACAAGTCTGTATCAGTCCCTTTTTTATATAGCAGGACTGAGAAAGCTAGAACAAAATGAGCTAGCTTTCTCTCGTCTGCAATGACAGCAGTCTAATTAGAACTGCTACTGGATTGAGTGAGCTTGCTATTGACATGCTCCTCAACATTTTTGGTGTGTTCCTCATAAGTATTAGCGAAGTAAACAGCGCCTGTTTCAACATTTGCCACAAAGTAGAGGTAGTCCGTCTTACTTGGATTAATGGTAGCCTCTAGAGCAGATAGGCTCGGACTATCAACTGGTCCAGGCATAAGCCCTTCTTTTTTATAGACATTGAAAGGCGAGTCAATATTGGTATCAATCTCAGCGTCCTCTTTCAGAGTCGTTTTCTTTCCTAGCTTGCCTTGAGCATAAAGGATAGCAATATTACTCTGAAGCGGCATCGCTTGATTGAGACGATTGTAAAAGACGCTGGCAATATCTTTGCGGTCCTGGTCTGTCGAACCTTCTTTTTCCACCAGAGAAGCAAGTGTCAGGACTTCATTAACCGTTAGGTTCTTCGCTTCGATAGTAGAGTAGTAAGAAGACAGATTGGTATTCATTGCGCCCAACATCTGGTCAATCAAGCTTTCCAAATCCGCATCCTCACCATAGTTATAAGTAGCAGGGAAAAGATAACCTTCTAAGCGGTACTTGACTCCGCTGTCCTTACTTGGCAATGTACCCAGCAGCTGTGGATATTTAGCCGCCATCTTGGAAATGAAAGCTTCATCCTGCACCTTAGCTAGGAAATCGTCCTTGCTAAAAGGTGTCTTACTAGTCTTCTTAGAAGTTGCAGCTGCATTAACCGTCACAGCCTCCGCAATCTGCTCCAGTGTATAGCCTTCAGGAATAGTAACCTTACCAACAACTGGTGGTTGCGGTGTATCTGTTCCACCTTCCTGAAGCTGCCGAGCAATGGTATCTAGGTCCATACTCTTCTGGAGATTGTAATAGCCAGACTGGTAATTGTTAAAGCTTTTAATCTTAGAATAGAGACTAAAAACTTGGGCATTTTTAATCAGCCCCTTTTTCTCGAGGATTTCCCCAATTTGCTTAGAGCTTGAGCCTTCTGGTACTTCAACCGTCACATACTCTGTTGCGTTTGCATCAACAGGTTTAAGAGCTGAAGATACATAAGTATAGCCGACAACCCCTGTGACCACAAGTCCCAGCAGGACAATCAGCAGAACCGTTGTCATAATCCTGCGGGCTAATGTGTTTTGACGTTTTTTCTTGACCGTGTTGTTGGCCCGATTAGCCCGAGATAGGACCTCATTGGGCTTCTTATCTTCCTCATCCACTCGGCCATAGACCTGAGGGTGAGCCTTTTCATTCTCTGCAACCTTGTAGGAAACATCTACCGAAGCCGGTCTAGCTTCAAAGTCCTCCGCAGCTGCTGTTTCTTTTGCAGAAGCAGCGTCCGCTTCTGATTGGCTAGTTGAAGAGGGAGTTTGTTCTTCCTTTTCTCCAGCTAAGTCTTTCAAAATCTGCTCTTTAAAGCTCAGATTCTTCTCTTTGTCTTGTGATTTTTCAGTCAAAAATTTGACCTCCTTCATCATAATCCCTAACATTATATCTTAAAAGTCAGATAAATGCAATAAGAGTAGGTATTTACAGCTTTGTATTGGCTTTTTTCAGCTTGAGACTAGGATTTTCCCAGACCATATCAAACCAAGTAGCGCCTGCATAAGTTGATTGTGACAAACCTTCATTTACAAAGGCATGCTTCTCGTAGTAAGCGGTGAGATAGTCGTGGCAGGTCAGATTGATGCCGTGGCGTTCATCTGCTATAGCAATTTCTTTCATAGCTTCCAGTAGCTTGCGACCGACTCCCATCCCCTGAGCATCCTTCGAGATAGAAAGGCTGGTCAATGAGATAAAGCCACCGTCCAGATGACCATAATCTTCAATCTCCTCTGTAAAGGAAATATCCTTTAAATAACGTTCTGGACGGACAGGTCCCTCCAGATAGCCTAGAATCTTACCATCCTTTTCTGCTACCAAAAAAGTCGAAGATAGGGTTTGGATATGTGCTGCTAGACTTTCTCGACTAACAGCCTCTTCTGGACTGAAATTTTCCAATTCGATAGCATAAATGGCGTCTAAGTCAGCCATTTGAGCTTGACGGATAATCATCACTTCTCCTTAAAATTGGGATTTTCCCACACCATATCAGACCAGACAGCTCCACCGTGAGTTGAGTCAGAAATCCCTTCGTGGACGAAACCATTTATCTCATAATAAGGTATCAGCTCATCATGACAGGTTAGGCTAATGCCCTGTCGATTTTGCTGAACAGCTGTCTCCTTGAGAGCTGCAAGCAACAAGGTTCCGACCCCCTGCCTCTGAAAATCCGGATGGACGGACAGACTTTGGACGGCAATGAAGCCACCTTCTGGAGAATTAGCACCCACCTTACTAAAGAGATCATCTGTCAGATATCGCGCTTGAATAGCCGGTCCAACAATATAGCCTGCAAGCTGACCATGCAGCTCTGCTAGCAAAAAAGTATCAGCAATCTGCTCAATCCGTTCTTTGAGAACTTCTGAACTGGCTGCTTCTGCTGCTGGAAAATTTAGCTGCTCAATTGCAAGAATTTCTTCCCAGTCGCTCAAGTCAGCCCGTCTGATTCGAATCGGTGCTTCCATCAAGTCTCCTCCTACTGAACGTTGCTGGTCAGATTGGACAGGAGACGTTCAAAGGAATATTCATAGGTCTGGATGTCACCAGCTCCCATAAAGACATAAACGGCATTATCGTGGTCAAGAAGCGGAGAAACATTATCCACGTCAATAACCTTGGCCCGCTTCACAATCTTTTCAGCCAGATCTTCGACCTTAACATCGCCATTGTCCACCTCACGAGCAGAACCGTAAATCTGAGCTAAATAAACTGAGTCAGCCTGATTGAGGGCTTCCGCAAATTCGTCCAAGAGAGCAATGGTCCGAGTGAAGGTATGCGGTTGGAAGATTGCCACGATTTCCTTGCTTGGATATTTCTGACGGGCTGCATCCAAGGTTGCGATAATTTCCGTCGGATGGTGAGCAAAGTCATCAATGATAACTGTTTCGTTGACAATTTTCTCTGTAAAGCGGCGCTTAACTCCGCCAAAAGTCTTGAGGTGTTCCCGAACTAGATTCAAATCAAGACCTGCAGTATACAAGAGGCCGATGACTGCTGTCGCATTCATAATGTTGTGACGGCCAAAGCTTGGAATTTGGAACTCACCCAGTTCCTGACCGCGGAAAGAAACTTTAAATCCTGAACCGCTGGTAGAACGCAAGAGGTCGTGAGCAACAAAGTCATTACCCTCTTCCTTGAAGCCATAGTAGTAAATCGGGGCATTGGACGTAATCCGGCGCAATTGCTCATCTTCTCCATAAATGAAGAGTCCTTTAGTAATCTGCTTGGCATAGTCATTGAAAGCGTTAAAGACATCTTCCAGGCTCGTGAAATAATCCGGATGGTCAAAGTCAATATTGGTAATGATCGAATATTCCGGATGATAAGGCATGAAATGACGCTCGTACTCGTCTGACTCAAATACAAAGTACTTGGCATTGGCAGAACCGCGGCCTGTACCATCCCCAATCAGATAGCTAGTATCCGTGATATTGGAGAGAACATGGGAGAGAATACCCGTTGTAGAGGTCTTCCCGTGGGCACCAGCCACTCCCAAGCTGACAAAGTCACGCATAAAGCCACCTAAAAATTCATGGTAGCGTTTATAACCAATACCGTTTGCGTCTGCATAGGCAATTTCTACATTGTTATCCGGACGAAAGGCATTGCCGGCAATGATTTCATAGTCTGGCTGGATATTCTTTTCATCAAAAGGCAGGATGGAAATGCCAGCCTGCTCCAGACCGCGCTGAGTGAAATAATATTTATCAACGTCACTGCCCTGAACCTTATGGCCCATCTGGTGCAGCATCAAAGCCAAAGCGCTCATACCAGAGCCCTTAATCCCGATAAAATGATAGGTTTTCGTCATGATTACTCCTTAAGATACAAGGCCATAAAAGCAAGTCAAAAGAGGAAAATCTCCGCAGACCCTAATCAGCCCGCAGGGATTTTCTTTCTTTACAAGCTTTTAGGCACCACCAAAACACCAAAGAAGCCGGACCAATCAGTAAGTCCCAGCTTCTAGCATCAATCCTCTTCAACCGATGATGGATGTTATATGCAGATAGATTTTACATTTACATACGCAAACAACAATTTCCTTATAAACATCAGAAAATTGCAGGTAGAAAAGACTCAAGCAAGCCAGCTTTAATCGCTGTCCAAGCCTGTCAAGTTCAGCTCTTGAGCCTTGGAATGCTTCAACTGCTCCTCCTTAGCCCTATCCTGATTATAGATCTGACTGGTTTTTAAAAAATCATAATTGTTCTTCTTAGGCTTTTCTTCCGGATCCTGCGGCTGAGGGCTATACTCAGGCTGAATATCTGCCAAAATATAGTTATCCTGCTGAAGCCTGTCGCCAAACTTCGTAAATTCGCCTGATGTGTTCTTCTGAAAAGGGGCAGTTGGCTTCGGTCTTTCCGCATTAGAAGCTGTCGGAAGCTTTCTGCTGCGGACCTTAGTCGGAAGGTCGCTGGTCAGATAAGGCGCTGAACGCTTTTTTTTCAAATCTGCCCGAGCTTCCTCGCGTGCCTGTTCAGCATAACGAATGGCTGGATCTTTCTTATCAATCGGCTTTTTAAAATCCTTGAAAGCAGACTGCTTTTGCAGCGGTCTTCTGATAGCCTGACTGGCAGCGATGGGAGCGTGCCTACTGGAGTCCACGATCGGCATCCATTCCAAATAATTACGGTCTGTATAGTCTCCGGTAATGTTGCTAATGAGATCCAGTTCGTCATAAAGATTCATATGCGGCATTTCCGTCAGCATGATCTCATCATCTGACACCAGAGGAAATTGTTTATCAGTCATATCTTTTTCCTTTCAACCCTTCATTATTATAAACTATTCAGGCTATTTTTCAAGCTATTCTGCCGAAATTCCCAGAATTTCTCGAATTTCCTCCACAGAGAGACTGGATTTGGCTTCTGCTCCGTCCAGAATAGTCGAAACCAGATTGCGCTTGCTCTCCTGCAACTCCTGTATCTTCTCTTCAATCGTGCCTCGTGTAATCATCCGATAGACTTCGACATTGCGCTCCTGACCGATACGGTGGGCACGGCCTATGGCCTGGGCCTCAACCGCTGGATTCCACCAGAGGTCAACCAAGATAACTGTGTCAGCACCAGTCAGATTGAGACCGACACCTCCAGCCTTGAGGGAGATCAGAAAGGCTGAACGCTGGCCGTCATTGAAGGCAGTTGTCATGTCCTGACGCTCCTTGGCTGGAGTAGAGCCTGTAATCTTAAAGGACTCCATGCCCATCTTGTCCAGCTCACTCTCGATAATATCCAGCATACCACGAAATTGTGAAAATATGAGGACGCGACGATTACCATCTTGTATCTGTTCAAGTAATTCCCGCAAACTTTCCAGCTTACCGCTCTCGCCATCGTAATCTTCCATAAATAGCTTCGGAGTATCACAGATCTGACGGAGGCGAATAAGACCTGACAGAATCTCTATCTTGCTGCGGTTGATTTCATCTTCTGTCGCATGGATAATTCTGTCCTGCATTTGTTTGAGCAGAGCCAGATAAATAGTCTTCTGGCTATCTGCCAATTCATTGCGATAAGCTACTTCAATCAAATCTGGCAATTCCTGCAGCACATCTTCTTTCTTGCGCCGCATGACAAATGGTTTGATATAGCGGGCAACTTTCTCTGCCGGCAATTTTAAAAATTCCTTTTTGCTTGGCAAAAGTCCTGGCATGACAATCTGGAAAATAGACCAAAGTTCTCCCAGATTATTTTCAATCGGCGTCCCAGAAAGGGCGTAGGTATGCTCCACTTCAAAATCCCGCAAATACTGGGCAATCTTGGTCTGGTCATTCTTCATGACCTGAGCCTCATCCAAAATCAGATACTGGAAGTGGTTATCCCGGTATTCTTCCACATCCTGCCTGAAAGAAGCATAGCTGGTAATGGTAATCTGATGCTTCTCCGCAATCAGCTCATCACGAACATTTTTCAGACCATAAACCACCGCCACATCCAAATGCGGAGCAAATTTAGCGAACTCATCGCTCCAATTGTAAATCAGGCTAGATGGCGCCAAGATTAAGACTTTCTTAGAGTCATCTATACGCGAACTCAGAAAAGAAATCGTCTGCAGGGTCTTTCCCAGCCCCATATCGTCAGCCAAGATGCCACCGAATCCATACTTATCCAGCATAGATAGCCACTTGACCCCCGTCTCTTGGTAATCCCGAAGGTCAGCCTTGACTTGTAGCTTGGGAAGAGGAAATTCCTCAGGGTGAGTCAAATCAAAGGCCAGCTGTTGCACATCTTTTGAAAACTGTACCCTATCCTTGCCCTTGAAAAACTCTGCCAATTGATAAGCCGCCAGACTGCTGGTCTGAATGAAGCCATTTTTAGTCCGCTTACTCCGCAGCTGCTGCAAAGTCCGACTCATCTCCTTGGTCTCTTCATCGAAAATCAAGACTTGCCCGGACTTACTGATAAAGAAGTCCTGCTCCTTAAAGAGTGAATCAAGCACTGCGTCTATCTCTGACTGCGCAATGCCGGCAAAATCGAAACCAACATCCAAGAGGCCGCCCTTCATCTTGACAGAGATCCTTGGACTTTCTGTCTGTGCCAGTGCCTCTAACTCTTCTGTCATGCTGACACGGCCCAAAGCCTCAAAATTGGGAATCACTTCCGAGAAGAAATGGTAAATTTCTTCTGGCTTCAGAGGCGGTCGCTGACTGTAAAAGTCTGCCACAAAACCTGCCTGCAGCATTTGCTTAAAGACTTGCTGCTCATGCTCAAAATTACCCGCAAAAGGCAGACGTTCCAAATCTTTGCGAGTCGTCACTTTCCTGTCTCCATAGTCAAAGACAGTATCTAAAATCAAACGCTTGTCAGGACCGATGTCAAAGTCAAACTTGGCTGTAAAGTCATGAATCATCATACTTTTAAGTGCTTCTACCCGACCAACCTTTTTAAACTCAGACAAACTGGAAGCCAGCTTAGTCCTCTCTGACAAATCGAATTGCAGGCGCTTCAACCGATCATGCTCTATAGGCAACTCCCGTAAAGCCTTAATCAGTCTTATCTGCTGAGGATTTAGCTGATAGAAAGTATCTCCATAAAAGATAAACTGGCCATCATAAAGCATCTTATAATTCTTCTCAGCAATGACTAGCTCAAAATGCTCTTCATGCTCTTCCACTTGGAAAGTATAAACTTCTGCCTCTTCATGCAAATCTTGGAAAAAGACTTCACTGTAGTCATAAAGGCTGTACTCTAAGCGGAAAGAAGACAGATTCATCAGGAAGATAACCCCCTCTTCAAAGATACTAGCCGGGAAGAAAAGATTGCGCCCAGCATTTGGGAAAATCAAAGAAGAATCTTGCCCCTGATAGTCAGACACTAGTCCTTGCAGGAAAACGAGCAAATCTTGACTGGCTTCATCAAAATCCTCCAAATGAATAGCCTCATAGTAACTCTTACCAATCTGATAATGCCCGCCCTTTTCCAAGGTCCGAAGGAAGGAAAGAACGTCTCGGACAACATAAGAGCGCTCGTCCGGCAAGCGACTGATTCGGAGACTCCAGAGAAACTGTCCTGTATAAGAATCCTCTTGACCAGTAGCCGAAAGCTCATAACGAACCTGTTGATTGGATTTATCCGGCAAGACCTTATCCAAGAACAAGCTTCCAAAAGAAACCAACTCTTGGGTCTCCTGACTGGTCAACTCCTCTTCTTCCATACTCTTTAGCACATCTTTTCCTGATGGGGCATTTTTCAGATAATACTCCAAGGCTGCCAGATGGGCGCAGTATTTTTTCTTCTGGAAAAAGTCGCAATAACAAAAGATGACATCATCATCCAAGCTATAACGTAGATTACACTCGTCTACACGAGCATATAAAAGAGAATCACTGACCTCAAGGATTACTACCTTATTGTTTTCAACCAAGGCAATTCCTTCTGTCCGAATCTTACCAGGAATTAATTTTGCCATAATTACCACCTTACATTTATCTCACCATTATACCATACTTTCGACATAAAAAAAGAAAAGCAAGCTCTTATGCTTACTTTCATTTTTGCATATAAACGTATGTTTGTCAAATTGCTGTTTTACAACTCTACTTCCGCTTCCTTGCAATCAAGTGAATCGGGGTTCCTTCAAAAATAAAGGCCTTGCGGATTTGATTTTCCAAGAAACGCAGGTAAGAGAAATGCATGAGTTCTTCTTCGTTGACAAAGATGACAAAAGTTGGCGGTTTGGTCGCTACCTGAGTCGCATAAAAAATCTTGAGACGCTTGCCCTTGTCAGTCGGTGTCGGATTAATCGCGATAGCATCCATGATAACATCATTGAGGACCGCAGAGGGAATACGGGTATTCTGACTCTGACTGATTTGCTTAATCATGTCCGGCAGCTTATGGAGACGCTGCTTGGTCAGGGCAGAGACAAAGATAATTGGCGCATAAGACAAATACTGGAACTGGTCTCGGATATCTTCTTCCCAGTCTTTCATGGTATGGTTATCTTTTTCCAGCGTATCCCACTTATTGACAACAATAACAATACCTTTTCCAGCTTCATGGGCAAAGCCAGCGATTCGCTTGTCGTACTCACGAATTCCTTCTTCGGCATTCAGCACCATCAGAACGACATCTGAGCGATCAATGGCCCGCATGGCCCGCATGACAGAGTATTTTTCCGTATTTTCATAGACCTTGCCTGACTTGCGCATACCAGCCGTGTCGATCATGGTAAATTCCTGACCTTCACTGTCTGTAAAGACCGTATCAATAGCGTCACGCGTTGTACCAGCCACTGGACTAGCAATGACTCGATCTTCCCCCAAGATGGCATTGATCAAGCTAGACTTGCCGACATTAGGACGGCCAATCAAGCTAAACTTAATCATATCAGGATTTTCAGCCACTTCTTCATTTGGCAGATTTTCAACGATCGCATCAAGAACATCCCCTGTACCAATCCCGTGGACTGAGGAAACCGGGAATGGATCACCCAAGCCCAACGCATAGAAATCAAAAATCTCATTGCGCATTTCGGGATTGTCCACCTTGTTGACCGCTAAAATAATCGGCTTATGAGTCTTATAGAGCATGCGAGCCACATACTCGTCCGCATCCGTAATACCTTCCTTGCCAGACACGACAAAAACGATGACATCCGCTTCGTCCATAGCGATCTCAGCCTGGTGTTTGATTTGCTCCATAAAAGGCGCGTCAACATCGTCAATTCCGCCCGTATCAATAATACTAAACTTACGGTTGAGCCAGTTTGCGGTCGCATAGATTCGGTCGCGGGTCACCCCTTCAACATCTTCCACAATGGAAATCCGCTCACCCGCAATCCGATTGAAGAGCGTTGACTTGCCGACATTGGGACGGCCGACAATGGCAATAGTTGGTAAGGCCATGTTTTTCCTCTTTCATTCTTTAGGACAGAGCCAAACTCCGCCCTATTTTTCTAATTTCTTTTCTTTGAACAATTGGTCAATAGCCTGATTAGGCTCCTGACCAAATTGGGCAGCTAGGCGCTGACTCCAGGTTTCCTTAGCTCGCTCGCCAGCATATTCAGTCTGTACGCGGTCATAGGCTTGAATAGTTGAACAATCCTGTTCACGATATTCTTCCTTAAAGACCACTGCTTCATAAGGCAGACGTGGCTTGACTGCATGGTTCTGGTTAGGAGTCCCCAGAGCAATCCCAAAGACTGGATAAGTGTAGTCCGGCAGCTTGAAAAGCTCTGCTATTTGACTAGCAGCATAACGAACCAATCCAATGATTACCCCGCCATAACCCAAACTTTCAGCTGCTAACAGGGTATTTTGCCCCGCCAAAGCGGCATCTACTGAGCTAATCAGGAGATTTTCTGTTCCCTCAGGATAAAAGTCTTCCGTATGCATGTGAACGCCCTTTTGAGCTCGATTGAGGTCACCAACAAAAAGCAGAAAGGCTGAAGACTGCCTAATGGCTTCTTGAGGCACCAAGTCAAAGAGGGCTTCTTTTTTCTCTTTGCTTCGCACCACAATGATAGAATAGGACTGAAAATTCTTCCAGCTGGACGCAGCTCGCCCAGCATCAATGATAGCACGTAATTCCTTATCCGAAATCTGCTCCTCCGTAAAGCGGCGAACAGACGTATGAGATTTCATTAAGTTAATCGTTTCATTCATCGGCGGTTCTCTCCTTCTAGGCGTACCTCCTGAGCCAGATACTTAATCCGCTCCATAACTCGCTTAGCCTGCCAAGTCTCATCGCCATTCTTAGAGCTGGCAAAGTGACGCTCTAAATCCGCAAAACTAAAGTTAGAAGTAAAGAAAGTTGGCAGATTTTCCTGCATACGGTGCTGGAGAATGACTTGCAAAATCTCATCGCGCATCCAGGGGCTAGACTGCTCTGCACCGATATCGTCCAAAATCAGCACTTGAGCCGTCTTGACCTGGTCAATCTTATCCTTGACCAAGCCAGAGCTGATCGCATTCTTAACATCCAAAACAAAGCTTGGGTAATGGAGAAGAGTCGTTGAAACACTGCGCTTCTCTGACAGATCATGCGCCAGAGCTGCCATCATGTAGCTCTTTCCGACTCCAAAATCCCCGTAGAGATAAACAGCCTTCTGATAATGAGGAAACTCAGCAACAAAGTTGGTCAACAGTTCAAAAGCTTTGTAGCGGCCAACATCATCCAGATCCACCTGAGCTAGACTAGCTTCTTTGAGGCTGGCTGGTAGACTGATAAGATTGAGACGGCTTCTAATGGCCTCCTGTCTCTCCTGCTCAATCAACTCAGGCGTTTCTTCATAGGCAACATCCGCATAGCCTTCATTTTTCACCAAGATTGGCTTATACCCCTTAGCAATATAGGTCTCGTCCCCCAGCAAAAAGCGATTGCGCTCCGTAATATACTGGTTAAACTTGGAGACACTGCGCTGAATCTCAGCTTGGGTCAGCTTTTCCTGCTGGATAAAGGCTGCCACATCTGGGTCCGCCATGATTTGCTTGACCAGCTCCTGATAGTCAAACTGTCGCACCCTATTCATATGAGGCATATTCTGTCCTATTTTCTCCATTTATTCGCCTCCTCCTTCAAGTTTGGCTAAGAGCCGACGTTTCTGCTCATCTAGCTCGGCCTGCTTCTCTGCGCTCGTTTCATTTTTATAATCCGGCTGACTCCAGTCAGGTACGTTGCTCTTGGTAGAGCCTTGTCCAGATTTAGCTGGACGGTTCTGGGGCTGCTGGTTGCGCTCACGGATTCTCAAGACTGCTTCCTCAGCTGTCGTCACCTTTTGATAAGAAAAATCATTAGCTACCTTGAGGGCATACTTTTCATTGAGATTGGCTGAATCCACCTTATTAAAGGTCAAGAGCAAGATTACGTTGATAACCTCGTCCAAAAGGCCTAATTCAGCTAAATCTAGCAAAAGCTTTCTCTCCGTCCTCGTAATAGCAGCCTGACGGGTTTTTTTGATTTCTGCCAGGAAAACCATTGGCGATGTTCGTTTCGCTTCTTGGATAATAGACTGCTCTTGCTTAGAAAACTGACCTTCTGCTGGCTTCTGAACTAGCTTTTGCTTCATCCGCTTGGTAGAAATGACCTGAGAAACGGCAGTTTCTCTAGCCAAGACATAGGTCTCATACCAAGTCCACTTCTTCTGCTCAGCAATTGCAAACAATTCTAGCACATCTTCCTTTTCATTGGCAAAGCGAAGATTGTCCTGAGCCATCCGTTGCTTGAAATACTCCAAATCAAAATCATTGGCCTTTCGCACTGCCCTTGGCTGCTCAGCTTCCATACCAAACACCTGCATAAAAGGCTTGACCAATTTCTCTCCGCTAGGATTTTCTGGTCGCAGGGCTTCTGCAGCAGCTTCTCCGATTTTCTTTTCCAAGAGCCGGCTGTACACATTATGGCTGAAAAATTCCTCCGCCGTTAAGGTCGGGTGGAGTTGAACCAGATAGTGGTCATCTGTTTGATAAAGATCTACTAGCTTAATCGCCGCTAAACGCTCAAAACTTTCTTCTAAAATATTAAGTCCAAAATCTAAATGATTAAGAATCTGACTGAAGAGGTGCTGCTTTTGCCCATTATCCCCAAAAGACAGCAGATAAAGATAAAGTGCTATCGCTTCTCTCCCTAAAATCGGCAAATAGAGCTTGGTCAAGACAGCAATATCTGGGCTGACTGCATTATTGCGCAAGAAAGAAAACTGATGGTTTGGTTTCATTTATTTGTCCTTTTTCTTCTTGGACCCCTTGGTAATCTGCTTGAGCAGGCTTTCCAGCTCGCCCACATCCTTGAAACTCCGGTAAACACTGGCGAAACGAACGTAGGTGATTTCATCCAGATCTGCCAGTTCATCCATGACTAAGGATCCAATATACTCACTATTGATTTCATTGTCGCTCTGACTGCGGACCTTTTGCTCGATTCGGTTGACAATCTCCTCTATTTCGTCACTAGATACTGGCCGCTTTTGAGCGGAGCGAATAATACCGTTAAAAATCTTATCCCGAGAAAATTGCTCACGCGTCCCGTCCTTTTTGACAACCACTAGGGTTCTCTCTTCAACGCGCTCGTATGTCGTAAAGCGGTGTTGACATTCCTCACACTCACGGCGACGGCGGATTGTATTCCCATCTTCTGCCTGTCTGCTATCAACTACACTTGATTTATTCCCACCACATTTCGGACAACGCATACCATTTCCTCCTAGAATCCTAATACTTCATTATAACACGTTTTCAAGAATAACAAAAGACAGCCGTTTGGAGGGTAATATTTCACCATTTTGCTCTAAAAATATGTTTATCAAAAAGAAAAAGAGAGGCAAACCTGTTGCATTCACAGTCTTGCCTCATCTTTTTACTTCTATAATGCCACTTGCACTTCTAAACCAAAGTGGTCACTGACAACAGGGGTTTCTTTCCCGTCAAAAACAACAGCGGAGCGCTCAACATCCATCCCTTGACTAGTGAAAACATAGTCTATCTTCAGAGCGTGTTTATTATCATCCCAGCCTGCAATAGTCCCTTCTACTGTCGCCTCTCCGATAGCTTCTTTTGCAGCAGTATGGCTATCCTGCAGCTTCAGTGGACTGGCTAAGATAGTCTGGTAGCCTTGTTGACCGACTGGATTGTTGAAATCGCCCATGAGGACCAGAGGAGTTTCTGCTTTTAGCAGCTCTTCTTCAAGCTTAGCCCATTCCCCCTGGAAGCCTTTGTCCCACCAAGACAGATGGCAGGAGGCAATTGTCAGCAATTGGCCTTCTACCTCAGTCTCGGCTAGCAAGACCTTACGAGTATGATAATCCGTAGGATCATTAGCCTCTGATACCAGAACTTCTCTAGGAGCCATAGGATTTCTAGATAGGATTGCCACTCCTTCGTTATAAATATCAAACCCAATATGATTATAGGCCCAGGACCAATGATAGTCCAGTCCTGCCTCAGCCAATTTTTCTACCAAACAAAGGGCAAAATGGTCTTGATGGATCTCAATTGCGCCCTCAACCGCCTGATAGAAAGGAGCCTGAACAACCTGTTCAGACTCCGTTAATTGATTGACTTCCTGCAGGCAAATGACGTCATATTTTTCTTGAAGAATGCGTTCTGCAAGCTGATTAAGCTTGGTTTCTTGCTCTTCTTCCATCCAACTATGAGTATTTAATGTCAGGAATTTTGCCATGATTTCTCTTTTCTATATTACAATTCAACCTTAGCAACAACTGTCTTAGCAGATGCTTGACCAAGTTTTTCTACTGTTACAGACTTGATAGCTGCTGCATTTGTGAAGACTACGATTGTTGAAGTTTCACGTCCTGCTTCCTTGATTGCTTCCAAGTCAGCCGTGACTAGAAGATCTCCAGCTGCAACTTTTTGACCTTCTGAAACATGAACTTCGAAAGGTTTACCTTCAAGGCTAACAGTTTCCAAACCAATATGTACCAAGACTTCTAAGCCGTTATCTGTCACAAGACCGATAGCGTGCTTGCTAGGGAAGACGCTAGTTACTGTACCAGCAACTGGTGAATAAATCTTACCATTTTCAGGCTCAACTGCAAATCCGTCACCCATCATTTTTTGTGAAAATACTGGATCTTTAACATTTACCAAGTCAATGACTTGACCGTCCGCAACAGTTTCAACTTCCTCAGTCACACCTTTGTAAGTAACTTCGGCAGCTGCTGATTCTGCTTTTTGGCTAGGAAGTGTTTCAGGAATCACTTCACCAGAATCCAACAAGTCTTGAATATCAGATTTGAGAACATCAGCTTTTGGTCCGTAGATAGCCTGAACGCCTTGACCTTTCATAACCAAGCCCATAGCGCCTTCAGCTTTCCACTGTTCTTCTGTTCCAACTTTTTCAGCATCTTTGACAGTCACACGCAGACGAGTCATACATGCATCTACATCTACGATATTAGCACGACCACCCAGAAGATTGATAACATTTACTGCTTGAGAAGCTTCAGCAACTTTACCGCCGGTTGACTCTGATGAAGAAGCTTCATCTGAACCATCTGCTGTTTCATAGTTACCGTTACGTCCTGGAGTTGCATAGTTGAACTTCTTGATCATGAAGTTAGAAATGAGGTACATCACAACACCAAAGAGGATAGTTACCCAGATGAAGTTGATGATATCCATTCCCAAGCCAGCATTGATGGCCATAGGAGTACGGGTCAAGAATTCGATAGAACCGAATGAGTGCACACGAAGGTTAACGATGTCAGCCATTGCAAACGCAGCACCTTGTACAAATGCATAAATGATATACAGTGGTGTTGCAACAAACATGAACATGTACTCGATTGGTTCAGTAACCCCTGTCAAGAAGGTTGCCAAAGCAGTCGCAATCATCATACCTTTGTATTTGTGCTTCTTGTCAGCATCCACATTGTGATAGATAGCTGCCGCTACCCCCATAAGGATACCGAATGAACCAATCATCTGACCAACTTTGAATCGAGCTGGATGAACTGTATCAAGCAAGTGTTGGTAAGTAGAAGGATCAGCTGATTTCGTACCAACCAAGTCAGTTACCCAAGCCAACCATAGAGGGTCTTGACCAGCTACAGTTGTTCCCGCACCAGAACCAGTAATAACGTGATAAACACCACCTAGTTCTGTGTAGTTCATTGGAATGGTCAACATGTGGTGCAAACCAAATGGAAGCAAGAGACGTTCCAAAGTACCATAGATGAATGGTGCCAAAACTGGTGCAGTATCTTGTGAGTTAGCAATCCAAATACCAAAGCTGTTGATACCTGATTGAACAACTGGCCATACGAATGACAAAACAATTGCTACGATTACTGAGCGCAAGATAACAACGAAAGGTACAAAACGCTTACCATTGAAGAATGACAAGGCATCTGGCAATTTACGGAAATTGTAGTATTTGTTATAAGCTGTCGCTCCAACAAAACCAGCAATAATTCCGACAAATACACCCATGTTCAGAGCTGGTGACTCTAGAACGCTAATGAAATAATCAGAAACCTTAATAGATGCACCAAACATTGTTTTAACTACAGCAGCCTTATCTGAGAGCATATCGCTGGTAACACCAAACATAACACCAGTGATACGGTTAATCAGGATAAAGGACAGACCTGCTGCGAAGGCACCGCCTGCGCGTTCTTTTGCCCAGCTTCCACCGATAGCCAAAGCAAAGAGGATATGCAGGTTACCAATAACCCCCCAACCAATCTGCTCTAAAACACCACCAGTAGTGACTAAAACACCTAGATTTGGATTAATCATCGGGATAGACTTACCGATACTAATCATCAGTCCTGCTGCCGGCATAACAGCAACGACCACCATCAAAGCTTTACCGAATTTTTGCCAAAATTCAAAGCTAAAAATGTTCTTGAATGAATCTTTCATCATTCAGACCTCCTTATATTTTTTGCAAACCACTCCTTTTTGTGAAATCGTTTGCATATCGATACATCTATTATAGCACGATTTTTTATTTTGTAAAGGCTTTTATAAAAAAATTTTCTCTTTTTTTGCACCTAAAATACTGAATTTTCTCTTCAAGAGTTATATTTTTGCTATATTCAAACGAAAACGATTGCATAAAATAGTTAGAAAAATCCCATTAGTTCTCCTATCTATACTATAACAAGAGCAAAAAAACTCCGTCTCCTAAGGAGAACAGAGTCTTTAATTTTCTATTCTTGCATGGCATAACCAATACCGCGAACGGTTTTGATATAGCTTGGCTGCCCCTCCACATCAATTTTACTGCGCAGATAACGAATATAAACATCTACAACGTTGGTCTCCGTTGCACTCTCGTACTTCCAGACACGCTCCAGCAGCTGCTCACGGCTCATGACCTTATTGCTGCCCATCAGGGTTACCAGCAGATCGTACTCCCGCCGCGTCAGCGCAATAACTTCCTCGCCACGGTAAACTGTGTGATTTTTAATATCCACTCGCAGATTCCTGTAAGAGGTCGGAATTTTTAAGAGGCTGCAGTGCTGGTCGATAAAGTCACGACCGCGGAAAATGATGGAGACACGCTCCACTAAATCACTGATAATGAAAGGCTTGACTACGTAGGAAACAGCAAAATGCTGGATTGCTTCCCGCTGATCTGCAATCTCTTCGCGACTAGCCAGAACGATAATGACGGACGCTGGCTTAATCAAGCTCAGCTGCTGAGCAAAATCGCTGGCAGTCATATCTTGAAGATCATAGTTGAGCAAGAGCAAGTCATAATCCACATCTTTAGCCAAAGCCAGTCCCTCTTGACCAGTCTCAGCCAAATCTACAAGAAAGCTTTCCTTTTGCAGTTCCAAACTCACAAATCGGGCAAGATTTTTTTCATTTTCTACTAGTAAAATTCGCTTTGCCATAGGCCTATCCTATTTTTCGTCGTACCAAGAATAGTGGTAGGTACCTTCTTTGTCTTTACGGTTATATGTATGAGCACCAAAGTAATCACGCTGTGCCTGAATCAGATTCGCTGGCAGATTTTCCGCACGGTAGCTATCAAAGTAAGCAATGGCACTGGAGAAAGTTGGGACTGGTACACCTGCTTGCACAGCCAAGCTGACAACATCACGGACTGCCTGCTGGTACTTAGCCGTAATATCCATAAAGTATTCATCCAAGAGCAGGTTTGCTAGATCAGCATCACGGCCATAAGCATCTGTAATCTTTTGAAGGAAGCGGGCACGGATGATACAGCCAGCACGCCAGATAGAAGCAATCTCTCCGAACGGCAGATTCCAATTATTTTCCTTAGAAGCTACACGCAACTGAGCAAATCCTTGAGCATAAGACATGATTTTTGAGAAGTAAAGAGCCTGACGGATCTTTTCAATCAACTCCGCCTTATCTCCCTCAAAGGTGAAAGCAGCTGGTTTTGGCAATACCTTGCTGGCAGTCACACGCTCATCTTTATAGGTAGAAATGTAACGCGCAAAGACTGACTCTGTAATCAATGGCAGTGGCACACCTAAATCCAAAGAAGATTGACTGGTCCACTTACCAGTTCCCTTATTGCCAGCTGCATCCAGAATGTAGTCAACGATTGGACCATCTTGACCTTCATCGTCCTTGCGTGTCAAGATATCCGCTGTAATCTCAATCAGATAGCTGTCCAGTTCGCCTTTGTTCCACTCTGTGAAGATATCTGCCATTTCACTAGCTGAAAGGCCCAGCAAGTGCTGCATAAGGTCATAACTCTCAGCGATAAGCTGCATATCTCCATATTCAATTCCGTTATGGACCATTTTTACATAGTGACCAGCGCCATCAGGACCGATATAGGTCACACATGGTGCACCGTCTTCAGGAGCTTTAGCAGAGATTTCTTCCAAGACATCCGCTACCAACTCATAAGCTTCTTTTTGACCACCCGGCATGATAGATGGCCCTTCCAATGCGCCCTTTTCACCACCAGAAACACCTGTACCGATGAAATTGATACCAGAGTTAGCCAACTCTTCATTACGGCGAATAGTATCCTTGTAGAAAGTATTCCCGCCGTCAATCAGAATATCGCCCTTATCCAAGTGAGGAAGCAAGGCCTGAATAGTCGCATCTGTACCAGGACCAGCTTGAACCATCAGCATAATCCGACGTGGCTTTTCGATAGAGTTCACAAAAGACTCTACATCATAGCTTGGCACAAAGTTCTTCTCAGGATGAGAGGCAATGACGTCCTCTGTCTTGTTTGCTGAGCGATTATAAATGGCAACTGTGTAGCCACGAGATTCGATATTTAGGGCAAGGTTACGGCCCATAACAGCCATACCAACAACACCAAAATTTGCTTTAGTCATTATGTTCTCCTATAGTTTGTTTGTCTTATTTTATCATTTTTAAGGCTTAAAAGAAAGTATTAAGTCGGTGAGGGATGAAAGGGGGAGGGATAGAAAAACCAAGCTCAGATGAAACTGAACTTGGTTGTGGGAGTTTATAATAAAGTAGAGACTTTCATAGTAGTCTCCAAATGCCTAGTTGGAATGTTCTCTGGCTGAACATTGTGGATATCACAATAATCCAGCTGAGTGTATGAATGATCTAATTGATATATCCGGACATACTAATAAACTAATTAGCCTACATCAGTCGGAATTCTCGGTCTGTTAAAATCCCAACTCAATTCACCCAAAAAGTCTGAAAGGAAGGCTGCAATGTTTTACTTCTCAGTGCGGTTTGAACTTGCAGGATTTGGCATGTAGTAACCTGTTTTCTAAAATATTGATTTTTCTATGAAAATACTAAAGATAGTACAATAATAAAAAATCTATTCTTTTCATCAATTAAGGTTGATATTACATTTCTCAATCCTTTATTTATTACTATTGTATACATTTATATACTACACCAAAATAATTGGTAATTATTATTTAAATATAAATTTTATAACAAGAATAAATATTGGAGCTATAACTACACTTATAGAAGAAATGGTGTTAATAAGTGTTGTTTTCATTTTGGACTTGTATACTAAAATCAAACTGCATAATCTTTCAATTAGAGTTTTCAGACTAAAGAACAAAAAGGAAAGAGCAATTAATGCTACAGGCAATGAAATAAACATTGAGAAATCAGATAAAATAATAGGATATTTAAAAATCTGTATAAAACCGTCCTTAATCTCTAAATAAGTAAATAAGTATAAAACGAAAGCTAATATAAACCCTAAAGTTTTGATGAGACTTTGCTTATCTAGCAAGTACTTAATAACTACTAAAATAATATAGATTAAAACCATTAATAACACTTGCTTCAAAGTTGAATCAAACGATAAAACTAGATTATCTTTAATTATATTTGTTTCCCAAACCGAAGATATATTTTCGAAACCACTCCAATCATTAATAATTAAATTGAAAATAAAAATAAAGGAAATAATCAAAAAAGATATTATGTATAAATTGTCTGATAAAAATTTTTTATCTTCTAATATTTCCTCCTCAAATTTATCAAGCTCATTCTTTAGTTCTATATTTATATTCTGTGGATTATTAACTTGAATGTAACCATTTTGAATATTTATATCCTTGAAGTCAAAATTTGAATTGTTTTGATAATTGTAATTAGATACAATTGATTCTATCTGTTTCTTATCAGTAAAGTCACTTTTTATTTGCCATAAAAATGATAAAACAGGTATCCCGTATGTAATAAAACCGGCCAATATTTCTACTACATTTTTAAGATTCATTTAAATTTTTCTCCTTTTTCTAAAAAATACATGTTGCCAGCTTTATCCCACCAACTTCTTCATTTCCTCAATACGCTCTACGGTCGCGTCGTACTTGGCTTGGTAGTCGGCTTGTTTGTCGCGTTCTTTTTGGACGACTTCTGGTTTGGCGTTGGCTACGAAGCGTTCGTTAGAGAGTTTCTTGCCAACCATATCCAGTTCTTTCTGCCATTTGGCTAGTTCTTTTTCGAGACGAGCCAGTTCTTCCTCAATATTGAGGAGGTCTGCCAGCGGCAAGTAGATTTCTGCGCCTGTGATGATACTGGACATGACCAGCTCTGGAACAGCAAGGTCTGCTGCGATTTCCAAATGCTCAGGATTGGTGAAGCGCTTGATATAGTTGATATTATCCTTGAAGAAGGTTTCCAGCGCGCTGTCTGTCATCTTAATCAAGATGGTAATCGGCTTGCTTGGCGCCACATTGACCTCAGCTCTGCTATTGCGCACCGAACGGATCAGATCCTTGAGGGCTTCCACGCCAGCTGCTGCCTCGGCATTTTCAAACTCTGGACGAACTACTGGATAAGCCGCTGTCACAATGGTGCCTTCTGAGATTTGACCAAAGATTTCCTCGGTCACGAAAGGCATGATTGGGTGAAGCAGACGCAGGATTTGGTCCAGCGTGTAAAGGAGGACAGAGCGAGTGATGACTTTCTCGTCTTCATTATCGCTGTAAAGCACTTCCTTAGTCAGCTCCACATACCAGTCGGCAAATTCATCCCAAATGAAGTTGTAGAGAATGTGTCCAGCTACACCAAATTCAAACTTATCGAAGTTCTCAGTGACCTTGCCAATGGTTTCATTGAGGTTGTGGAGAATCCAGCGGTCAGTGACATTACCTGCCTGACCAGCCGCCACCTGAGCGACATCCTCACGCGCCGCATCCAGCGTCAAGCCTTCATTGTTCATGAGGATATAGCGGGAAATGTTCCAGATTTTGTTAATGAAGTTCCAAGAAGCATCCATTTTCTCGTAAGAGAAGCGGACGTCTTGTCCAGGGGCAGAGCCGTTTGATAGGAACCAACGCAGGGCATCGGCACCGTATTTCTCGATGACATCCATTGGATCAATCCCATTACCGAGAGATTTAGACATCTTACGTCCTTGCTCGTCACGGATAAGACCGTGGATAAGAACGTTTTGGAATGGCTGACGGCCAGTGAATTCCAATGATTGGAAGATCATACGAGACACCCAGAAGAAGATGATGTCGTAACCTGTTACCAAGGTTGAAGTTGGGAAGTAACGTTTGAAGTCCTCTGAGTCGACATCCGGCCAGCCCATGGTTGAGAAGGGCCAAAGGGCTGAACTGAACCAAGTATCCAAGACGTCTTCGTCTTGCGTCCATCCGTCACCTTCTGGCGCTTCTTCGCCCACATAAATTTCGCCATTTCCATTGTACCAAGCAGGTATTTGGTGCCCCCACCAGAGCTGCCGAGAGATAACCCAGTCGTGGACATTTTCCATCCATTGGAGGAAGGTATCATTGAAACGAGGTGGGTAAAATTCTACCTTGTCCTCTGTGTCTTGGTTGGCAATAGCATTCTTCGCCAATTGGTCCATCTTGACGAACCATTGCGTAGACAAACGCGGCTCAACCATAACTCCTGTCCGCTCTGAGTGACCAACACTGTGGACACGTTTTTTGATTTTAACCAGAGCACCGATTTCTTCCAGTTTATTGACAACCGCTTTGCGGGCTTCGAAACGGTCTAACCCTGCAAATTCAAAGGCCAAGTCATTCATGGTTCCGTCGTCGTTCATAACGTTAATTTGTGGCAAGTTATGGCGTTGACCAACCAAGAAGTCGTTTGGATCGTGGGCAGGCGTGATTTTCACGACACCTGTACCAAACTCAGGATCTGCGTGCTCATCTCCAACGATTGGGATGAGTTTATTAGCGATTGGAAGGATAACGTTTTGTCCAATCAAGTCTTTGTAACGTGGGTCTTCTGGATTGACTGCAACCGCAACATCCCCAAACATAGTCTCAGGACGAGTTGTCGCAACTTCAAGGGCGCGTGAGCCGTCTTCAAGCATGTAGTTCATGTGGTAGAAGGCACCTTCCACGTCCTTATGGATCACCTCGATATCAGAAAGGGCTGTGCGAGCTGCTGGGTCCCAGTTGATGATAAACTCACCACGGTAGATCCAGCCTTTCTTGTAAAGCTCGACAAAGACCTTGCGGACGGCTTTTGATAGACCTTCATCAAGAGTGAAACGCTCACGAGAATAGTCCACAGAGAGGCCCATCTTGCCCCATTGCTCCTTGATGGTTGTCGCGTATTCGTCTTTCCATTCCCAGACTTTATCTAGGAATTTTTCACGACCCAGGTCATAGCGGGAAATGCCTTGCTCCCGCAAGCGCTCCTCGACCTTAGCCTGAGTCGCAATACCCGCGTGGTCCATGCCAGGAAGCCAAAGTGTATCGAAGCCTTGCATACGCTTCTGACGGATGATGATATCCTGCAAGGTCGTATCCCAGGCGTGACCAAGGTGAAGTTTCCCAGTTACGTTTGGTGGTGGAATCACAATCGAATAAGGCTTAGCCTTTTTATCTCCTGAAGGCTTGAAAACATCAGCATCAAGCCATTTTTGGTAACGACCAGCCTCAACCTCGGCTGGATTGTATTTAGGTGAAAGTTCTTTCATTTTAGTTGTCCTTCTCTTCGTTGGTAATATAAAGTATACTATAAGGAAGTAGTTGATACTTTTCTATATAATAATTTATATTATTTTTAATATTTTCTAAATAAATTTCAAGTCTACGTAGTATCATTTCCTCTTCTAGTGGATCATAAGTACTACTTGTTAACAATGAGTATCCACTAAAATGACTTAAACTACTAGAAAATCCGTATATGTAGTCATATTCGTTTTCTAAATTAGCTTGTTTTGCTTTCTCTCTCCAATTGATTCGAGTTTTTTTAAACTCTTTCTGTATTTCTTCCTTACTTTTATTTTTGAATAATTTTGCATGACTTTTTAAATCTTGAAAAAATATAACTTCTTCGTCATCGAGTTTCTTTAATTCTTTATCGTAAAATGGAATGCCTTCCTCCTTTAAACAATAAATTTGAAAGTTTAATCCATTTTTATATAAATCGTTATACGATGTATGAATAAAGAAATTATCCCGAATTATCTCTCTAAAAAACTCTAAATCTATTTCTTCTTGTCTAGGGATTTCTTCTAAGTTTATCATACTCGTTACTTCAATATTTTTAGAAAACTTACCAGCTGAGTTTTCTAAGACTTTAATCTCTTGTTCTAATTGATTTTTTCTGTACTCTATATTTTTTCTTTCACTGGAGAGCAAATCATAGTATAGTTTAAACACATACTTTTCATCTTGAATCAAGAGAATCAATGTAATCAAACCTTCAAAAATAAATCTAATGGATATCATATTTTGTAATATGTTTTTTTGATTATTTATTATATAATTAGAAGATTTGATAATAGAAGCTAGTATATTCCGGAGGATCATTTCAGATTTTATAGTAACTATATTTTTATTTTGAAACTCTCTATTCAAATAAATCATTTTATTTATTATCCGTAATTCTTTAATTAACGCCTGTACTTGCTCCATCTTCCTACCTCACTTTCCATAAAAAAAGTCCCTGCCATATCCATGACAGGGACGAATCAATATCCGCGGTACCACCCAATTTCGGGCAGTTGCCCGCAACTTTCGTCTTTGAAGTAAATACAAAGACACTTTTATTTCAATTTTTCATCTCATCAGCAACCAGCTTTGACACATTTGTGGACTTCTCAGCACCGCCACTTTCTGTAAAATGCTTGACTCAAAACACCTCTGATGAACTTATTCTATCACCTTTCCAGCGAAAAATCAATAATTTCTCTCACCCAAAAGTCCGTCTGGCAGGTCATGAAATCCCTTGCCCGCCTGATAGTTGGCGAATTTCCCCAAAAGGAACTGGTAAGCATCGAGACGACTTTCATAGCGGATGGCTGCTTCCTTAGCCCGCTCATCCTGGTCCGCCTCGTAGACTGCCTGACTCTCCTTGAGGGCCATCTCGTTAATCATGACCTGGGTCTTGACCCAAGCTTCAAACTCCTGTAAAAATTCTTGTTCGTAACTCATTTTTCTCACTTTCTAACTGCAAATACCTAGTCCAAATCTCGGTAAAAATCACTGTCAATGTCACGGAAGGGCTGAATGTCCTGTACATACTCCAGCACCCCTTGAAATTCACCAGCCTCATCCCGCACCGCCGCATAGGTCACATGAACAAACTTGCCCCGCGATTCCGACTTGAACCACATCTCAAACTTGTCCCGCTCTCCATCGCGCAGAGCCTTGAAAATCCGCCGCACCTTATCCAAAAACTTGGGCGGGTGGCAGAGCTCGACATTGCGCCCTATCTGGGAAAGCGTCCGCTTGAAAATCATCTCATCTGCAGGCACACTATCATTATAGTACTGGAAAATATCGTCCTTATTGACAAAGGTAATCTCCATGGGCAGATGGTCCAAAATCAGATTGGCCTCCGCCACCGACAGATAGCCATGACCAAAAGGCTGCTGGGTCTCCCGATTAAAGGTTTGCTCCTTCTTTTCCTTGGGCTTAAAGGAAATGGTGATCTGACCATCCGGCGTATCAATGACCTGCTGAAACCTGCCATCACTAGTCTGTTCTATACTGGCTGGCGCTTCGCTTCCTTCATCAGCAGCATCCCCAGCTTCCTCCTCCGAGAATGAATGTCGCGCAGGAATCCATTTCTCCGTCGGCTTGATGATAGCATAGCCATAAGCATCGCTCTCCTCAGCAATCTTGAGCCAGTCATCCTGAGTAAAGGATTCGAGGAGAATCATAAGAAGGATAGACTCTTCCTTGAAGATCATAGCTTCAAACTCAGCCGCAAAAGTCTCAAACTTTTCCTTGACTTCCTCAATCGAAGTATCCGGTAGCTGCTCTGCAGCAATCTTAGCCTCTTGGAAAAGGTCTCGAATCTGGTCATCCACCCCCCACATGACCTTGGGCGGCGAATCATGGCCGTAGCTCTCCATGATGGGAAACATGAGCTCTTCCTTGCGCTGATAGTGGATATCAAACTGCCCCACCAAACCCAGCTGGCGCTGGAGTCCCTTGCGGATTTCAGGAAGAAGCTCCTCATCTTCTGTGCTTTCATAGGTAGATAGGAGTCTTCGAACCCGCATAAGGGCAGCCCGCAGCGCTAGATTTTCCTGCTTAAAAATCTGAACAGGATGGCCTGGATGGTCGGTATCAGCTACCTCCACATCCTGAATGGCACCTTTAAAGAGGTTAGCATGGACATTGCAGAGGGACATGACATCTTCGAAGGTCACTCCCGTATCCGAGTTCATCAGCTCATGCTCCATCAGGCTGATTTCGATAGCGGACACGCCAGCAAAATGCTTGTTGAAAAGCTCCTGAACAGATTCTGCCGAAGCTCCATTATGTAGGTCCAGCAAGATTGACTTGAGGACTTCAATGCGTTCAGTAGCCATGCCTAAATCCCCACCACTTCATAGCCGTTTAATTCCAGAGTTTGCTTGATTTTATTAAGGTCAATGCCGTTCATACCAGCACCTTTTTTGATAGAAACCACGCGCCCGACTGTATTGCGCATAACGGGATTGGCCAGAGGCGTAAAGCCCAACTCGACCAAAACATCCAAAACCTCTGGCTGCTTCTCAATCACTTCTGCCACTGGGATAGACAAATCAATCACATTATCCATATCTGCTCCCTCATAGTCATTTTTCTACAATTATACCATAAAAAATCTATCAGACCCAAAGCAAAAAAGTGTGATAATTTGCTCTTCTTACGCTTGTTCAAAAGGAATGGAATGGCGAATTAAGATAGACATGATGACAGATTGTTTCAGTTTATTATTTCCTTAGACAACGATAAGAAAAAATAAAGCACATTGCTTCGTCTTTTTTCCCTTTTGTGATAAGCTAAGATTAGTGAATTGAGAGGGTTTTCGTATGTATCTTGCAGACTTAATGGAAAAGAGTGAAGCGGGGCAGTTTATTGTCCTGTCTTATTTACAGCAGCATTCTACATCCAGTTTGAAGGACGTCATGTCAGAAACAGGATTCTCGAAGGCAACCTTGACCAAGTACATTAGCTTGATTAACGACAAGGCTATGGACCATCATGCAGCCTTATCCATCCATCTTCAGGACGAAACGCTCAGTCTGTCTGTCGGACCGGATACCAAAGGTCGCGACATTCGCAGACTCTTTTTGGGCAATGCTATCAAATACCAGATTTTAAACTACCTGCTCTATCATCAGCAGTTTTTAGCCCATCAATTAGCTCAGGAGCTGATGATCAGTGAAGCAACACTTGGCCGCCATATATCTGGGCTAAATCAAATTTTATCAGAGTTTGAGCTATCTATCCAAAATGGCCGCCTGAAAGGGCCTGAACACCAGATCCGCTATTTTTATTTCTGCCTCTTTCGCAAGGTTTGGTCTAGTCAAGATTGGGAAAAAGAACTTCAAAAATCAGAAAGAAGGCAGGAAGTTGCCGTCTTAGAAGAACTCTGCGGAGCCCAACTCTCTCAAGGTCAGCGATTGGACTTGGCCCTTTGGGCACATATCACCCAACAGCGCCTAAGAGTCAATGCCTGTCAATTCCAAAACATCGAGCAGAAAATGCAGGGCTATTTTGAAAACATCTTCTATCAACGCTTGCATCGCCGAGCAAATGATTTCTTTGCCGGGCAGCACATCACCCTGAGTCTCGAAGATGGCGAAATGATGATTTTCTTTTCATTTCTGCTTTCCCATCGGATTTTACCCCTGCACACCATGGAATATATACTGGGCTTTGGCGGTGAAATTGCCAGTCTGATTACGCAACTCATTCAAGAGATGAAATCTCAGGACTTGCTAGGGGACTACATTGAAGACCAAGTGACCTACGAACTCAGTCAGCTCTGCGCCCGCGTCTTTCTTTTCCGAGGCTATCTCTTGCAAGACAAATACAAGCACGCTCTGGAATTGCGCCATCCTTACTTATGGAGCGAATACGATTATCGACAAGTGGCAGACACTATTTTTAGTAAACTGCCTATTTTCCGGCAGGGAACATCTCTGGATAAAAAGGTGTTGTGGGAATGGCTCCAGCTGATGGAGTACATTGCTGAAAATGACGGGCAGGTCATCAAGATAGGCATGGACTTGACAGATAGCTTTATCGTTGTTTCTAGAATGACAGCCATTTTAAGACGCTATTTAGAGTACAATCGCTTTATTACGATTGAATCCTACGACCTTACCAGAAATTATGACCTCATCATCACCAACAATCCTATTCATCAGACCCAGCAAGTTCCTATCTATTATTTAAAAAATGACTTGGATTTGGAAGATTTGGCTCAAATCCGTCACATGATATTTCATTAAGAAACTTGGAGAAATCCAGGTTTCTTTGTGATTTTCGCACAATCTCCTCAGATTTTTTTAAAATTTAAAAAAAGTTGATAAAAAAGAAAGCGTTTAATTTTATATACTAGTTACTGTAGAGGAAACATCCTCAAGATTTTTACCAGGAGGACAGTTCATGTCACAAGAAAAATACATCATGGCCATCGACCAAGGAACTACTAGTTCACGCGCCATCATCTTTAACAAAAAAGGAGAAAAAGTTAGCTCCAGTCAAAAAGAATTTACTCAGATTTTCCCTCAAGCTGGATGGGTTGAGCATAATGCCAATGAAATTTGGAACTCTGTCCAATCCGTTATCGCAGGTGCCTTCATCGAAAGTGGAGTCAAACCTAATCAAATCGAAGCTATCGGAATCACCAACCAGCGTGAAACAACTGTCGTCTGGGATAAGAATACAGGACTTCCTATCTACAATGCTATCGTTTGGCAATCTCGTCAGACTGCTCCTCTGGCTGAACAGCTGAAAAGCCAAGGCTATGTGGAAAAATTCCATGAAAAGACTGGTTTGATTATTGACGCTTACTTTTCTGCTACCAAGGTTCGCTGGATTTTGGATCATGTAGAGGGTGCACAAGAAAGAGCTGAAAAAGGCGAATTGCTCTTTGGTACCATTGATACCTGGTTGGTTTGGAAATTGACTGACGGCGCGGCTCACGTGACCGACTACTCAAACGCAGCCCGTACTATGCTCTATAATATCAAGGAACTAAAATGGGATGACGAAATTTTGGAAATCCTTAACATTCCAAAGGCTATGCTTCCAGAAGTTCGATCTAACTCAGAAATCTATGGCAAGACTGCTCCATTCCATTTCTACGGCGGAGAAGTTCCAATCTCTGGTATGGCTGGTGATCAGCAAGCAGCTCTCTTTGGACAGTTAGCTTTTGAGCCTGGTATGGTTAAGAATACATACGGAACTGGTTCTTTCATCATCATGAACACTGGTGAAGAGATGCAGCTGTCTGAAAATAACCTCTTGACAACGATTGGTTACGGTATCAACGGCAAGGTTTACTATGCCTTAGAAGGTTCTATCTTCATTGCTGGAAGTGCCATTCAATGGCTGCGCGACGGTCTTCGAATGGTTGAAAATTCACCTGAGTCTGAAAAATATGCCCTTGCTTCTCATAACAACGATGAAGTTTATGTAGTGCCTGCCTTTACAGGACTGGGAGCTCCATATTGGGATCAAAATGCGCGTGGTTCTGTCTTCGGCTTGACTCGCGGAACCAGCAAGGAAGACTTTATCAAGGCAACCCTGCAATCTATCGCTTACCAAGTACGCGACATCATCGATACTATGCAAGTAGATGCTAAAACAGCTATTCAAGTCCTCAAAGTCGACGGCGGTGCTGCTATGAACAACTTCCTCATGCAGTTCCAAGCTGACATTTTGGGAATCGATATTGCGCGTGCCAAAAACTTAGAAACAACTGCTCTTGGTGCAGCCTTCTTGGCAGGACTGTCAGTAGGCTACTGGAAAGACTTAGATGAACTCCGCACTCTCAACGAAACTGGAGAACTCTTTGAACCATCTATGAATGAATCCCGCAAGGAACAACTCTACAAAGGATGGAAAAAAGCCGTTAAGGCAACTCAAGCCTTTGCAGAAATCGACGACTGATACTGATTCTTATTTTGATAATCAAGTCAGTAGAAGCATGAAACGACTAAGTTAGAAAGTGTGTAATTATGGAATTCTCAAAGAAAACACGTGAATTATCGATTAAAAAAATGCAGGAACGCACCTTAGACCTCCTGATTATTGGTGGTGGGATTACCGGTGCTGGGGTAGCCTTGCAAGCGGCAGCTAGTGGCCTGGAGACCGGTCTGATTGAAATGCAGGATTTTGCAGAAGGAACTTCTAGCCGTTCGACTAAGCTGGTCCACGGCGGACTTCGTTACCTCAAGCAATTCGACGTAGAGGTGGTCTCAGATACAGTTTCTGAGCGCGCTGTGGTACAGCAAATTGCCCCTCATATTCCAAAACCAGATCCTATGCTGCTGCCTGTCTATGAAGAAGATGGCGCTACTTTCAGCCTCTTCCGTCTCAAGGTGGCTATGGACCTTTACGACCTCTTGGCTGGTGTCAACAACACTCCTGCTGCTAACAAGGTCTTGAGCAAGGAAGAAGTGCTAGAGCGGGAACCCGAACTTAAGAAGGAAGGTCTGGTCGGCGGCGGTGTCTATCTTGACTTCCGCAACAACGACGCTCGTCTCGTGATTGAAAATATCAAACGCGCCAACCAAGACGGTGCATTGATTGCCAACCATGTCAAGGCAGAAGGCTTCCTCTTTGATGAAGCTGGAAAGATTACAGGCGTTGTTGCGCGTGACCTCTTGACGGATGAAGTCTTTGAAATCAAGGCTCGCCTAGTCATCAACACAACTGGACCTTGGAGCGACAAGGTACGCAATCTGTCAAATGCCGGTGAGCAATACTCACAAATGCGTCCAACCAAGGGTGTTCACTTGGTAGTTGACTCTAGCAAGATCAAGGTTTCTCAGCCAGTCTACTTTGACACAGGCTTGGGAGACGGCCGGATGGTCTTTGTCCTTCCACGTGAAAATAAAACCTACTTTGGTACGACAGACACCGACTACACTGGCGACCTTGAGCATCCAAAAGTAACACAAGAAGATGTGGATTACCTCTTGGGCATTGTCAACAATCGCTTCCCAGAAGCAAATATCACAATTGACGACATCGAAAGCAGTTGGGCAGGTCTGCGTCCTCTGATTGCAGGAAACAGTGCTTCTGACTACAACGGCGGAAACAACGGTACCATTAGCGACGAAAGTTTCAATGCACTGATTGCAACTGTTGAGAGCTATCTGGCTAAAGAAAAATCTCGTGAGGATGTTGAAGCTGCTGTTACGCAACTCGAAAGCAGCACTTCTGAAAAACACTTGGATCCATCTGCTGTGTCCCGCGGTTCCAGCTTGGAACGTGATAACAATGGTCTCTTGACCCTTGCTGGCGGTAAGATTACGGACTATCGTAAGATGGCTGAAGGCGCTATGGAGCGTGTGGTTGAAATCCTCAAAGCAGAATTTGACCGCAGCTTCAAGCTCATCAACTCTAAGACCTACCCTGTTTCAGGCGGAGAGCTCAATCCAGCAAATGTGGATTCCGAAATCGAAGCCTTTGCACAACTCGGCGTCTCTCGTGGCCTCGACAGCAAGGAAGCCTTCCATCTTGCTAACCTTTACGGTTCTAATGTTCCTAAGGTCTTTGCCCTCGCTCACAGCATCGAGCAAGCACCAGGTCTCAGCCTAGCGGATACCTTGTCACTGCATTATGCTATGCGTAATGAATTAGCACTCAGCCCAGTCGACTTCCTGCTTCGCCGGACAAATCACATGCTCTTTATGCGGGATGGTTTAGATGCTATTGTAGAGCCTGTTCTGGATGAAATGGGACGATTCTACGACTGGACAGAAGAAGAAAAAGCAGCTTATCGAAACGACGTACAAGCTGCCCTTGCAAATAACGATTTAGAAGAATTAAAAAAATAGAAAATACAAGAAGAGGCGGTAGACTAACAACTGTCTGCCACCCCTTCTTTTAAATGGAGTAACATAGATGATGAAAGAAATATTTGGCGAATTTTTAGGAACACTGCTCTTGCTCCTTCTGGGTAATGGTGTAGTTGCAGGTGTGGTTCTTCCCAAAACTAAGAGTCACAATTCAGGCTGGATTGTAATCACCATGGGATGGGGGATCGCTGTTGCCATCGCTGCTTTTGTATCCGGCAACCTTGGCCCAGCCCATCTGAACCCTGCCCTAACAATCGGAGTAGCTCTGAAAGGTGATTTGCCTTGGGCATCTGTTCTTCCTTACGTCCTTGCTCAGTTTGCAGGTGCTATGGTCGGACAGTTCCTCGTCTTCCTACAGTTCAAACCTCACTATCTAGCTGAAGAAAATCCAGCTAACGTCCTAGGCACATTCAGCACAGGCCCAGCTATCAAAGATACCTTCTCTAACCTGATTAGCGAGATCCTTGGAACTTTTGTCCTTGTACTGACTATCTTCGCTCTTGGACTTTATAAGCTGCAAGCAGGCATTGGCACTTTTGCAGTCGGAACACTCATTGTCGGAATTGGTCTCTCGCTTGGTGGAACAACAGGTTATGCCCTAAACCCGGCTCGTGACTTAGGACCTCGCATCATGCACAGTCTCCTTCCGATTCCAAACAAAGGAAATGGCGATTGGAGCTATGCTTGGATTCCTGTTGTCGGACCAATTATTGGTGCCGTCCTTGCAGTCCTAGTCTTCGGTTTATTCTAATATAACTGATTATCATTGGAGAACACTTGACGAGTGTTCTCTTTTTTTTGACTAATAGATTAGGAAGAGACTAACCTTCCAAGCTTACGCTTCCGATAAAACCTTTGCAATTTTGACAAAAGAAAAGACTTAGCTCTGTATTACAAGAAAACTAAGTCCTTTTTAGAATGATTTTGCCAACTCTAGCAATCCGTTTCCGATTAACTCAACCGAGTGCTATCTCTCTTAGACAATTTCACCACTGCCTCGGTCCGAGCAGTATGCGGAAACATATCAACCGACTGGATATAGTGGACATCGTAGACCTGACAGAGCTTGACCAAATCCCGAGCCAGAGTTGAGACATTGCAGGAAACGTAGACCATCTTTTTAGGTGCATAGCGGACAATCGTCTCCAGCAGCTTATCGTCAAGACCCGTTCGCGGCGGGTCGACAATCAAGGCATTCGCCCGATAGCCCTCAGCATACCAGCGAGGAATAATCTCCTCTGCCGTTCCAGCCTCGTAGAGAGTATTGTCAAAGCCCATGCGCTTGGCATTGCGCTTGGCGTCTTCAATGGCCTCAGGGATGATGTCCATACCTCTCAAAGACTTGACCCTTTTAGCAAAGGCAAAGCCGATGCTCCCAACCCCGCAATAGGCATCAATCAAATGGTCTTCTTCCGTTACATCCAGCGCCTTAACCGCCTCCCCGTAGAGCACCTCTGTCTGTTCAGGATTGAGCTGATAGAAAGCTCGAGGAGACAGGGAGAACTCATAGTCCAGCACCCCTTCTTGGATAGCCTCCTCGCCCCAGATAATCTCTGTCTTATCCCCGTAAATCTCACTGGACTTGCTCGTATGATAATTAACTGCCACTGTTTCCAACTCAGGAAATTCAGCCACTAGATCTCGAACGACTGGAGAAAAGTCCAGCTTACGCCCCGTCACAAAAATCATCTGCACCTGACCCGTCTTTCTGGATCTACGAATCATAACGGTACGTACTCCAGCAGTCTTTCTCTCATCATAGATGGGCAGTCTATACTTCCCTAAAAGCCGAGCTACCTTATTTATGATCTTTTGCGTTACCTTGTCCTGAACTAGACAGTTTTTCAGCGAGACCAGATAGTGGGAATTCTGGGCATAGAGCCCCGCCTTGACCTCATCCTTAAATTTCCGAGTCTGAAACTGCAACTTGGCCCGATAATAGAGCGGCTCCTGCATACCAATGGTCGGACGAATCTCGTAGTTTTCGTAACCAGCTGGCGCAAATTTTTTCAAGGCCTGACGCAGCAAATCTTCCTTAAACTCCAACTGCTTGTCATAGTGGAGGTGCATGATTTGACAGCCCCCACAGCTATCATAAATCTCACAAGGCGCTTCCACCCGAAATTTTGACCGCTTGTTGATAGTCAAGAGCTTAGCCTCGATGAAATTACGCTGAACCTTGGTCACCTGACAGTAGACTTCCTCACCCTTCAAAGCCCCTGGCACAAAGACCAGCGTTTTCTTATAAAATCCAATCCCTTCCCCATTAATCCCCATTTTCTTAATTTTCAAAGGGATTCTTTGCTTCACTTTCACATTCATGCTTCTATTATACCACGCTGCCTCGCATTAGTTGAGAATATGTTACAATAAAAGTATGAAATCAGAAAAAATATCCCTTCCACTAGACCATTTCCCTGAGCAAATACGAACTTATCTAGAGGGAGCCAACTTTTACGACAGCTCCTCACATTCTGCAGCCAGTGTTTTCTATGTTGATACTGGCTATTATTTGAAAATTGACCAAAAAGGCCAGTTAGCCCAAGAAGCTATACTTGCCAAATGGTTTGAGAAGCAAGGGCTCGGTGTGCCTGTCATTCACTACCTGGCAACAGATAAAGATTACTTGCTGACTAAAGAAGCCGAGGGCAAGGACGCCCTAGCCTTTCTCCAACAGCCAGAAGAACTTTGCCAAACGATGGCGGACGCACTCAGAAAACTTCACAGCCTCCAAGCCCAGCATTTCCCAATCCAGCATCGCCTCGAGCACTATAAAGAACAAGCAGCGGAAAATTATCGGAAAGGTTGCTTTTATCAAAAAGCCTTGCTGCCTCAATTTCACATCTCAAGTCGTGAGGAAGCATACCAGCTTATCCAAGAGCAGGGACACTTACTGACGGTGGATGCCTTGATTCATGGAGATGCCTGCTTGCCTAATTTCATTCTGAAAGACGCATCAACCTTCTCCTGCTTTATTGACCTTGGCCTCGCTGGCCTCAGTGATCGCCACATTGACCTTTACTGGGCCAGCTGGTCTCTTACTTATAATTTATCTGACCCTCAATATGCAGAGCTCTTTCTTGACTACTATGGCAGGAAGGATGTTGATACCGACAAACTACGCTTGATAGCTGCCTTTGAAGCATTTAGCTAGAAGAAAGGACTTTACAAAAATCCCCTATGAAAATCACAAAAATCGAAAAGAAAAAAAGACTCTACCTCTTGGAGTTGGATGACAGTGAAAAGCTCTATATTACAGAAGACACCATCGTTCGCTTCATGTTGTCCAAAGGGATGGAAATCACAGAGCAGGAGCTATCAGAAATTCAAGACTATGCCCAATTTTCCTACGGAAAAAATCTAGCCCTCTATCATCTCTCCTTCAAGCAAAGAACCGCTAAGGAAGTTAAAGACTACTTAACGAAGCACGACATCCAACCAGAAACCATCAGCCAGGTTTTGGACAATCTAAAAAAAGATAATTGGATTAATGATAGAAAATATGCTAACTCTTTTATCCAATCCAACCTTCTCACTGGTGACAAAGGCGCTTTTGTTCTCAAGCAAAAACTCAGTCAAAAAGGGATCTCAAGTACTATCATAGAAGAAGAATTGGGCCGGTTTGATTTCACTGAACTAACAGACAAGGTTGCCCAAAAACTGCTCAGAAAATACCAGGGAAAACTGCCCAGCAAGGCCTTACAAGATAAAATACTTCAATCCTTGATAAACAAAGGTTTTTCCTATAGCCAAGCCAAAACCGCCTATCAGCATTTGGAAATCGAAGAAGACCAAGAAAACCAGCAAGAGCTGCTCTATAAAGAGCTAGACAAACAATACCGCAAGTACTCAAAAAAGTACGACGGCTATGACTTAAAACAGCGGCTGACCCAAACTCTAGCTCGCAAAGGCTATGATTTCTCCGACATCGCTAGCGCTCTGAGAGAATATCTTTAAGATTTTCTATGAAAACTTATGCATTTCTATGAAAATATGTTACAATAAAGAAGATAAACTTATAAATTGTAGAAAGTTGGTAAGTTATGAAACTTCCAAAAGAAGGCGACTTTATTACAATTCAAAGTTATAAGCATGATGGGAATCTTCACCGCACCTGGCGAGATACCATGGTACTAAAGACAACAGAAAACGCTATTATTGGTGTTAATGACCACACACTGGTAACAGAAAGTGATGGCCGACGTTGGGTAACACGTGAACCAGCCATTGTCTATTTTCATAAAAAATACTGGTTTAATATTATTGCCATGATTCGAGACAATGGAACTTCATACTACTGCAACCTAGCCAGCCCTTACTATCTGGATAATGAAGCTCTAAAATACATTGACTATGATTTAGACGTCAAAGTCTTTGCTGATGGTGAAAAACGCCTGTTGGATGTAGAAGAATATGAACGCCACAAAAAGCAAATGCGCTATTCTGATGATTTGGATTTCATTCTCAAAGAAAATGTCAAAATCCTAGTTGATTGGATTAACAACGGAAGAGGTCCATTTTCAGATGCTTATGTCAATATTTGGTACAAACGTTATGTTGAACTAAAGAATCGATAAAGTTGTCAAAGAGCGTAAGCTCTTTTTCTTTTATCTAATTCAGACCTGCCAGAGGTCAAATTCTTGCAATCTCAATCATTTTCGGGTATCATATAAGAAAATCCAGACTGTAAGAAAGGAGTCTCCCATGGCATTTACAAATACTCTCGGACGATATGCCAGCTTTGGCATCATGACGAGCCTCCCTGAAGAAATTATAGACTCATTCTGGTACGTTATTGATAACAATCTCAAAGGAGTCTTTGAACTTCGCCCAGTCCTCAAGTTCGAAATCATCAATAGCCAAGGAAGAGTATCTCTACGATTCTCACAAAAAAACTTCAACACCATTATTTCATTTGACTTAAACTATCAATTTGACCCTTTCTTTCCCAGAAAAGTCTACATCGTTGATAACAAGGGCAAAGAAACCATTATGTTATCTGACGAATACTCTTTGATGTAGTAAATCCAACTCAGCACATATAAAAACCTCTGAAAGCAACTATTCACTGCTATCAGAGGTTTTTATCTTTAATATTATTCGCCTCAAATGGAAAGTACATTCGAGCAGAATGATAGATGAAAACACCCGAAACACTAGTCTTTAAAATCAATCTAAACCTAGTTGAATAATCAAATCCCTTGCTTTCAAATAGGATTATATAAAGAGACAAGACCAGAAGTTCTAAAAGATTCTATCGCTAATTAAATCCTATGTAAGCTAAGTCATAAATACTGTAAATACAGTTTTCTTAAAAACAAAAAGATAGATTAGTACATCTATCTTCTATGTTATCTAGTCGGGAAGACAGGATTCGAACCTGCGACACCTTGGTCCCAAACCAAGTACTCTACCAAGCTGAGCTACTTCCCGGTGTTTAAACAATCTAAAAACGGAGCCCTAAGGCTTCGCTGCCAAATGCACCCTAGAGGAGTCGAACCTCTAACCGCCTGATTCGTAGTCAGGTACTCTATCCAGTTGAGCTAAGGGTGCTCATCTTCTTCTACTGCCTCTTACAAGTCTATGCCGAGGACCGGAATCGAACCGGTACGATCGTTACCAATCGCAGGATTTTAAGTCCTGTGCGTCTGCCAGTTCCGCCACCCCGGCCGCCTCAAGCGAACGACGGGATTCGAACCCGCGACCCCCACCTTGGCAAGGTGATGTTCTACCACTGAACTACGTTCGCATCCTATTCAAAAATGCCGGCTACATGACTTGAACACGCGACCCTCTGATTACAAATCAGATGCTCTACCAACTGAGCTAAGCCGGCTCATTATTATCTTATATGCGGGTTAAGGGACTTGAACCCCCACGCCCTAAAGCGCCAGATCCTAAATCTGGTGCGTCTGCCAATTCCGCCAAACCCGCTCTTATGACCCGTACTGGGCTCGAACCAGTGACCCTTTGATTAAAAGTCAAATGCTCTACCAACTGAGCTAACGAGTC
>NZ_ALKI01000003.1:0-67765 GCF_000286495.1 Streptococcus sp. AS14
GCAACTCATCCAAGAAGAGCAAGCTCCTCTCTTCAGCGTTCTACTTGCATGTATTAGGCACGCCGCCAGCGTTCGTCCTGAGCCAGGATCAAACTCTCATTAAAAAGTTTGAGTTCGCACTCATTACTGTCCACTGACAGATTTATTTTCGTTTTTTTGACAGGTTACATATCTCTATGTCACCCTGCACTTGGTTCGTCTTGTTCAGTTTTCAAAGGGCTTTGTCTTTCGCGACAACTATATTAGTATATCACCCAACCACACCTCCTGTCAATACCTTTTTCTAATTTTTTTCTTTTTTTTCTAAAAATTTTTATTCATCAACGGCCAACCTCCATTAAAGAGAAGGAAGATAAACTTCCTCACCTAGTTGACGAGCTAATAAACCAGCTCTTGCCAGCTGAAGCAAAGTCTTTGTGAATTCATAAATATGCTCTCTTTCACTTGCAGACAACTCTTTTTTAGAAAACTTTCTTCTTAAATCTTTGTAATCCCGACCTTCCTCCTGAAAGAAGGGAGCGTCTTGTAAATAGGCTTTTACATTCTCCAAGTTTTCTAAAATACCAAGATGAAAAGCGGCAGAAGCAAAAGTTTTATCAAAAGGCTGGGTGCAGACGCTCCGAAACTCTACTGTCCCCCGTGTCGTCAAATCTTGATACTGGTAACTTCTGTGATTCTTGAAGTCAGCTTCCCTTGGTGTCAAGTTTACTTTTTCACCTGAAAGGCTATAAGCCTCAATAGTTTTCCGACTCATGTATTCATTAGCAGCTATCGGATAGAAATAGTAGGATGTACCTTCACGTTCGGCAGTGAAAAGCGCTGATTTACCAAGATAAGTAAAAAAATCATCTTCAGTTTGAAAATCTTTCTGATTAACGCCTGCATTTTCCTGTAAAATGCCATGCATCGATTGCTCCCAGAAAATATCCCGAGCTATTTTTGTATCCCAAGGAGAATCTGAAAACTCTGAATTGGCAAAGAGGTATGCTTTAGCAGCTTCAATTTGATTGAAGACATTGATGACGCTTAAATAATTTTCTCTTGAGACATCCAGCTGAACTTGACTCCCACAAATAAAAGCACCATATTCTGGATAATTGTGCAAACCTTCCATGTTCTTTCCCATAGCTAAATACTGCATCAGCATTTCATATCTTGGATATTTAACTGGACTATTATCATTTTCAGCCCAGAAAGGATGAATACCTTCTCCTTGAATTTCATGATGTTCTTCACGCAGAATTGGCTGAATAATGTCTAGATAGTTCTTAAAACGCTCTTCAACTTCTTGAATTCTGCTAGCCTTGGCAAAAGCGAATTCCAAAGTATTGTAAGAAACCTCAAAAAGAATTCTGTCTTCATTTTTAGTAGATTTTAGTTGGATGGGATTCCCGTCTCTATCAAATCGTTCTGCCTCAAAATCATACTCTTCCAACAGTCGTTTCAAGAGATTTTTAGCAACATTTGTATCAGTCGCCCCGCCCTGGCTATTGACAATAGGAAATTCTAACTCAATGCCAATGTATACAGTTGGATTTTCTTTAATATTCTTTAAATAGCGTTCTTTTAAAATTTGGATTGAATCAATCATTTCCATTTCCTATAAATTTTTGATAGTGTTAAAGTATTATAACAAAATTTCAGGAATTTTCCTAGGTTCATGCAAAAACGCCTGCTTACGAAATTGTTTTTGTCTTAAAAGCAATTTCGTAAACAAGCGTCTACCTATTATCAACTATATGATGAGTGTTCCCGCTAGGAAAAAATCCTAGCGGTAGACCAGAGCTAGACTAAGAATAGAACCTCTATTCCATCATCATAACACTCAACAAAGATTGATGATCTTATACTAATTCGATGATTGCCATTGGCGCAGCATCACCGCGGCGCGGTTCAGTTTTCAGGATACGAGTATATCCACCATTGCGCTCTGCATAGCGTGGTGCAATCTCAGAGAACAATTTTTGAAGAGCAGTAGTTGTAGTATACTTTTCTGTTGCTTCATCATAGTTTTCTGATGCGATTTCATTGCGTACAAAAGCTGCTGCTTGACGACGAGCATGCAAGTCTCCACGTTTGCCCAATGTAATCATTTTTTCAACTGTTTTACGGATTTCTTTAGCACGAGCTTCAGTTGTCACGATTGATTCGTTGATCAGCAAATCAGTAGTCAAATCGCGAAGCATTGCTTTACGTTGTGAGCTAGTGCGTCCTAGTTTACGGTAAGCCATGTATTCCTCCTTTATTTATCGTTTTTTAACCCCAGACCGAGATCAGCAAGTTTAACTTTTACTTCTTCCAGACTCTTGCGTCCCAAGTTACGAACTTTCATCATTTCTGGCTCAGATTTTTCTGTCAAATCAAATACAGTATTGATACCTGCACGTTTCAAACAGTTGTATGAGCGAACTGACAAATCTAATTCTTCGATGGTCCGTTCCAAAATGCGGTCATCAGAAGTCTTTTCTGCTTCCTTCATAACGTCTGCAGCGATAGCTACTTCTGTCAGGTTAGTGAAGAGATTCAAATGCTCCGTAAGGATGCGGGCTGAAAGTCCCAAAGCATCTTCTGGAATAATTGTTCCATTCGTTAAAATTTCAAGGGTTAGTTTGTCAAAACCATCGTTGCTACCAACACGAGCTGGCTCAACCTGGTAATTAACTTTTGTCACTGGCGTATAGATAGAATCCACCGCAAGTGTTCCCACTGGTGCATCATCTTTCTTATTTTCATCAGCAGGCACATAACCACGGCCGCTGTTAACAGTCATCGTTGCCTTAAAGCTTGCGCCTTCTCCGATTGTAAAGAGATAATGATCAGGGTTTATAATTTCAATATCACTGTCTGTCAAAATGTCTCCGGCAGTTACTTCTGCTGGTCCTTCAACATCCAGTTCAATAATCTTTTCGTCTTGGACGTAAGATTTTACAGCAATCCCTTTGACGTTCAGAATAATTTGCATCACGTCTTCGCGGACACCGGAAATTGTATCAAACTCGTGCAAAACACCTTCAATATTAATTGAAGTAACAGCAGCACCTGGAAGTGAAGCCAAAAGCACACGGCGAAGAGAATTTCCCAGTGTTGTACCATAACCACGCTCAAGCGGCTCTACTACAAACTTGCCATAATCTTTATTTTCATCAATTTTTGTTATATTTGGTTTTTCAAACTCAATCATTTGCTATACTCCCTCTTAAACGAAAAGCAGTGTAACGGTTGGTGATTATACACGGCGACGTTTTGGAGGACGAGCACCATTGTGTGGTACAGGAGTCACATCACGAATAGCTGTTACTTCAAGACCAGCGGCAGCAAGAGCACGAATAGCAGACTCACGACCAGAACCTGGACCTTTTACAGTAACTTCAACTGATTTCAGACCGTGTTCCTGTGCAGATTTAGCAGCTGCTTCAGATGCCATTTGGGCAGCAAATGGTGTAGATTTACGAGAACCTTTAAATCCAAGAGCTCCAGCAGATGACCAAGCAATCGCGTTACCATGCACATCAGTAATCATAACAATAGTGTTATTAAATGTAGCGTGAATATGAGCAATACCGGATTCGATATTTTTCTTCACACGACGTTTACGTGTTGGTTTAGCCAAGACTTTTTACCTCCTTATATTATTTTTTCTTACCTGCAATCGCAACAGCTTTACCTTTACGAGTACGGGCATTATTTTTAGTGTTTTGTCCACGGACAGGAAGTCCACGACGGTGACGGATTCCACGGTATGAACCAATTTCCATCAAACGCTTGATGTTCAAGTTTACTTCACGACGAAGGTCACCTTCAACTTTAATCGCATCTACTTCACGACGGATAGCGTCTTCTTGTTCGATTGTAAGATCTTTTACACGGATGTCTTCTGAAACTCCAGCAGCTGCCAAGATTTTCTTAGAAGTTGGAAGTCCGATACCGTACACATAAGTCAGTGAAACGACTACACGTTTGTCATTTGGAATGTCAACTCCAGCAATACGAGCCATTTTTTCTCCTTTCTATCTTATCCTTGACGTTGTTTGTGTTTTGGATTTGCTGGGCAAATTACCATAACACGACCATTACGACGAATAACTTTGCAGTATTCGCAAATTGGTTTGACCGATGGTCTTACTTTCATTTTTTCCCTCCAAGTTTTTCGATTATTTAAAGCGGTATGTGATCCGTCCACGTGTCAAATCATAAGGACTCATTTCTACAGTCACACGGTCTCCCGCTAAAATACGAATATAGTTTTTACGAATTTTACCAGAAACTGTTGCTAAAATCTGATGTCCATTTTCAAGTTCAACCGTAAACATTGCATTAGGCATTGTATCAACTACCTTGCCTTCAACCTCAATCACATCGTCTTTTGCCACGCAAAAGTACCTCCATAAATTTCGATTTGATCCCTCTGAGCACAGAGGTAACAATTATAAGTCAGACTAATTCATTGTATCACTACTTGTCAAATATTGCAAGCAGGAAAAACGCTTTTATTTCAAATTTGTCAAGACTTTTTCGATAGCTGAGAAGACATCATTAATATCTTGATTTCCTTGAATATCATGGACCAGACCTTTTCTGCGATAGTGATCAATAATCGGCTGACCCTGAGCAATATTGACATCCAAACGACGTTTAACCGTCTCAGGCTTATCATCTTCACGCTGGTAATAATCCTCTTCCTTGTAGTCTGCTGGCGGATTGAAGACCTTGTGGAAGGTTTCGCCTGTTTCATGATGGATAATCCGACCGCTCAAACGCTCCAGCAAGCTGTTAGGATCCACTTCGATATTGATAACGCCATCCAAAGCCAAATCAAGCTCTGTCAGAGTTTGGTCCAAGGCATGTGCTTGTTCAATCGTACGTGGGTAACCATCCAACAAGAAACCTGTTTCTTTGATGTCGTTCTGTGAAAGGCGTTCTTTAACGATTCCGTTTGTGACTTCATCTGGCACCAACTCGCCCTTGTCAATATAGGACTTGGCTAAAACGCCCATCTCTGTTTGGTTAGCAATCGCCGCACGGAACATATCTCCAGTCGAAATATGCGCAACATTGAAGTTCTCAACGATTTTAGCAGCTTGAGTTCCTTTACCAGCACCTGGTAAGCCCATAATCAAAAGATTCATGATTGGTCTCCTTTTTTGTTTTTAAAGCAATCTATTAAACCGATTAATAAACTCGTTTAAAAACAAAATAGAAGGGGGTGAGTCTACTCTGTCCCCTTTTATTTTGTTTATTTTCGGTTCAAGAAAGGTTATCTGAACGGGCTTCTCATTAGAAAAGCTATTCAAAAAGTCCCTTACTCTGAAGTATCCATAAAGCCGACATACTTTCTCTTCAGCAGGTAGCCTTCTAGCTGTTTCATTCCCTCAATACCGGTTGAGATGATGATCAAGAGACTGGTTCCTCCAAGAGCAACGGCATCTGTCAATCCAAATACATCTTTAGCCAAGATAGGCAGGATAGAAATGAAACCTAGGAAGAGAGATCCCACTGTTGCCAAACGACGAAGCAGCTTAGACATGTAGTCTTCTGTTCCTTTACCTGGACGAACACCTGGAATGTAGGCTCCGCTCTTTTGCAGATTTTCTGCTGTCTTCTCTGGATTAATCTGTACAAAAGTATAGAAGAATGTAAAGAGGACAATCAGGAAGGCGTACATGAACATGCCACTAATGGTCGTTGTTGCCAAAAGTGACTGAGCTGTCTTAACCCAATCTGCGTCATAGCCCAAGGCACTGACAACTTGGAATATCGCTGCCGGTGCAGCTGTAATCGAGCTGGCAAAGATTACTGGAATAACCCCAGCCGGATTGACTTTCAGTGGCAGATAGGAGCTAGAAGGTGCACCCTTAGCTACTTTCGTATACTGAACTGGAATTTTATATTCAGCCTGCTGTACAAAGGTTGTAAAGTAAATGATAAGCAGGACTGCCACAATCAGAATCCCTACAAAAATGAAGGATGAAGTCAAACGTTCACTAGGAATATTTACAAAGTAATCTTCATAGATACCTTTAATCATATCAGGGATAGCTGAAACGATACCAGCAAAGATGATCATGGAAACGCCATTTCCGTAACCCTTGTCTGTAATCTGCTCACCCAGCCAAGTTACAATCATTGAACCAGTTGCTAGAAGAACGCAAATCAAAGCGTAGGTCTGAACATTAGGATTGGCAACCAGATTAGCTCTTGAGAGAGTATCAAAACCAGCGGTAATCCCAATTGCCTGCACAAAGGCCAAAACTAGGGCGATATAACGAGTCGCTTGATTCAGCTTCCTCCGTCCCACTTCCCCTTGCTTGCCCCACTCTACAAACTTCGGAAGCAAGTCCATTTGCAGCAGCTGAACAACGATCGAAGCTGTGATGTAAGGACTGACTCCAAGTGCAAAGACAGAAAAGTTGCGCATAGCATTACCAGACACCAAGCTCAGCATATTCAGGAATGGCAAATCATTCAAATTGCTTAAGGCTTTGGCATTAATCCCTGGAACCGTTATGGTTGTACCGATACGGAAAACTAAGATGATAAAAATCGTGAACAGAATCTTAGACCGTACCTGTTTGATTTTAAATGCGTCTTTTAATAGTTTGAAAAACATAGGTCACCTCGCTTAGATGACTTCCACTGAACCACCTTTAGCAGTGATAGCTTCTTCAGCTGATTTAGAGAATTTAGCTGCCTTAACAGTCAATTTCTTTGTCAATTCTCCGTTACCAAGAATCTTGATACCTGATTTTTCAGCTTTTACAATACCTGCTTCGATGAGAACAACTGGTGTTACTTCAGCGCCATCTTCAAAGGCGTTCAGTTGGTCAAGGTTAACAATCGCATATTCTTTGCGGTTGATGTTCAGGAAACCACGTTTTGGAAGACGACGGAACAATGGAGTTTGCCCACCTTCAAAACCAAGGCGAACGCCGCCACCGCTACGAGCTTTTTGACCTTTTTGACCACGGCCAGATGTTTTACCGTTACCAGATGATGTACCACGACCAACACGGTTGCGGACTTTACGAGAACCTGCAGCAGGTTGTAATTCATGAAGTTTCATTATATTATTTCTCCTCTTTTTGTAAAATGCTAGCGCTCATATAGGAGAAAAGGTGTCTCCTATATAAACTCGCCTATACATATATTTAGTTTTAGGGGCTGAGAAAATCCCATCCCCTAACGTATTTTAATTTAAAGTTGTTAAACCAGCAAAGCTTATTTAACTTCTTCAACAGTTACCAAATGTGATACTGCAGTAATCATACCGCGTACTGCTGGATTATCTTCTTTGATAACTGAGCTGTTCAATTTGCCAAGTCCAAGTGCTACAACAGTTTTACGTTGTGACGGGATGCGTCCGATTGGAGACTTAGTCAAAGTAATTTTAATTTGAGCCATGTTATCCCCTTTCTTATGCCAAGTCAGAAACTGAAATACCACGAAGGGCAGCAACTTCTTCAGCGCGTTTTAATTGTTTCAAACCTTCAACAGTTGCGCGAACGATGTTGATTGGTGTGTTAGAGCCAAGAGATTTAGATGTAACATCTGCTACACCTGCCAACTCGATGACGGCACGAACCGCACCACCGGCAGCAACTCCAGAACCCTCAACAGCTGGCTTAAGCAATACTTTAGCTCCGCCAAATTCTGAAAGAACTTCGTGAGGAATTGTTGTGCCAACCATTGGTACTTCAATCAAATTCTTCTTCGCATCTTCAACTGCCTTGCGGATTGCTTCTGGTACTTCTTGAGCTTTACCAGTACCGAAGCCAACACGACCATTGCGGTCACCAACAACTACAAGAGCTGCAAAGCGAAGGCGACGTCCACCTTTAACAACTTTTGTAACACGGTTGATGGCAACTAAACGTTCTTCAAGTTCAACTGCGTTGTCTTTAAATGCCATTTTCTAGTGTCCTCCTCTTAGAATTTCAATCCGTTTTCACGAGCTGCATCAGCCAAAGCTTTTACACGTCCGTGATAGAGATATCCACCGCGGTCGAAGACGACTTCAGAAATACCTTTAGCAACTGCACGTTCAGCAACGAGCTTACCAACAACAACGGCTTGTTCTGTTTTAGTTCCTTTTGAAACTTCTTTGTCAAGAGTTGAAGCGCTTGCGAGCGTTACACCCGCTACGTCATCAATCACTTGAGCGTAGATGCCTGTATTAGAACGGAATACGTTCAAACGTGGGCGATCAGCAGTTCCAGAGAGTTTTCCGCGAACGCGACGGTGGCGTTTTTGGCGGATTTTATTTTTATCTGGTTTCGTAATCACAATTTTCACCTCTTAATTTTAATCTTGTGCTTATGCACAACCTTGGAAAACAGCTTGCTTGGCTGAGAAAATCAGCCAGACAAGATTATTTACCAGTTTTACCTTCTTTACGGCGAACGAATTCACCAACGTAGCGGATACCTTTACCTTTGTATGGCTCTGGAGCACGCAGGCTACGTACGTAAGCTGCAGTTTGTCCAACTACTTCTTTTGAAATTCCGCTGACAACGATAGTTGTTGGGTTTGGAAGTTCAAAAGTGATGCCTTCTGGTGCTTCTACTTCGTCTGGATGAGATTTACCAACTGAAAGTACAAGCTTTTTGCCTTGAAGTTGAGCACGGTAACCAACCCCACGCATTTCAAGTTCTTTCTTGAATCCTTCTGATACACCAACAACCATGTTGTTCAAAAGGGCACGAGTTGTTCCGTGGATTGTTTTCATTTCTTTTGAATCGTTTGGACGGTGAAGAGTTACTTCAGTTCCTTCCACACGGATTTCAATATCTTTTGAGAACTCACGAGTCAGTTCTCCTTTAGGTCCTTTTACAGTTACAACGTTGTCCTTGTTGCTGATCTCAACACCAGCAGGCAACACGATAACTTTATTACCAATACGTGACATGTATATATTCTCCTGTTAGATTGTCAGGCCGCAAGCGACCAGTTTTCACGGGGCTTAAATCGATTTCTCGATTTAAAGGAACATTTAGGTTTCAATTTCAAAGTGAATCTAGGAATCGTCTCGCAGGCATAACTTTGGGTTAGGCAAGAGACGATAACGAAGAGTCACAAAGAAATTGGGAACTAAATATTACCAAACGTAAGCGATAACCTCACCACCAACATTCTTTTGGCGTGCTTCTTTATCAGTCAGCAAGCCTTCAGATGTTGAAAGGATAGCAATTCCAAGTCCGTTCAGAACTTTTGGAAGATCTTCGCGTTTCTTGTAAACACGCAGACCTGGTTTTGAAACGCGTTTCAAACCAGTGATAACTTTTTCACCATTTTGTCCGTATTTAAGAAATACACGGATGATGCCTTGTTTGTCATCTTCGATGATTTCAACGTTTTTTACAAAACCTTCACGCTTCAGGATTTCAGCAATCCCTTTTTTGATGTTTGATGCAGGCACTTCAAGCACTTCGTGGTTTGCTTGGTTAGCATTACGGATACGTGTCAGAAAGTCTGCAATTGGGTCAGTCATAACCATTTTATATTTCTCCTCTTACTAGTAGTTTGCAAGCTGCACTTGCTAGTTAATGATTGAGCTAGGCTCAGATTGTATTGACACATTCGAACAAGATAACTCTTATTTGAACACGAGCTACAACCTGGGCAAAAAAGATAAATTTGTTTTGGAGCATCGCTCCTTCACCAAATTTCCTATTTTTGCTGTGGTTGTTACGCTCTTTTTATCATGATATTACCAAGATGCTTTGGTAACGCCAGGGATTTGTCCTTTGTATGCTAATTCACGGAAGCAAACACGGCAAAGTTTAAACTTGCGGTAAACGGAATGTGGACGGCCACATTTTTCACAACGAGTATAAGCTTGCGTAGAGAACTTAGCTGGGCGTTTGTTCTTAGCAATCATTGATTTTTTAGCCATTTGTTTTACCTCCTATATTATTTTGCAAAAGGCATTCCAAGGCCTGTAAGCAATTCGCGTGACTCTTCGTCAGTGTTAGCAGTTGTTACGATAACGATGTCAAGACCGCGAGTCTTATCAACGTCATCAAAGTTGATTTCTGGGAAGATCAATTGCTCTTTCACACCAAGTGTATAGTTTCCGCGTCCATCAAAAGATTTTGTTGGTACACCGTGGAAGTCACGAACACGTGGAAGAGAAACTGAAACCAATTTATCCAAGAATTCATACATACGTTCGCCACGAAGGGTTACTTTAGCACCGATCGCTACACCTTCACGAAGACGGAAGCCGGCGATTGATTTTTTAGCTTTAGTGATAAGTGGTTTTTGACCTGAGATAAGAGCCAATTCTTCAGCAGCTTTTTCAAGGTTTTTAGCGTTTGATACAGCGTCACCGACACCCATGTTCAAAACGATTTTATCCACTTTTGGCACAGCCATAACAGATGAGTAGTTGAACTTTTCAGTCAAAGCAGGAACTACTTCTTTAAGATATTTTTCTTTTAAACGATTTGCCATTATACTTCTCCTTTCCTTCGTGATTAGTCAAGCACTTCGCCCGATTTTTTATTGTAACGAACTTTTTTGCCGTCTACAAACTTGTAGCCAACACGTCCTGCAACACCATTTTTGTCAAGAACTTGAACGTTTGACACATGGATTGGTGCTTCTTTTTCCACGATAGCACCTTGAGGGTTTTCGTTATTTGGCTTTTGGTGTTTCTTAACGATGTTTACACCTTCAACAACAACTTTGTTTACTTTTGGAAGAGCTGTAACAACAAGCGCTTCAACACCCTTGTCTTTACCAGCAATTACGCGAACTTTGTCGCCTTTTTTTACAAACATTTATTTCTCCTCTTAATTCTTACGCCCATAGGGCACCCTGACTTTTGTCAGGGGACTGTGTTTGTTAATTTTTTGATTAAAGTACTTCTGGAGCCAATGATACGATCTTCATGAAGCCACCGTCACGCAATTCACGAGCAACTGGGCCGAAGATACGAGTTCCGCGAGGAGTTTTGTCTTCACGGATGATGACTGCAGCGTTTTCGTCAAATTTGATGTATGAACCATCTTTACGACGAGCACCTGATTTAGTACGAACGATAACAGCTTTTACAACGTCACCTTTCTTAACCGCACCACCAGGAGTAGCTTGTTTTACAGACGCAACGATTACATCACCGATGTTAGCGAACTTACGTCCTGAGCCACCAAGAACTTTGATCGTCAAGATTTCGCGAGCGCCGCTGTTGTCGGCAACTTTCAAACGAGTTTCTGTTTGAATCATTTAAGTTTTCTCCTTTCTGGTTTGATTAGATGATAACCGCTTCTTCAACGACTTCTACAAGACGGAAGCGTTTTGTAGCTGAAAGCGGACGAGTTTCCATGATACGAACGATATCGCCTTCTTTGGCAACATTGTTTTCGTCATGTGCTTTGTACTTCTTAGAGTAGTTAATACGTTTACCATAGACTGGGTGGTTACGTTTAGTTTCAACTACAACTGTGATTGTTTTGTCCATTTTGTCAGAAACAACGCGTCCGACAAGAACTTTACGATTATTGCGTTCCATTGAAATTCTCCTTCCCTAGTCTATTATTTAACTTCTGATTGAACAGTTTTAATACGAGCGATTTGTTTTTTCACTTCTTTCAAACGAGCTGTCTGCTCCAATTGGCCAGCAGCTGCTTGGAAACGAAGATCAAACAATTCTTTCTTCAATTCATTTTCACGCTTCGCGAGTTCTTCTTGAGAAAGACCACGAAGTTCTTTAACAAATTCTTTTACTTCATTAAGTTTCATGCCTTCTCCTTATTCTGCTTCACGTTTTACGAATTTACATTTAACTGGAAGTTTGTGGCTTGCAAGGCGAAGCGCTTCGCGAGCGATTTCTTCTGAAACGCCAGCAACTTCAAACATTACTTTGCCACGCTTAACTGGCGCAACCCAACCTTCTGGAGCACCTTTACCAGATCCCATCCGTACACCGATAGCTTTTGCAGTGTATGATTTGTGTGGGAAGATTTTAATCCAAACTTTACCACCACGCTTCATGTAACGAGTCATAGCGATACGGGCAGCTTCGATTTGGCGGTTAGTAATCCAGTGGCTAGTAGTTGCTTGAAGACCGTATTCTCCAAATGCTACTTCTTTTCCGCCTTTAGCTTCACCGCGCATTTTTCCACGGAATTCGCGACGGTGTTTAACACGTTTAGGTACTAACATTGGTTATTTACCTCCTTTAGTGTTTTTACGAGCTGGAAGGACTTCTCCACGGTAGATCCAGACTTTAACACCCAGTTTACCGTAAGTAGTATCAGCTTCTTCCCAAGCGTAATCGATATCCGCACGAAGAGTGTGAAGCGGAACAGTTCCCTCAGAGTAACCTTCGCTGCGGGCAATATCTGCACCGTTCAAACGACCTGATACTTGAGTTTTGATTCCCTTAGCTCCTGCACGCATTGTACGTTGGATAGCTTGTTTTTGAGCACGACGGAAAGCAACACGCTGCTCAAGCTGGCGAGCAATTCCTTCACCAACCAGGTGCGCATCCAAGTCAGGACGCTTGATTTCGATGATGTTGATGTGGACTTGTTTTCCAGTCAATTTGTTGAGTTTTGCACGGAGTGCATCAACGTTTGCTCCACCTTTACCGATAACCATACCTGGTTTAGCAGTGTGAAGAGAAACGTTTACTTTGTTTACTGCGCGCTCAATTTCAATAGTTGAAATCGCTGCGTCAGCCAATTCTTTTTGAACGAATTTACGGATTGCAAGATCTTCATGAAGGTAATCCGCGTATTCTTTTTCAGCATACCATTTGGCATCCCAATCACGGATGATGCCGACACGCATACCAATTGGATGTACTTTTTGACCCACGATGTTACCTCCTTATTTTTCTGCAACGACCACAGTGATGTGGCTTGTGCGTTTGTTGATTGGTGAAGCTGAACCTTTAGCGCGCGGACGGAAACGTTTCATAGTTGGTCCTTCGTTTGCGAAAGCTTCAGATACTACCAAGTTTGCTTTTTCCAAACCAAAGTTGTTTTCAGCATTAGCGATTGCAGAGTTCAAAACTTTTTCGATAATGCCAGCAGCTTTGTTTGGAGTGAATTTCAAGATTGCGATTGCGTCAGCGACGTTTTTACCACGAATATTGTCAAGAACCAGACGAGATTTACGAGGTGAAACACGCACTGTACGAGCCATTGCTTTAGCTGAAGTAATTTCTGCCATTTATGTTCTCCTTATTTTCTACGTGTTTTCTTGTCGTCTGCAGCGTGACCTTTGTAAGTACGAGTTGGCGCAAATTCACCAAGCTTGTGACCTACCATGTCTTCCTGGATGTAAACAGGTACGTGTTTACGTCCGTCATAAACTGCGATTGTGTAACCAATGAAACTTGGGAAGATCGTTGAACGACGTGACCAAGTTTTGATGACTTTTTTCTTTTCGTCGTTAGCTTGAGCTTCAACTTTCTTCATCAGATGCTCATCGACGAAAGGTCCTTTTTTAAGACTGCGTCCCATTTTATATTTTCTCCTTTAAATAAGTACCACAGCGGCCTGCGCTGACTAAGCAGCGCTACCGAGCTGGCGGATAGATTGTTTTAAATTATTTCTCGTTGCGACGACGAACGATAAGTTTGTCAGATTTCGCTTTTTTGTTACGAGTTTTAAGTCCAAGAGCAGGTTTGCCCCATGGAGTAGATGGCGCTTTACGACCAACTGGTGCTTTACCTTCACCACCACCGTGTGGGTGATCGTTAGGGTTCATTACAGAACCGCGAACTGTTGGGCGGATACCTTTCCAACGGCTACGTCCTGCTTTACCAAGGTTTACAAGTCCATGTTGTTCGTTTCCGACAACACCAACTGTAGCGCGGCAAGTACCAAGAATCATACGAACTTCGCCTGATTGAAGACGAACAAGAGTGTACTTACCTTCTTGACCCAATACTTGAGCAGAAGCTCCAGCAGCACGAACCAATTCTCCACCACGGCCTGGTTTCAACTCAATGTTGTGAACCAAAGTACCAACTGGGATGTTAGCTAGCGGAAGAGCGTTTCCGACTTTGATATCTGCTTCAGGACCTGAAACGATACGTTGACCAACTTCAAGACCTTTAGGAGCGATGATATAAGCCTTCACACCGTCAGTGTAGTGAACCAAAGCGATGTTTGCTGAACGATTTGGATCATACTCGATTGTTTTTACAACTGCTTCAACAGCGTCTTTGTTACGCTTGAAGTCAATCAAACGGTAGTGACGCTTGTGGCCGCCACCTTGGTGACGAACAGTGATGCGACCGTTGTTATTACGACCAGCCTTGCTCTTCAAAGAAACAAGCAAAGATTTTTCTGGAGTGCTGGTAGTGATTTCAGCGAAATCCAAAGAAGTCATATTACGGCGACCGTTTGTTGTTGGTTTATAAACACGAATTCCCACGATATTTCCTCCTTAGATTATTCTTCTTCTGCACCGAACAACTCGATTGCTTTAGAATCAGCTGTCAGTGTTACGATAGCTTTTTTAGTTTTGTTTGTAAAACCAGTGTAGCGTCCAACGCGTTTTGCTTTTGGTTTTACATTGATAGTGTTAACGTTAGCAACCTTAACTCCTTCAAAAGCAGCTTCAACAGCTTGCTTAATCAAGAGTTTGTGAGCGCGAGTGTCCACTTCAAATACGTATTTGCCTGCTTCGTACTGAGCCATTGAACCTTCAGTGATAACAGGTTTTTTGATTACGTCGTACAAATTCATTATGCAAGAACCTCCTCAATTTTAGAGATAGCTGCCTGAGTAACCAGAAGTTTATCGCTGTTTACGATGTCCAGAACGCTTGCAGTTGTTGCAGTTGCAACTTTCACGTTTGGAAGGTTGCGAGCTGAAAGTGCAGCGAATTCGTTTCCTTCTTCAAGGATAACAAGGACTTTCGTATCGATGCTCAGTGCAGCAAGCACTTTTGCAAACTCAGCAGTTTTTGGAGCTGTAAATGAAAGGCTGTCTACAGCTACGAATTTGTTTTCAGCAACTTTTTCAGAGTAAACTGATTTCAATGCCAATCTACGAACTTTACGTGGAAGTTTGTAAGCATATGAACGAGGAGTTGGACCGAATACGATACCACCACCACGCCATTGTGGAGAGCGGATAGAACCTTGACGAGCACGTCCAGTTCCTTTTTGACGCCATGGTTTGCGTCCGCCGCCTGATACTGCAGAACGGTTTTTAACAGCGTGAGTTCCTTGACGAAGGCTAGCGCGTTGGCTGATGATAACATCAAAGACAACTGATTCATTTGGCTCAATACCAAAGACCGCATCGTTCAGAACTACTTCACCAGCTTCTTTACCAGTTTGGTCAAATAATTTTACGTTTGCCATTGTGACTGATTTCCCCTTTCTTTATTATTTACCAGCTTTAACTGCTGACTTGATAGTGATAAGAGATTTCTTAGCACCTGGTACGTTACCTTTAATCAGGATAACGTTCTTCTCTGGAACAACCTGTACGATTTCAAGGTTTTGAATCGTTACACGGTTACCGCCCATACGTCCAGCCAAGCGTTTGTTTTTGAACACGCGGTTTGGCGCAACTGGTCCCATTGAACCAGGACGACGGTGGTAACGTGAACCGTGAGCCATTGGACCACGAGATTGGCCGTGGCGTTTGATAACACCTTGGAAACCTTTACCTTTTGAAGTTCCTGTTACATCAACAACATCACCAGCTTCGAATGTATCGACAGTGATTTCTGCTCCTACTTCCAAGCCTTCAATGTTTTTGAATTCACGAATGAAGCGCTTAGGAGCTGTGTTAGCTTTCGCTACATGGCCTTTGGCAGGTTTGTTGCTCAATACGTCACGAAGGTCATCAAAACCAACTTGAACTGCGTTGTAACCATCTGTTTCAACTGTTTTAACTTGAAGAACAACGTTTGGAGCTGCTTCAACAACAGTTACAGGGATTAATTCGCCAGCTTCAGTGAAGATTTGAGTCATTCCCACTTTTTTCCCTAAGATTCCTTTTGTCATGAGAAAATGTTTCCTTTTCTATATTTTTTTCAAAAAGTTTTTAACGAGCGTTTTTCATGCTCTGGTTTAGATCAAGCTTTAGATTAAAGTTTAATCTCTACGTTCACACCACTTGGAAGATCCAATTTCATCAAAGCGTCAACTGTTTTTTGAGTTGGATTGATGATGTCGATCAAACGTTTGTGAGTACGCATTTCAAATTGTTCGCGAGAGTCTTTATATTTGTGAGTCGCACGAATGATTGTGTAGAGGCTGCGCTCAGTTGGAAGTGGGATTGGACCCGCAACTTCAGCACCAGTACGAGTAGCAGTTTCTACGATTTTTGCAGCCGCTGTATCAAGTGTACGATGTTCGTAAGCTTTCAAACGGATGCGGATTTTTTTGTTTGCCATCTTTTTCTCCTTTTCGTCTATTTAAGATAATAGGCTAGCTCCACAAGAAAACCGACAGGCGATTGCGTGGCAATGCAACCGAGCGTGTCGCAACCTCTTGCATCAAAGCTACACACTGTATTTTTACAGCACCATAGTATCTTAACACAAAGAACCAGTCATTGCAAGGGATTTGAGTAATTTTTTAATGATTTTTAGGATAATTTTTTATGAAAGTGTTTTCTAAATAATTTATAAGTCTTGTAAATCATTATAGAGAAGAAAATTTAGATTTTTAACCTATTTATTCGAGTTTGTATTCAGAAAATACAAAATCCCACTGACGCACATCAGTGAGATTAGAAACGAAAATTTACCCTTGGCTACTTTGTTTTATAACAAGGGACTGTCCTTTTCGATACGAAAGCTATTGCCCGACTGGCAGATGACAAGGCCGGCAGCTGCTAAATAGGGCTGATAAAAGTGTATATATTGCTCTCGCCTAGCTAGATGCGTCTGCTTTATCCAATCTAGCCTGCGCTCTCGCACAGCCACATCTCTTGCCAAGCGGCGCTCTAACTCAGTCTGGTCGTCCGTGTAAAAGCAAATCGACAAATCAAACAAACTTTCAGGCAAAAAGGCAGCCGACATACCTTCTACTATCAGAATAGGCTTTTGGGCTGATAATCGCAAGCTAGGCGACCAAGCTGTGCCAATGGTCAGAATATCCAGACCAGACTGCAAGGCACAAATATCTCGCTCCAGACTACTCAGTTCATGAACAGCTGGGATACAAGCCGTTACTTTTTGATGAGGAAAATCTTTGGAACTGAGCAAATCTCGATAGTCTCCAGCAATTACATACGGATCTGTTGCAAGTAAATTAGCTCGTTCCTCACCCAAGGCTAGCTGGAGTTTGCGAGCAAAAGTTGACTTGCCCGAAGCTCCATGACCGTAAATACGCAGGGTGTGGTGTTGGTCGTCTGACAGATAAGCTGTCAATCTTTTCAGCAATTTCTCTTCATCAGACATAGCTTCCCCTTTCAAATGGAGTTTCTTAGAAATTTCGGCTGGATTTATTGTAGCCGTAGCGCTCAATAAAGTCTTCACGGAATTCCAGCAGATTGTCATCCATGATGGCTTGGCGCACCTTCTTCATAAGGTTTACCAAGAAGTAGAGATTGTGATAGCTGGTCAGGCGGATGCCGAAGGTCTCGTCCGCTTTGAGCAAGTGGCGGATATAGGCCCGCGTGTAGTTGGTACATGTGTAGCAATCGCAATCATGGTCAAGCGGCGTGAAATCTTCCTCAAACTGAGCGTTTTTAACAACCAGACGTCCTTCGCTAGTCATACAGGTACCATTTCGGGCAATCCGAGTCGGCAGGACGCAGTCAAACATATCAACGCCACGTATAACCCCATCAATCAAGCTATCTGGCGCCCCAACTCCCATGAGATAGCGGGGCTTGTTTTCAGGCAGCATATGCGTTGTGAAGTCTAGCACTGCATTCATCTCTTCGTGAGACTCACCAACTGCCAGTCCTCCAATAGAGTAGCCTGGGAAATCCATGCTAACCAAGTCTTGAGCAGACTGGCGACGCAAATCTTCAAAGCCAGCCCCCTGAACAATCCCAAAGAGACCTTGGTCCTGAGGACGGCGGTGGGCCTTGAGTCCACGCTCTGCCCAACGGCTGGTCCGTTCAATAGACTTCTTAACATAATCATAGGGCTGGTAGAACTGCGGGCATTCATCAAAGGACATCATAATGTCACTACCTAGATTGTTCTGGATGGAGATGGCCTTTTCTGGCGATAGGAACATCTTAGAACCATTGAGGTGGTTCTTAAAAGTTACCCCTTCTTCTGTGATATTACGGCTGTCAGCTAGAGAATAGACCTGAAAGCCTCCACTATCCGTCAGAATGGGCTGATCCCAGTTCATGAACTTGTGCAGGCCGCCTGCACGGGCAATCAGCTCATCGCCTGGCCGCAGCCAGAGGTGGTAAGTATTGGACAAGATAATACCTGAACCCATTTGCTTGAGTTCCTCTGGTGACTGGGTCTTGACTGTCGCTTGGGTCCCAACTGGCATAAACATAGGCGTCGGAAAAGTCCCGTGAGGCGTAATAATCTCTCCCAAACGAGCACCTGTGTGCTTTTCTTTTTTGATCAAACGATACTGAATCGGTGATGTTGACATGTTTCCTCCTGCTGGGAAAAACAGTCCCAGCATTTTTTCTTCTATATAATGAGCAGCAAGTGCTCACAAGATACCGTATGATTTTACCAAAAAAACTTCTATCTGTCACGGGGTATGATATAATGTAACAGACAAATCAGTATGGAGGAATTATGAATCTAAGTAATATCAGAGCTCAGGCTCGTGCCATCCGGAGCCAAACGAATGGGATTTTTCTTTTGTTTGCAGCTCCGACTCTTGCCGGTATCCTAAACATCTTGCTTTCCCTTATTGGGAATCTAAGAAACTCCGTTTCCGACCTGACATTCAGCCAGTTCATATATTTTCTGATTAGCCGAACTCTTTTTCCGACGACCATTCAGTTTATCACGTCTCTCCTGCTGCTTTCTGCTAGCTACACCATGATAACCGTCATCCGCAAGAAAAAGGATGAGGTTCGCTTTTCAGATATTGGGCATCTTTTTACGAGCAAGAACTTCACACCTGTTTTCAAAACCGTTTTGCTCAAGCAACTCTTGCTTTTCCTTTGGAATCTTCCTATATTTTGCGGGAGTCTTCTGTCCGTCTTCAATGCTTATAAGATTCTCAATATTTCGGAAAAACTTCCTGCCCACAATGTGCTGACTGCTCAAAGTGAGGCAGGAAAGCAGATTCTTCAATACACTCCTGGTATGTTACTGGGAAGCCTCTTGATATTGGTTGGTCTAGGCATCACCATCCCTCAGTACTACGCATATTCTCAAGCAGAACTGATACTCTACGACCAGCTTGAGACCGGGAGTTACCGGGGAGCTTTCTATGCTATCCGTCAAAGCCGGAAGCTCATGAAGGGCTACAAGAGAAAGCTATTTATGCTGGATCTGAGCTTCATCGGTTGGAATTTACTGGCCAGAATGACTTACGGTGTACTGAATATTATGGTTCTCCCTTATACAGCGACTGCTTACATTCTCTTCTACGAAGAGTTGAAAAAAGAAAAAGCTATTCTAAACGAAAACAACCCGCAAGCACGGAACTCCTTGTCCTAAGCTTGTGAGTTGTTTTTTTATTTACTATTATAGTCTGTTCTGTCAAGGGCAGAGCGGATTATATCAAAGGCTGCCTCCAGCGAATCCTCATCTGTGAAGAAGGATTCCTCTTCCCAGCCTAAGAAGTCTCGGTCTTTCCACCAGCGCTTCATGTCGGCTGGGGTAAATTCTTCTTGTTTAGCTCTGGTCTGATGGCGACGGACTGTTTCTTCAAAGGATAGGTCATAGTAGTAAGCAAAGACCTGCGGAGCGAAGATTTTTTTCAACCGTTCTAGCATCTGTCCATAAATGTCTGTTTCATAAAACCCTTCTACCAGAACTAGTAAATCATGTTCGTAGCCGAAGCGTGCCAGCGTTTCCGTCAGGTCAATAGACAAATTTCCCGGCTCGACTTTTTCCTTGAGCATGTCCCGTCTAACCGTATCCTGCGATATCAGGAGAGTTCCTCGGCCGTAGTGAGTCTGCAGTTTCCTGGCCAGGCTAGACTTGCCAGATCCGGAATTTCCACGAATGATGACTAACTTAGCCATCTTATTCGCCCAGAATCAAGCGGGTATGTTCGCGTTTAATACAGCGGTCCATGACAATATCATCCCGACCGGCTGCACGCAAAATCTGCTCAGCCTCCTCACTCTCCAAGCCCAACTGAGCCCAGAAAATCTTGGCATCCGTCTGCAGAAAATCAAGTGCGACATCCGGCAAAAACTCACTGCGGCGGTATACATCGACAATATCCACCGGAAAAGGAATATCTTTGAGACTGGCATAAACAGTCTCACCAAAAATCTCACTGCCCGCTGCCCGCGGATTGACAGGGATAATGCGATAGCCCCGATCTTGCATCTCTTTGGATACACGGTTACTGGTCGTTTCTTCACGGTCAGACAGTCCGACAACAGCAATCACTTTGCTGTTTTTCAAATAATGCTTGACGATTGCATCACTGGGATTTTGAAAATGATAAGTCATAGATTTCCTCCTCATTCATAATAAAGCTGGATAATTTTGCAGTGTTTGCGTCTTAACTGAGTCTGAGCTAAAACCTCGGAAAATAGATAATCCGTTCTAGGAGCATCGCTCCTCCGTCCGAATTGCTAATTTTCAGTCGGTTTTGACGCTCTTTGTATCTTGTTTTATTTCGCCTCGTACCATGTTTGGCCGGCATTTTCATCAGCCACTAGTGGAACGGCTAGCTCAATCGCGGCTTCCATGGTTTCTTTGACTAGCTGGCGGACGGCTGTTAGCTCGTCATTGGGCACTTCCAGCACGATTTCATCGTGTACCTGCAAGAGCATGCGCGACTTGAAATTCTTCTCTGTCAGAGCTCGATCCAGATTAATCATGGCGACTTTGAGAATGTCTGCGGCCGATCCTTGGATGGGGCTGTTAATGGCTGTGCGCTCCGCAAAATTTCGGATGTTAAAGTTGCGGGAATTGATGTCCGGCAAAGAGCGACGACGATGGTAAATGGTCTCTACATAGCCCTTATCACGCGCTTCACGAACGATGGTTTCCATATAATTCTTGATACCAGGGAAACGCTCAAAATAGGTCTGGATATAGTCCTTAGCAGCCTTGCGGGAAATTCCCAAATTATTGGCCAGTCCGAAGTCGGAAATTCCATAGACCACTCCAAAGTTGACAGCCTTAGCATTGCGGCGATCATTAGGTGTCACATCCTCTGCCTTTTCAATACCAAAGACCCGCATGGCTGTAGCCGTATGAATGTCTTCTCCATGTTGGAAGGCAGCAATCAGATGTTCGTCCTGCGAAATATGAGCCAGCACCCGCAGCTCAATCTGGGAATAATCCGAGCTGAGTAGTGCGCTATCTCCCCACTCTGGTACAAAAGCCTTGCGAATGAGGCGCCCTTGCTCCAAACGAACGGGGATATTCTGCAAGTTCGGGTCAACCGAGGACAGGCGGCCAGTCTGAGTCAAATCCTGAACATAGCGAGTGTGAATCTTGCCGTCAGATGCTATGGCCTCTTGCAATCCGATAATGTAAGTCGACTGAAGCTTGCTGATTTGACGGTATTCCAAAATCTTAGACACAATCGGTGCAATAGGAGCTAGACGCTCCAGCACATCAACCGCTGTCGAGTAGCCTGTCTTGGTCTTTTTTGTGTACTCCAGTGGCAGCCCCATATCCTCAAAGAGAATGGTTCCCAGCTGTTTCGGTGAGTTGATATTGAACTCCTGACCAGCCAGGTCATAAATCTCCTGCGTTAGACTTTCCAGCGTCTTTTCATTTTCCGCCTGCATGCCCTGCAGGGTTTCCCGCTCAACCTTGATCCCCGCAATCTCCATCTTGGCTAGGACAAAGGCCAGGGGCTGCTCCATTTCAAGCAACAAATCCAGCTGGTCGTGGGAACGGAGCTGCTCTTGCATCGGTTCTTCTGTTTCTAGCAGTACTTGGACCTTACGAGCCAGATGCCCAAAGAGTTGCTCTTGCTCCGGCAAAGCACGCTTGGCTCCCTTGCCATAAACCTCATCATCAGTCGGCAGAATTGTTTGGCCGTAGAGGCGAGCAATAGTCGCCAGCTCATTGTCCTCGACCGTCGAAAGCAGATACTTGGCTAGACGTGCATCAAAGGAGGCTGCTGGTAGTTCGATACCATAATGACTGAGCAGTACCTTGGTTCGCTTGAGGTCATAAGTTTTCAGAGCTGTTTTGGTCAAGAACTCTTGAAAAAGAGGCTGTTGCAGTAAATCGCTGGTGCCGACATAAATCTGACGGCTATCGCCCCAGGCAAGACCAACAATCTCTTCCTTGTGATAGTTGTCACCCAAGATTTCAAAATAGAAAAATTGCTCCGGTGCTAGCATATCCTCTGTGACCTCAGTCACTTTGGTAAATTCAATTGGTTTGACTTCTACTGGCTCTTGACCAGTTCCTAGCTGAGCCTTGAGCTGCTTGAAACCCATCTCGTCATAGAACCTGCTCAGATTCTCTACCTGCGGACCCTTATAAACCAAATCATCTAGCCCGATTTCAATCGGAGCCTGAGTATTGATAGTAGCTAGAGTTTTAGATAAGAAAGCCTTGTCCTTGTCATTGATGAGATTTTCCTTCATCTTGGAAGCCTTGAGCTGGTCAATATTTTCATAGAGATTTTCCAAAGAGCCATACTCCAAGAGGAGCTTGAGACCAGTCTTCTCACCGATCTTGGTCACTCCGGGGATATTATCCGACTGATCGCCCATCAGCGCCTTGAGGTCAATGAACTGCTCTGGCGTGATGCCCATCTTTTCCATGAGATAGGCTGGGGTAAACTCCTCAAACTCGGCCACGCCTTTCTTGGAAATTTCCACCACGGTATTATCATCCGTCAGCTGAATCAAGTCTTTATCGCCGCTGACAATGGTCACATCGTAAGGCACTGCTGTCTTTTCAGCCATCTTGTCCAAGGTTCCGATGATGTCATCCGCCTCGTACTGAGCCAAGTCGTAGTAGTGAATGCCCAAGTGCTGCAGCATTTCTCGGATAAAGGGCAGCTGCTCACGAAATTCATCCGGCGTCTTGGCCCGACCTGCCTTATAGTCTGCGTACATCTCAGTCCGGAAGGTCGTCTTACCAGCATCAAAAGCTACTAGGACATGGGTCGGCTGCACGCGCTCCAAGAGATGATTGAGCATGAGGTGGAAGCCATAAATGGCATTGGTATGCAGACCTGATGGACTCTTGAAACGGTCAATTTGATTATAAAGCGCAAAAAAAGCGCGAAAAGCAACGGACGAACCGTCGATTAATAATAACTTGTTCTTTTTTTCCATAGGTTTATTATAACACGAAAGGCGGACAAAGACAGAAAAGGCGGCGTGGAAAAGGGTAAAAAGTGTCCTGAGATCCAAATTTTGCTATAATCATCCTATGAACAATACCTACTATTTTATCCGTCATGCGCATTCTAACTATACACCTGATGAAATCAACCGACCATTATCAGACAAAGGGCGAGAATCCTTGGCACAGCTTGAATTTTTAGCATACAAATCCATTACCGCCATTTATTCCAGCCCCTATCAAAGAGCCATCCAAACGGTTGAGCCTTTGGCTCAGAGTCTGAAACTCGCTATTCAAACCGACAGACGTCTAATAGAGCGAAAGCTAAGCAGTCAAGCGATTGCCGACCAAGATTTTGAAGAAGCCCTCATGCAACTTTGGTCACAGCCAACATTTTCACTTGTTGGTGGCGAGTCTAATCAACAAGCTCAACAGCGAGCCTTAGCTCTTCTTCAAGAACTGGAAAGCAAACATCAAAATGAGGAAATTATCCTCAGCTCCCACGGCAACCTTATCTGCATTTTACTAAGCGCATTCGACTCCAGCATTGATTATAACTTTTGGTGTGGCCTAAGCATGCCAGATGTGCTGGTTTTAGATAAAAACGAAAAAATCACTCACCTCCTATAAAAGATGGCATCTCCTAGGAAGACTCGGCTAAATCTTATCGCTCATATATGGTATAATAATAAAAACTGGAGGTAAAAGATGTTTCCAATCCGTATTACAACTCTTCTGACTGAAGAAGTTTATAAAAGATTTTCATGGGCTATTCTCATACGACGAAAAGGATTTGTATTATACATAATCATACTGATAATCGGGCTGTTCACCTACGTAATGCTCGGCCCATTAGAGGAAAAGATAATATCCATCATATTGGCTCCCCCTATTTGCGCCTCCATGTACTATTTTGGCATGAATTATCAGATTAAGAGAGCTTATCAAAAAAATCCTTTATTTCAGAACATGGAAGTCACTCTGATATTTGACAGAGAGGCTTTTATAGCAAGAAACATACGTGGTGAATTTCGCTATACCTATGATGATATTGTCAAGGTCATTATGACAAAGCAAGATTTTTATATCTTGATAGGGGAGAGCACTGGTTTCGCAATTGAAAAAGAAAACTGTTCTCCAGAGGCTCTTGAGTTCTTGCTAGAACTTCACATTGAGCATATGTAAAAGAAAAAGCAGGCTAGACTGACAGTAGATCAGTTCTGGTCTGCTTTTTATTTTGTAAATAATTGCTTGATATCCACCAACTTCTCTATTTTCTGATTGATTTCTGGTCGGTAGTCACAGAAGTTAATGCTCTGAACGCCACTGTTGACAGCAACATCCACATCCAGCGTCCGGTCGCCGATATAGTAGGTTTCCTGCTTATCCAGGCCATATTTCTCAAGCAGATAGTCGACACCTTCTGGGTGGGGCTTGCGCTCAAAGCCGTTGGCTGTTGTGATGATTTCTGTAAAATAATCATGAATACCCAAGTCTTTCAAGATTTGATGGGCATTGAGTCCTTTGTGGGTATAGACAAACTGGGCAATGCCCTGCTCTTCAGCCCAGACCAGTATCTCCACAGCCCCTTCCATCAGATGGACCTGAGCATTTTTCTCCTTTAGACTTGCTCCACGGAAGGCATTCATCTCAGTAGCGTCCAGACCTTTCTCAGATGCCACTTCCTCCAAGAGCTTCTGGACAGAGTGCTTTAGGATATAGCTGTGGATGCTCGCTCTGTCGAAGTCCAGACCATAGTGAGCATAGGTTTCCTCAATCCCTGCCAAAATAGCATCGTAGGAGTCCAGCAAGGTGCCGTCCAAATCCCAAATAAACGCTTTTGTCATGTGATTTCCCTCATTTTTCTGTCAAATAAAACCTTTAAAAATAGCCAGCGGAAGCCATTGTCCAAGAGCATCCCAGTCCAGACTCCTGGCAGACCCAAGCCAAAAGTCACTCCCAGCAAGTAACCGACAATAATGCGAATCAGCCATATGCCAACAGTCGTGGCATAAAAGGGCAGTCTGGCATTGCCCAGCCCCTGCCAGATGGCGGTGTAAATCACGGTTCCGACTGCCATGGGAGTTCCCAGCAGGGAGAAAAGCATGACCGAAAGGCTGGCTGTGATAGCTCCGCTATTGTCCGTATAGAGCAAGGTCAGCGGCCGACCAAAAGCAAAAATTCCTAGAGCCACGGGCAGCATGCAAGCAAAAGACAGCCAGAAGGTCCGCTGACGAATCAGACCGACCTCTTTCATATCTCCCTCACCTACTGCATGGCCTACCAGCATGACTGTTGCTGTTGCGACCCCGAAGATTGGCATATAATTAAACTGAGTCAAGACTTCGCCGATGGCATTCCCCGCTACTGCGTCCGTCCCAAAGGCGACCACAATGGCGATAATAACTACATCACCCGCCCGCATCATGAGCCGCTCTCCAGCAGCTGGCAGAGACAGGCGCAAGAGCTCTCCATCTAAGCCCCAGCGCCAGCGAATTGTGGACAAATCCAGCTCCCACCAAAGAATCAGCACACCGACCAAACGAGCTAGCACCGTCCCCAACGCTACACCAACAATACCAAGCCGAAAGACGTAAATCCCCAGACCGGAAAAGAGAGCGTTGAGGACATTAGTCAGAAGACTGACATACATGGGAAATCTAGGATTGCGCGTGACCCGCACTAGAGCCCCAAAGGAAGTCATCAAGCCTAGCAGAACAATAGTCCCACCAACCAGAGCCAGATAAAGACCGCCTGCTTCAGCCACTGCCTTTTCTGTCCCCAGAAGGTCCAGCATCTGCCTGCCAAAGATCAGGGAAATCAGCCCCAATAAAAGGCTCAGAAGCAACGTCAGCTTGATAGCCTCGGCTGTATGATAGGCCAAACGCTCCTTGTCTCCTTGAGCCAGAGTCTTGGAGATGAGACTGGAAATCGCAGCCCCCAGCGCGATAAAGATTGCCTGATAAATCGTAATGATGTTGCCGGCTACCGAGACTCCAGAGATTGCAATCAGCCCAAGACTGGCCACCAGATAGCTGTCGACCATTCCCATGAGCATCTGCAAAAAATTCTCCGCCATAGCCGGCAAGGCGATATTCATGATTTTTTTATAAGTCGTCATTATCTAAAGATCTCCTGCATTTGTATATCTTTTCTTACTTGAGATTTCCACCCTCCACCATAGAGAATAGAAAGCGGTGGGACTATTGTCCTACCGCATATGAATCTCCTATCATAAAACCTCGTTTTAAGCACAAACTCCCGCACTATACCGCTTTGCATTCCCAAACTCAATGAATACCTTCACTCCTCAACAAAGAGTCCCAAGATATGGACATTGTCTGCGACGGAAACGAAGGCAGCTGGGTCTGTATGCTTCATGATTTGCTTGAATTCATTAAACTCAGCTCGGGTGATAACCGTCACCAGAACAGCTTTTTTCTCATGATTATAAGTTCCCTCAGCGCCATGAATCACTGTCGCCCCACGATGCAGCTTGTTGTGAATCTTATCAATCACCCTATCTGGATGACTAGTGATAATCATAGCTTGCATGCGCTTCTGCTTGGTAAAGACAGCATCCGTCACTCGACTTGATACAAAAATAGTAATCATGGAGTACAGCGCATATTCCCAGCCAAAGGTCAAACCCGCAATCAGCATAATAATCCCATTGACAATCAAGGAAATATTCCCGACATTCCGGCCTGTTTTTTTCCGAACAGTTAGACTTACAATATCAGTCCCACCGCTTGAAATGCTGGACTTAAGGGCAAAGCCAATCCCCGTTCCCATGACCACACCACCGAAAAGGGCGTTGATAATAGGGTTATCAGTCAAGGTCACTTCCGGCACAAACTGGATAAAAAGCGAGCTCATGGTAACCGTGATAAAGGTAAAAATGGTAAACTTATGCCCAATCTGGTACCAGGCCAGGATCATCAGCGGAATATTGATGGCGTAAAAAGTCACAGAAACCGGAATGGTAAAACCTAAAAAACGAGTACTGAGGGCAGTAATGACCTGCGCCAGACCAGTCGCCCCGCTGGAATAAACATGCCCCGGCTGAAAGAAGAAATTGACTGCGACAGCCGACAAAAAGGCATAGACAAGCGAGGCAGAAATCTTCTCATCGTACTTCTCACGCGAGATGCTCTTTAAAGACCGCAAAATCTTAAAATTATAAGCAAACCTGCGGACATAATAGCGAAAGAGTTTGTAAAAATTAGTCTTCTTCATGTGCTTCCACTTGTAAACTTAATTCCTCTAGTTGAGCAACCGACACTGGGCTAGGCGCCTGTGTCATTGGATCAGAAGCCTTGTTATTTTTCGGAAAGGCGATGACTTCGCGGATATTTTCTTCACCAGCCAAGAGCATCACAAAGCGGTCCAAGCCAAGTGCCAAGCCGCCATGCGGTGGAAAACCATAGTCCATAGCCTCCAGAAGGAAGCCAAACTGCTCGGCAGCTTCTTGAGCTGAGAAGCCAAGCGCCTTGAACATCCGCTCCTGCATGTCTTTCTGATTAATCCGAAGACTTCCGCCGCCTAACTCATAACCATTGAGGACGATATCATAAGCCACAGCGCGTACCTTGCTCAGGTCGCCTTCCAGCTCTTGTTCAGAATCTTTCTGAGGCAGGGTGAAAGGATGGTGGGCACTCATGTAGCGGCCCTCTTCTTCTGACCATTCAAACATGGGCCAATCAACCACCCAAAGGTAGTTAAATGTATCAGGGTCAATCAAGTTCAGCTCTTTAGCTAAGCGTACACGAAGAGCTCCCAAAGCAGCGTTTGCCACTTCCAAAGTATCAGCCACAAAGAGAACCAGATCATTATTTTCAAGCTGTAAAGCTTCTGTCAACTGACTTGTCAAGCCTGTCAAGAACTTAGCAACTGGACCAGTCAGCTCACCATCAGTCACTTTCACCCAAGCAAGACCTTTAGCACCATGCTGTTTCGCTTGCTCTGTCAGCTTATCGATATCTTTGCGAGAGTATTTATCTGCAGCATTTTTCACCACGATAGCCTTGACAGCTGGAGCTTCTGAAAAGACCTTGAAGTCAACTCCCTTGACAAGTTCTGTCAAGTCCTGCAACAACATCTCAAAACGAGTATCAGGCTTATCAACCCCATAAAGAGCCATGGCATCATCATACTTCATACGAGGGAAAGGCAGAGAAACATCAATACCTTTGGTCTCTTTCATGACACGAGCAATCAAGCCTTCTGTAATGTCCTGAATCTCCTGATCAGACAAGAAAGAAGTCTCCAAGTCAACCTGAGTAAACTCTGGCTGACGGTCACCACGCAAGTCCTCGTCACGGAAGCATTTAACAATCTGGTAATAACGGTCAAAACCAGCGTTCATCAAGAGCTGCTTGGTAATCTGCGGACTCTGTGGCAGAGCGTAAAAGTGCCCCTGATGAACCCGACTAGGCACCAAATAATCACGTGCTCCTTCTGGCGTTGACTTAGATAGGAAAGGCGTTTCCACATCAAGGAACTCCAGCTCATCAAGATAATTGCGGATAGAGTGAGTCACCTTGGCACGGAGCTTGAAGTTTTCCAGCATCTCTGGCCGGCGCAAGTCCAGATAACGGTAACGCAAACGCGTATCGTCATTCACCTCAATGCCGTCTTTGATTTCAAAAGGCGTCGTCTTAGCTGTATTTAAGACAGTCAGGTTTTCCACATGCAGCTCCACACTTCCTGTCGCCAGCTTATCATTGGCCTGCTCACGCGCAGCCACCTTTCCTGTCACTTCCAGCACGTACTCACTGCGCAGGCTTTCTGCTGTTGACATGACCTCAGCAGCCACAGTCTCAGGATTGATGACCAGCTGCATAATGCCTTCGCGGTCGCGCAAATCAATGAAAATCAGACCACCTAAATCCCGACGGCGGGCTACCCAGCCCTTCAAAGTGACTTCCTGACCAACATGCTCCTTGCGGACACGCCCAGCATACATAGAACGTTTCATCTTTACTCTCCAAATTTTTAATTCTGTTACTATTTTACCACAAAGCGCCTAAGAAAGCCCTTCTGTCCGTTCTTTTTCTGAAAAATATTAAAGCTCCTCATGACTAATGCTGACATTTATGACAAAAGGCCTGAGGCGAAGACCCCAGACCCACTGTCTACTCTATAGATTATTCCTTTTTCTTACTATCCTCATAGAGACTGGGCGCAACCGCTTTTGTCACCATGGCCGTCACGAAGCGAAAAACTCCCGCTGCCAGACCAAAAATCGGCGCTAAAGCGCGGAAGAAAAAGTCTCCCCGCACAAATAAACAAAGCAGACCTGTAATCACAAAGATAGCCAAACTCTGCACTACAACCACCAATAATATTTTCTTCATCATTCCCTCGACTTTCTATAGACTATTATAGCATAAGGGGGAGGAATGGGAGAGGAAATTTTTGTCTTTTGAGGAACAACAGAGGATACAAACATGGTGCAAGGGAAAGCCACCTGAATTTGATTTTCAACTCTTTTTTATATGCATAAAAATTGCATTATTTCATTCATCTTCTAAGGTAACCATTCTTGATTTTTCGCTTGTTCCCATATCTCACGTTGTTTTGAACGTGCGTGAATTTGTTGGTTAACACTTGACTCATTATCTCCAAAACAATCATTAATTACATTCGTTACGTTAGACATTAAAGTAACCATATCGTCTAATTTATAACTTAATGCATTAACTGCAGCACCTGAACCCAGGCTTGCCAATTGACTTTTAAAATTAGTAAAACGAGTTATTAAGGAACTTAGTACAGCTCCAATTGCTTTTTGGGAACGTACAATAGATTTTAAATTAGCTGCTCCATAAAATGCATCCTCCATCCCATTTCGAAACGGCTGATAAAAACCTCCTAACATTGAAACAACCACATTAATAGTCGTTGCAGCTTCTGTAAGTTTAATATCTATTGAATTAATATCATTTATCGCTACAGAAATCGCAGGAGATACAGAAATTTGTTGACCAATAGTACCATAAGGCTTTTTCTTACTTCTTGGTCCGTTCATCGGAGCATAATAAATCATTTGCGGAAATTCATTATTTAAATTCTGCAAGTTCACTTTCGTGGCTGTCATAATTTTGTTAGAAGCAGCGATTGTCTTTTTCGCAATATTTAAATAATTACTAAAAGCTCCAGACATTGCCGTCGCAAGCTCTGTCGCTTTTACATCAATTTGATTATCAAAAGCACTCACAACATCTCTATCATCAAAGATTCCGCTCTCCTCTAAATAGTCATTATAATTTTGTGATATGCTTGTATCAACTTGTGGAACTGCACTAAAATCAAAAGATTCTATGTTCGTAGCAAGCCCACTATCTGTACCTTCTACTGCTGAAAGAATAACACTAGCAACTGATACTGTATATTCTATACATTCTATAATTGTTTGAATATTTTGTGATAGGACATTTAATATTTCATCTATAGCTTGTGGTATTCCATCAGCATAACTCGAACGGCTTTCCAAACCTTGGGTGGTTTTCTCAATCATACCCTCAAATGAGTTAATAAGCGCCTGCCCTCCTTTTGCTACAGGGGTTGTTAAATCAGCTTGTGGCCATAAATTACCGACATTGCCGAAGTTTCCGCCATTAAGAGATGATGGTACATTATTTTCCGAACTTAAAAGAGGAAAAGATGCATTAATTGATATATCTAAAATTAAATCAGTTGCATCTGTTACCATTTTATTTAACTTACTAGTAGTTGGGCCATGATGCCAATCATTGCCTTCGGAATCATAAAAAGCATAACCTGAACTAATTCCAATCGTATCAAACTTCCTAGAAAAACTACTTGGTTCGTAATTAGAAAGTGTTGTAATATTGCTCCGGATATCTCCATATTTTGAATAAGATTCATCAATTTTCTTGATAGCACTAATCAAACTAATAGACTCCATATGACTTATGATAGATTCTTTTAAATTAGTTCTCCTATTAGACAAACTATTTACTACACTATCATTAGAAGCTATTGTTTGATTTGTCAAAGCTAATAACTCTCCTGCCTGATTCAAGCAAACATTTAAATTAGTTATCAATGCTCTCATTGACTCTGTATCCAGCGCGATTTTATCTTGTCCACCTCGCTTAGGAAGGAGATCTCGAATCGTTGTATTTCCCGGTGTTACTGCAAATTCTAAAACGCCATCATCATCTAAGTCTACTCCAAAAATTTGTTCTACAGCAACTTGTCGAGAAAGCTTCATAGCCTCCAAATTTTCTTTATAGGCCTTCATATTATGATAAATTGGTAAATCAATCGCAATGACCTCTCCCGGATAGATTGTATCTCTTGTGATGCCTAAAAACTTTAGGATTTGAGGTGTAAATGTATCCACCATACTTTCAAGCCAATTAATATCAATTGCTTGGCCTCCAAAATTTATCTCACCCTCTCCCTGAGCCCATGATATATTAGTTAGAATATCTCTAGTGGAAGAGAATGTTATAGAACTTCCCGTATATTGTTTCACTAATTCCTGTATTCTCTTATTCTCTTCTTGAGCATCTTTAATTGTTTGCTGTGAAGGATTTTTTAAACGAGACAAATAATCCCAATACTGCTTCAATAATGTATCGTCAGGAAGTTTAGTTCTAACATTACCAGTTGGAGCACCATTATAATATAAGTCTAGATTGAATTTAAATTCTTCGAAATTTTTACTCTTGCCAACAACTTGCTTAAACCAATCAGCATCTCCACTCGCAACCATTTCCTGAGCTGTCTTACCATTAACTGACTGTGGAGCACCTTGAAAGCCATAATTATAGGGAACTTGTCTTTCCAAGGCTACCCTACCACCTTGAAATTCACCATAAGAGTGACCTGTTGTTGTTGTAATATAATATCCCTTACCCTCTATCTTATCATAAAAATCAACAGCAGGCTGGCTCATCTTCTTGAGATATAATGTGTCATTCAAACCAATTGCTAAGTCGGTAATGATATCCTTTTGACCGTCCGCATTGAAATTTGTTCCAGCATAAGCAATATAAGTTTCTTCAGTTAATTTGTCATAAACTGCAATTGCTGCAACACCTGTGTCTCTATCATACATTGACCCAACGATTTCAGTATTTTTTGGTACTTTCGTTTTACCTACAGCCATATTATCTATAACACTAGCATTATTTATCGTTTTCCAAATCATTGTCTCACTTACTTTTTGAGCAGCAGTATAGGTGTTCTCATATGTATAAACAGCATCAGATATCTGTGCAGCTACATCTACACGTCGTTCAGTTTTCTCTAACTCATTCATATTCTATTCCTCCCCTGTTTCTTTAAAATCAATATGATTTAAAACACTAATATATTGTCCATTCTCAGCTTCAATACTGATATCCACAGAAAATTCTCCATATCCTCTATTAGTTAAAGTAATACTCACATAACTCTTACTCTTAATATTATAATTCTCTTTTATCTCTTTTACAAAATCAAGGTCATCATTAGCTTTATAAGTAATGGTTTGTAAAGTTGTCTCTGGATGATCTTTTTGAATTGAAATAATCGGTAATTTTCGAAAGACTCCCTCATGAATCTGAAGATTAAAAAGCCGCATATCATACTCTTGTGGGACTTCTTCTAAATAATTTAAGTGCTCATTCTCATAAATCACCTTATAAAGAGTTGAATTTGGCTCCCCATCATTATAGCCAATATTATAATTTCCCTCTAATACATTACCTTTTCTTTCTAAATCTATTTTATGGTGTTGTAAAGTACTTGAGGGATTCTCCTGCTCCAATAAATAAGAGCTATATTCTTGAACAGTCGATAAATCTTTCTTTTCTGCTGCTAAAAAGTCAAAGAAAGGCTTGAAGCTATTTTCCAGAACATATTCTTCCTCTGTTCGATTTTCAGGAACCGAGGAATTTAGTGTCCTACATCCGTTTAATGTTATCATTATTAATATTCCTCCTATAATTGTTAATAGTATTTTTAGAGCTTTCTTCATTTTGAACTCCTTTTTTAACGAATAACTACTTTAACTCTACTTCCAAGTCCATCTACTACATAGTAGTGGATTTGCCTTTCTAATTGCCCTTCTCTTAATGGCTTATTTGTAATATTTAACAACGATTGATCACTGATTCTTATTGCAAACAATCCTTGTTTAAATCCTTTAGCCACCTTAGAAGCAATGTCAATTTGTCGATTGAGAGTTGGTCCGGTCATAACAATTGAGGCATAACCACCACGTAACCCTTTATCTAACACAAAAGCTAAACTGTCCAAAGCGCTATTAGATAACTCATTGACTAGCTCAACCATATTATAAACAACCAGAGTAGCTTCATGCTGAACCCTGCGTTCTTCTATTCTAGTTTGAATGCGATTTTTAACATCATAGATTAGGTCTGAGACTTCCTCTCCACTAGCTAGTAAGATCCCTTCCATTTCAGGCAGATTATGATACTTCGGCGCCAGCACAATCACCTTCTGCTTACCTCGTGCAATCTGCTCAGTCAAAGCACTCATCTGCTCTTCCTTGTCTGTCAAGTAGAGAAGATTACCCTTAGATAGATTCCAAGTAATTGGTTCAACTGTCTCCATATCCAGTCCTAGCGGTACTAAGCCCTGTTCATAAGCGGCTTGGACACTAGCCCGGCTATAGAAGTCCGCCTCCGTCAACTCCTCTGGTACCATTGGAATGGCACTTGGTCGCTGTCCGGTCCAAGCTTCTTGGAGAGAAGCGACTTCTTGACGCAGGTTGTTGAGGACTTGCGCATCATTAGCACCCGCTACTGGAAGAGCCAGTTGGATAACATCGACTTCGTCACGCTTCATAAGCGCCCGACCCTTGATGTCTTCCATGGTTGACGCAAGCGGGGTAGAGCCCACAATTGAGCGAACTTCTCCCACATCATTCTGCGGCAGACTCAGCTGGTGCTTGAAGTTGGCGTAGAACTGCGCCCGAAGGTTGGACTGACGGCCCGCTGTTACCAAAAGGTGAACGCCGATACTGAGACCTTCACGGGAGATCCGCACCAAAAGCTTGAAGAGCTCCGCTTCATAAGCTTCTTCCCTCATGGACTCATAGCTGTCCAGCAGGATGACGATAGCCGGTTCTTCCTGACCGCTAGCCTGACGGTAGAGCTCTAGTGTACCAACACCGTAGTCGGACAAAAGCTTCTTACGCCGGTTGAGCTCCCGCTCCATGATACGGACAAACTTGGCAATCTTCTCCGTCTGATCCAAAAGCAGGGTATCGGCTACCTGTGGTAATTGGCCAAGTGGTGCCAAACCATTGGTCCCGAAGTCCATCAGGTAGAGGGTGACATCTTTGGGACTGAACTTGCGAGCCAAGTCCATGGCCGCACTCTGCAGGAAGGTTGTCTTCCCCGTACCAGGACTTCCGTAGAGCAGGATATGCCCATCCTTGGACAGGTTGACAGAGACAGGCTCTTGCTTCTGTGCCTGCGGAATATCCGCCATTCCCAGAAGGACGGAGACAGGCTTCTTCTGCTCCCAGGCTTCCTGCGGCTGGATCGGTTCCAGTTCCTGTAGGGTCATCCGCTCTTTAAGCGGTGGCAGCCATGGCTGTGGTACTGGTGGGATTTGCTGGCTCTCTGTCAGCAGTTGGATCTGACTGACAATGGCCTCCAGCTCCGTCGGTACTTCCTTGATATCCTCGGCTAAGTCAAGACCTGACAGATCTTGATTGAGCACTTCGTATTGGCCTAGGTCGTTGATCAGGTAGATGGTATGGTCTTCAATTCCCATCTCGTCCTTATCTGGCTGATAGTCTGCACCTGACCAGGCTGACTGGAAGAGTTCATAGACTTCATTATTGCCGACCTGCAGATAGGCCCGACCAGTCTGGGTGATCTCTGCCGCATCTGGTGTCTTAAGCATTTCCATTGAGTCCGTCCGGTCTGCCACCTTGAGCGCCAGCTTAAAGCGGGAGTTGGACCAGATCTGGTCATCCACCACCCCAGAGGGCTTCTGAGTAGCCAGGATCAAGTGGACACCGAGGGAACGTCCGACCCGAGCGATGGATACCAGCTCCTTGATAAAGTCAGGCTGGTTGACCTTGAGCTCTGCGAACTCATCCGAGATGAGGAAGAGATGGGGCAGGGGTTCAGTTGCTTCCCCGTTTTTAAATTTCTTTTGATATTGGTTGATATGATTGACTTCAAACTCTCTGAAGAGCCGCTCCCGACGGTGAATCTCCGCATTGATGGAAGCCAGCGCCCGCATGGATTGGGCCCCGTCCAAGTTGGTAATGGTTCCCAAGAGATGGGGCAGGTTCTTGAAGAGGTTGGCCATTCCCCCACCCTTGTAGTCGATGAGCAGAAAGGCTACATCGTGCGGGTGGAAGTTGACAGCCAGACTCAGGATATAGGACTGGATAGTCTCTGACTTCCCAGATCCGGTTGTCCCGGCAATGAGCCCGTGCGGTCCGTGAGCTTTTTCATGCAGGTTGAGATAGACCAGGTCTTCCTTGCCCCGCAGGCCGATAGGCACCGCCAAGCTCTTATAAGGCGCATTCTGTTGCCACTTTTGCAAGACTTGCAGGTCCGAGAAGGTCTCCGCCCCATACATCTCCATAAAGGTCACGGTATCAGGGATTGAGCTTTTGAGATTCTGCAGGTGATTGAGCGGCGCCAAGGTCCGAGCGATTCGCTCCTTGTCATAGCCTTCTGGGAAATGATCCAAGCGGAAGTCAATCTCTCTGAGGATTCCTTCTTCCATGACTAGCTGACCAGTGTTACGGTCCTTGATATTGACAACCGTCTTGATATTCTCAGACAGCGAGCTCATCACATCCTGCACGAAGATGAGTGAGCAGCCCAGGTCCGTCGGATCCTCAGTAAAGAACTCCATGATGATATGGTCGAGAATCAGCTTTTCATCTGTGACCAATACCACATAGTGAGGACTATAGAGTGTCGTCTCCTGCCGGGTCGCTTCTTCCTTCTGCGCCTTGCGCAGTTTCAGGATTTGGTTGAGACTGTTTAGGACCTGATCGTGCGTCCGCTGGTTATAGACAAAGCCACGGACGTTCAGCTCTTGTAGAGTCGCATGCGGCAGCCAGCGCAGCCAATCCCATTGGTCGCGCTCCTCCTCTGGCATGATGGTAATCACCTGCACATCGTGGTAGGAGTGAAAGACCGCCAGCTGCATGACCAAGAGCTGGAGCTGTTCCAGAACCAGATTGCGCGGACCGATATAGCCGACCGGTCCATGACTAAGATTAGCCACGATAGGAAGGTCGGGAATTTTCTTATGCCGAGTATAGAGAGCATAGCCCTCCTCTTCCAGCGCATCTTTCTTTCCGCTCCGCTCCTCTTGACCGTAGGTCAGCTTATAGGAGGTCGGCACCTGGCCAAGTCCCAAGCGATAGTAAAGAAAGTCAAAGTGCAGCGGTGTCTTCTCGTAGATGCGGTGGCTGTAGTCTGTCACCAGACCCGTTAATTCGTTAATGTTTGGGAAATGGTAGAGCATGCCATCACGCTGCTCACGTTCCAGCTTATTCAGCTCAATAGCCTTGTCTTTTAAATAGAGGTGATAAAGATCGATGCGCTCTTTCTTGTCTTCCTTGAACTTCTTGCGGTTTTTGAAGAAACCTCGAACCGAAAAGATAGCACTGGCGATTGACATAGTAACTGTAACGAGGATATAAATTCCCCGCGGCTGAACCAGTGTAATCAACACCGTCACCCCAACCATGAGAAGTGGCGGCACAATCAGTCTCAAGAGCTCATCATTGGGCTTTTGAGGCTCCTTGCTTGGCGGAGCAATCTGAATCTTGTCCTCTGAACTCCGATAGATAATCCGCGGTGAACGGTGATAGTCTGGATAGTCTGGGTAAAAACCATGGCGAGAAGCGCCCCGCAAGGTCAGGTTAGAACTGACCGTAGCTGGACCCGTCACCCAGATTTCTTCTGGATAGACCTTGAGGCAGATGCCTTCCAAGCTTAGCTCGTCACCGGCTTCCAGCTGGATTTGATCTCCCGTCCACTCAACGTGATTGAGGTAGACTTGACCTCGCATCTTGGTCAAAAGCCAAGAATCATTTGTTCGCTTCAAGAGCAACTCCAAAGGCGCTTCCAGACTGATAGCTGCCCCCTTCTGGTCGCTAATGAGTAACTCTTTTCTGTCCAGCAGGTCATAAACAGCCGGTTCTGAATCAGATTGATACAAGGTGAGATTACCCAAGGTCAGACCATCAGTTACGACACCCGTTTCTTCCCCCATCTGATAAAAGACTTGCCCTTTAGCTAGCTGAAGCTGGATAGGAGTCTCCTGATGGGGCAGGTAAAGCTGAGCCTTCTCGCTCGCTGCCAAGAGAACTTTCTTGTCCTCTGTCAGCTGTAGCTCATAGCGCAGATGGTCTGTATAGATGATGATTGTCTTGCTCATACTTACTCCTTCGCGCTACTGCTAGACGACGCTTCACTGCTGGAGGAAGAGCTTGCTCCTGAAGAACCTTCCTCGCCAGAAGCGCTTGAGCTAGAATCACCAGTTAGAAGCTCCTTGCGGCTATCCCAGTATTTCTTATACTCGCCTTCCAAGGACTCAAGCTTAGTCTCCCGATCCTTACCAGACAAACTATCGTCCTCACGTACCTTTTTCATCTCCTGCGTCAAGGCATAGATAATCAGATCTGAGTCATTAATCCGTTTGGCTGTGTCCAAAGCATCTTCAAAATCATTACGTCCAACTTGAATCCAGTAATTGAGATACAAATCATCTGATTTTAGTGTGACATTGTTCAGGATGACCTTGCGCTGATCATCGGAAAATTCCAGCCCCTGGATATAAGAATAGGCGAGTTCATATTTCTGTGTATTCGGCAGACTCTTAGGAGAGATTCCCTCCAGCTCATCGATGACCTTGCTATAGTCCACTTTGATAAAGGCAGTATCCGCCTGTAACAGCTTTTCCTTGAAAGGATTCTGTATGAAAATCAGATAAATCAAAGGAATGGTCAAAATCACAACAGCTGCTGTCAGCCAGATGGTTGCCAGTTTGAAAATCTTATGCTGGCGCTTGGAGACCAGTGTCTGCTTCTCTGCTTCTTCTGCAGCCTTTTCCTGATAGGATTTCTCCAAAACAGCAACCGCATCTTCCAGAGTCTCAGCCTCACGCAGTTCCACTAAGAAATCTGGCAGAGTTTCTAGCTCTAGCGAGCCCTTGTAAAGCTCCATAAAGTCCAGATCTGCAAAGAGCGTCACCGCAAAGCACTTAGCCTGACGCAAAAAGTCCTCCCGAGAAATAGCCTGAGGTGTCATGATGCCCGGAACTCCGCGGTAGGCAATCTTCGCCTGAGCATCCTTGGTAATAAATAGATTGCTAGGATGCAGCAAAAAAGTAACCGGCAATTCCAATGCCGCTTCCAAAGCAAACACATTGAGAGCCAGACGAATCCGCTCAGAAATCGTGCGCTTTTCAATATCTTCTTTAGAAAGCCCTAAAGGCTCAATCTGATAGATGAAGTAGACACTATCGTGATCAGCCTTAGTCTCCTGCTCCAAGAAAAGCGGATGATGCAGGTCCAAAAGCAAGAGCTCCCGCAAATCCTGCGTTGCCACATCCGAGCGCTTCAGCGTTAGGCTCCAATTCTTATCATTTTTTTCATAGATAAACTCTTGTTCAGCAAATACAAATTTTTCCTCAGTCACCTTAAATCTCCTCAATCTCTACTAAATCTCCTGTTGTGACTGGATAATCAGCCAAAACCTTGCCCTCATCCAGTATCAACCCCTTGTTAATAATCCGCAGCTGATACTTATGACGCTTTCCTTCGATATTGAAAATCTGATCAATCTCCCGAATGAAACGACGAACCTCAATCCGCTTAGGAATACGAATATCCACGTCCTTATCCCGCAAACGGAGGGTGATATTGATATGTCCTTCCATGTTATACTTCTCCCTTACTGATACGATAGCTGACAAAGACAGTCATACTGACCAAGAGTACGGCTGCTACAAAGTAGACTACTCCTGGCAGAAAATCATCCCAGCTGCTTTCATCATCACTTTTCAAACTCGTCTGCAACTTGGACAATTTTTCCGTTCCCGGCTGAAAAAGCTCCTTGGAATGGTAAATATCCGTCGGCCCCTGTATAGCAGAAAACAGTTGTCCCGCTTCTGTGGCCAACTGTTTGTTTTGATACTTCTTCATCTCCTGAATTTTTTCCTGATTTTCAGCAACGAAAAGAGACTTGGTGCCTTCCGATTGTGCACCAAAGTTCAGTTCTTGCTCTTTTTCAATCCGCGAATTATCTATCTGCAGACGATTATCCTTAAGCTCATCTGCGGCAACAGCCGTCACCGCAAACGAACTTAGGAGTAGGAATAAAAACAGAATTCTTTTCATACTCTTTTAAACTTCCTCAGTTTTTAATGTTCTAGTCTTGATAAAGATATTAGCTGCAACCAGCAGAGCCAGCAAGACAATCAGACCAAAGATGGCAAAGAAACCAGCTGTCTTGCCGTCAAAGTAACCTGACAGCATACCTTCTAGCACAGACAAGGCATTCAAGCTCTTGATAAAGGCTGGGAAGCCAGTCAAGCTAGCTGTCGTACCAATGGCACTAGACAGGTAGACAAAGCTGATAATCATGAAGAAAGCTAAGCCCATACCTATCACGCGCAAATGCTTGAGGAACAAATACTGCCCCTGAATCAAGACAAAGCTAGCAACCACAATCAACAAGACCCAAGATGGTACATATTCCTTTCCAATATGAAGCTGCATGCTGGAGACAATCCCAATGACCAGACCAATCGTCAGAGACAGAAAGCCTAGAATGCCCACAGTCGTAATATCTGTATCTTGTAGTTTATTAAGCTTAAAGCGGTCTTTAACCTTGCGCACAATATTTTGCGTTGCAAAGAGATAGGCCGTAAAGAGACTGACAATCTCCAACAAGAGAATCCAAGTAAACGGACGGTAAACATTGACAGTCGCTTTGACAGATGAAGAAGACTGAGCAACTGGATTAGATAGGAAGTCCAACAATACTTCATTAGGAACACCGTTCTCATAGGCATTGTTAAGAACCTTGACAAAGGACTCCACAAAGTTGCCATTATCTTCCAATTCCTTATTGAATTGTCCCATCAAGCTTTCAGCATTCGCAGACAATTTCTCTGTCGTTCCTTGTGCATTTTCCAGCTCACGATTGAAGCTGCTGAAGATCTGGTTGACACTATCAGCTGCTTGCACATTGGTCTGTGAAGAAGACTTAACGCCAGAAGTTGAAGACAGCAAGGATGAGAATTCTGAATTCAGAGATGACAAATCGGTGTCTGTCTTTTTCAGTGCATCAGTAGAAGTTTCCCGAGAAGTTGAGATGCCTTTCAATTTCTCTCGTACATCTTTGTAAAGATTGAGCTGTTTATCAATCTCAGTTGCGAGTTCTGAATTGATCCCTTTGACGTCTTCTATCTTGTTTTTCAAGTTATTAATCGTTTCATCCAAGGTTTCTTTAACCCCTTGACTCTTACCATCGTTACTTTTAGACAAGCTATTTTGATAGCTATCTAGATTCGAATTAATAGCATTTATCAAAAGGGTAGATAAAGATTCAGACATATCTTTATTTTTTAACTCATCAAAAGAATTATAAGCTTGGATTAAAGACATAACGTGTTGATAGGCAGAAGAAATCTCTTGTACTTTAGCTCCATATGCCGCTGCCGCTTTTTGTGCATCCTCTACATTCACCGGCGCACTTGCAACCTTAATACCATTCAGAGAAATATCAATTGAGCTGTCAACTGAAGTGGCTGCAGCATCATTAGCTACACTGAACTGCACATTAAAATTAGCCCCCTCAGCTAAATTAATTTCTTGCCCATTTGCTACTGTTTCGCCATTGTATGTAATAGTTTTAATTGTTACACCTGTTGGTGGAGTGACTGACAAAGTAGCCTTTCCAACCTGGCTATTAACTGGGCTGGCTGTAGAGCTAGCCGCTTTCTCTGCAGCTGCTGCCAGATTGTCTAACTCAGCACTTCCATTTCCTTGTGGTGTTCCAAATTGCGAAATGGTTGAATAGTCAAGAGCAGGAACAGACAATCCGAATTTCACCTCTGTTGGTTGAGAAGCTGGCAAAGCTTTTACTGCTTCAGCTATTTGTGCCTTCAAAGAAGCATCGTAGCTTGTTATAGCATCTCCTAACACTGCGCTAAGAGTAATAGGCTTGCCTTCTTCAACACCATAGTAGGTCCTTAATTTATTATCAACAAAGTCCTTAATCTGTTGTTTATGGACATCTAATTGCCCACGTTCTGCTTTTAAGGCAGCTTCCAACTGCTCTAGTTGCTTGCTGACATTATCAGATTGATTTTGATTTGGCTGATTATTATTATCGTCTGAATCATCACTAGATTGTTTTTTGGCAAGTTCAAGCTGTGCAGTCAATTTTTGTTGCGATTCGCTCAAACTATTATAAAGCGTCTCAGTTTCATTTGCCAAAAGCTGACGATCCATCTCAATCAGCTGGGTCATAAATTCTTCATAACTAGTTTGGTCACTAACTCGCTGTTTGAGAAGACTATCAAAATTCTTTCCATAAGTGGCCTGAGAATTATCCAAGTCATCGAAAGCCTTAGCATAAGTTTCCAGAGTCGTCTTCAGAGAGTTATTGGCTTCGACAGATGAGGCAGACATACTAACCAACGTTGGGAAGATATTCTTAGACCCAATAGCAGACTCCAACAAGTTAGTTCTGTAATTGCCAATATTAGTGATTTGGACCTCTGAACTAGCCTGCACATTCTGCTGAGCTGTATATAGATTGCTCAAGATGCTTGCCATATACATATCAACCAATTGGCTATTCAGATCCGCGATAATATCCTTAGCTAGATTATTAGCTTCATTTTCAATCTGCTGATTTCCCGCAGCATTGACCTTATAAGTAACGATTGTCCGATCTGCGCTGATAGCATTAACATCTAGCACCTTCTCTGAAAAGTCACTTGGAATCGTCACGACCAGTTGATATTTACCATTTTCCAGACCAGTATCCGCAGCTCCACGCGTCACGATATACCAGTTTTGAGAGTCATCTCGTTCCAGATTCTTGACATAGCTAGCACCAAGATTGTACTCTTTCTTGTCAACCTTGACAGCCCGATCCTCATTGACAACCGCAACATTTAGTTTAGTCTTTTGGTCAGTGCGAATCTTGCTGTCCCTAGCAGTGCTTGTATTCTTTTGCACTGCGACATTCAGCGTCACTACAGCAGCCAGCAAGGCAATAACCAAAACAACGTTTCCTATATACTTAAGTAATTTTTTATTTCCCATGGATGTAAATTTCTTTTTCTTTTTAAATTTTTTTAGTTTATTGTTACATAAAAAAGCACACAGAAAGACACAAACAGCTCTAACAGTCTAATTCAGATATTGATTCAGATTGTCAGAGCTTGCCTTTACATTGCAGCGATTTTCTTATCAAACATGAAAGAAACTGCCATTTTTTCATTTTTAATCTTTACAAAAATAGGAAGGCTCTTGCCTTCCTAAAGCCGTTATAACAAAATTAGTGAATTTGTGCAGCGATATCTTGGTCAGTTTGCTCAACGATGTCAGCAACTTTAATCAACTGAGCATTGATATCTTGGAGCAATTGTGCAAATTCTTTGATTTTTGGAGACAATTCGTTGAATTGTGCTTCAAAGCTATCAAATGCAGAACCATCCCAGTTATCAGCAATAATTGCTTGTTCATTAGTCAATGTAGTCAAAACTTGAGTTACATTTTCAGAACCTTCAGTGTATCTGTTTGCAGATTGACGAAGTTCTTCTGGAGTCAATTTAATTTGTGCCATAGTTGTTTCTCCTTTAGCAAATTTATATAACGAGTACATTATATCAATAATCACTTTATGTTTCAAGTTTTTAAAGATATTTTTTTAGAAAATATATTGACATTGTGTCAACTAAACCCGTTCAAATATCTGATACTATAGCGTTTCTGACTGTTAGGTTAAAACCTTTAAAACCCCAATTTTTCAAAAATAAGCTGATAGTTTTCTTGGATTTGGTCTAGGCTAACAGTAATCTCTTCACGATTATGGTTGTTCTTAACAGTTACCTGACCATTTTCCACTTCGCTTTCGCCCAAGGTGATAAGAGTTTTGGATTTAAAGATATCAGCCGACTTAAACTGAGCCTTGAGCTTGCGGTCGAGATAATCCCTCTCTGCCGCAAATCCTTGTGCGCGGAGAGCCTGCACTAACTCCAAAGCTCTGCTATTGGCACCAGCTCCTAAAACAGCTACATAAACATCCAGAGCGGTTTCAATCGGCAGATCTACTCCTTGCTTGTCAAGAACGAGAAGTAGGCGTTCTAAGCCCATACCAAAGCCAACACCTGGGGTTTCAGGGCCACCAAAGTAAGCAACCAGACCATCATAACGGCCGCCAGCACAAATGGTCAGTTGACTGCCAGCCACCTCTGTTGTAAATTCGAAAATCGTATGATTATAATAATCCAAGCCACGGACCATGTTGGTATTGATGACATAAGGAATCTGTAAGGTCTCTAGCATGGAGCGAACAGCCGCAAAGTAGATACTGCTCTCCTCATCCAGATAGTCCAGAACAGACGGAGCGCCTTCTACAGCCGCCTTGTCCTCGGGCTCTTTAGAATCCAGCACGCGCAGCGGATTCTCCTCCAAGCGACGTTGGCTATCTGCTGAAAGGCTAGCCTTCAGTGGAGTCAGATAATCAATCAAGGCCTGACGGTAAGCAGCTCTGCTCTCAGGATTACCCAGCGAGTTGAGCTCCAAGCTGACATTGGTAATACCAATATCGTTGAAAAATTGAGCTGCCATAGTAATCATTTCTACATCTGTAGCAGGATTACTAGAGCCAAAACACTCTGCTCCAATCTGGTGAAACTCCCGCAAACGGCCGGCCTGAGGCCGCTCATAGCGGAACATAGAGCCCATATAGTAGACTTTGACAGGCTTTTGAACTTCAGGAGCAAAAAGCTTATTCTCTACATAAGAACGTACCACGGGCGCTGTCCCCTCTGGACGTAGCGTGATATGGCGGTCGCCCTTGTCATAGAAGTCATACATTTCCTTAGTTACGATGTCTGTCGTATCCCCGACCGAGCGGCTAATGACTTCATAGTGCTCAAAAATCGGTGTGCGGATTTCGCCGTAATTGTATTTTCTAAATGTCTTGCGGGCAAAGTCTTCTACATACTGCCACTTGGCTGATTCTTGAGGAAGAATGTCCTGAGTTCCTTTAGGTTTTTGTAATTTCATCTTCTGACCTCCGCCTTCTTTAGTACTTATATTCTATCATAAGTCCGCCATTTTGAGGAGTCTGAAAGGGATTTTTCATTTGGAAGAACTAAATACGTTTTCATGTTCCAAAATAACTTGAAAATAAGTCTGAATTGTGAGAAAATAAAAACAATTCAACTCAGATAGAAGGGGATAGCCATGAGAGACGATATCAAAATCAATGACCGAGCAGCTGCAATTCAGGATAAATTGGTGGAGAAGCTCGAGCGCATTTACGATCCGGACGTAGAGCTAGACGTCTATAACTTAGGGTTGATTTATGAAATTAACTTAGACGAGAATGGCCACTGCAAGGTTGTCATGACCTTTACCGATACAGCCTGTGATTGTGCTGAGAGTCTGCCCATCGCCATCATGGACTCTCTTAAAAAAATCGATGAGATTGAAAGTGCCTCTGTTGAGGTTACTTGGTCTCCTGCTTGGAAAATCACTCGTATCAGCCGCTTCGGCCGCATTGCCCTGGGAATCAGTCCTAGATAAGAAGATGATTCGTTTATCAGCATTTAAAACAAAAACACCAAACCCGCTAGAAAAACTAGCGGGTTCTTTTTTTCATATATAGGCTATTTCTTGCCGGTTTCTTCTGGTTTCCAGAAGTCAGTAACAGCACCTTTAGCGGCAGAGGAAACCATGTGAGCATATTTACCAAGTACCCCGCGACTATAAAGCGGTGGAATAGTCGTTTCTGCCTTACGTTTCGCCAGCTCTTCATCAGAGACCGCCATGGAAATTTCCTTGGTGTCTTGGTCAACCGTGACCATATCGCCTGTACGAAGATAGGCAATCGGGCCGCCATCCTGAGCTTCTGGAGCAATGTGTCCAACAACCAAGCCATAAGTACCGCCTGAGAAGCGGCCGTCAGTTAGAAGGGCCACCTTGTCCCCTTGACCTTTCCCTACGATGATAGAAGAAAGTGACAGCATTTCTGGCATACCAGGGCCACCCTTTGGTCCAACGTAGCGAACTACAACCACATCACCATCGACCACTTCATCGGCCAGTACCGCATCAATAGCGGCTTCTTCTGAGTCAAAGACCTTGGCTGGTCCAACGTGACGGCGCACTTTAACACCAGAAACCTTAGCAACAGCGCCGTCTGGAGCCAGATTACCATGCAAGATAATGAGCGGACCGTCTGCACGTTTTGGATTTTCAAGCGGCATAATGACCTTTTGACCTGGTGTCAGATCAGCAAATTCCGCCAGATTTTCTGCTACCGTCTTACCTGTACAAGTGATGCGATCACCATGCAGGAAGCCATTTGCCAAGAGATATTTCATCACAGCCGGTACTCCACCAACCTCGTAAAGATCTTGGAAGACATACTGACCTGACGGTTTCAAATCAGCCAAATGCGGTACCTTCTCTTGAATGACATTAAAGTCATCAAGTGTTAGCTCAACATTGGCCGCGTGCGCCATGGCCAGCAAGTGCAGAGTAGCATTTGTAGAACCACCCAGAGCCATAGTCACTGTGATTGCATCTTCAAAGGCTTCACGTGTCAAAATATCAGACGGCTTCAGCCCCATCTTCAGCATTTTCACAACAGCACGACCAGCTGCTTCGATATCCTCTTGCTTGTCTTTAGACTCAGCAGGGTGAGAAGAAGAGCCTGGCAGGCTCATGCCCAGAACTTCAATAGCCGTCGCCATAGTATTGGCTGTATACATACCGCCACAGCCACCAGGGCCAGGGCAGGCATTACACTCAATGCGTCGTACTTCCTCAGCAGTCAAGTCACCATGGTTCCATTTCCCAATTCCTTCAAAGACAGAAACCAAGTCAATGTCATTGCCGTCCAGATTCCCCGGCGCAATCGTTCCGCCGTAGGCAAAGATAGCAGGAATATCCATGTTAGCAATGGCAATCATGGAGCCTGGCATATTTTTATCACAGCCCCCGATGGCTACAAAGGCATCCACATTGTGCCCGCCCATGGCAGCCTCGATGGAGTCTGCGATGATATCGCGTGAGGTCAGAGAGAAGCGCATGCCTGGCGTTCCCATGGCAATCCCGTCCGCAACCGTAATAGTCCCATACTGGACAGGCCAAGCTCCCTCTGCTTTGATACCTTCCTTGGCTAGCTTGCCCAAGTCATGCAAATGGATGTTACAGGGTGTATTTTCCGCCCAAGTGGAAATCACCCCAACAATAGGCGTTTCAAAATCTTTATCAGTCATCCCTGTCGCACGAAGCATGGCACGGTTAGGAGATTTTACCATACTGTCATAAATCTTACTTCTGTGACGAATATCCTTATCTGTCATAGCTTTCCCTTTCATTGCAGTAATCTTTGTGCTTTATTATACCACACTTAGGCTGTATTTTACAGAGGAAAATTTTTAAATTTTCAGAATTTTTCAAAAAATGAATTTTCCTTAAAAATAATAAAATTCTAAAAAGTGCGAACCAATTTACCCCCACGGATATCCAACACAATCACCTCAGAATTCCCGCCTATACCGCTACCAGAACGCTCTCTCAAATCATAGCCTACTAGGTAATAACCATCCCAAAATTGACTGTAGTCTAACTTTTTAAGCTTTTGAAAAAATACTCCGGAGTACTTATCTCTAGCTTTCTCATCATCATACAAATCATCAACTAATAGCTCATAGTTCACTCGAAGCTGCAGAGTATGTTTTTGCAGATAAGACTCGACATCAACATTATAATAACCATTGAGAGGCAGGCCTTTCTGCCTGTTCTTTTGGAAATCCTGAACTAGCTCTGCTTGCCCAGCATCCAGCATTTCTGAGGTTATTTGATTATCATCCTGATGAAGCACTTCCATTGTTTCACCTGAAATTTCTTTTAAAGTCAGATCCTCATCTTCTAGCTTTTTGAAGACCGACTTCATTTTCTTAAACTGCTTCTGAACATAAGTCTGCTGCCACATGGCTTCTAGCTGAATGCTATCATCTAAGCCAGTTTCAGTTTCCTCAGGCACGGGACTTAATCTTGAAGCTTCGTATTGCTTGGTTGTCGGATCATAATCCACGCTATCTGAGAAGGTCAAAAGTCTTCCATCAATCTTTTCTTTATAGCTAAAGTCCATGGTCTCACCATAACCTGCCGGTCTATCGTAGTTTTTGACTGTCACTTTCCCCTTGTATCCCATTCTTTGGAAATCCATAGTCAGATGCTTTTCCACTTCTTTCATAGTTTGATAATCACGAAAACTTTTCACCCCCCAAAAGACTAAAATAATACACATGATTCCCAGCCAGAATAGACTAAGTAATTTTAATGCTGCTTTCATAGTCCGCCTCCTTTGTTCCTATTATAGCATACGGAAAAACCGGTTTCTTTTAAAAACCTAAGCAGAAAAGATTTAAAAAAATCTGTCAAGTAACTTTACTTTACAAAAAAGTTTTGTTATACTGTTAAAGTTGATGAAAATCATCAAATTGAATCGAATTCATAATCTAAAAGGAGAAACAAACAATGGCAGTACCTGCACGTCGCACTTCAAAAGCGAAAAAAAACAAACGCCGCACTCACTACAAAGTGACAGCTCCAACTGTATCTTTTGACGAAACTACTGGTGATTACTCACGCTCTCACCGTGTATCCCTTAAAGGATACTACAAGGGCCGTAAGATTGCCAAAGCTGCTGCAGCAGAATAATAGAAGGGAGCTACCATGCGCGTAAATATCACACTTGAACACAAAGAATCTGGTGAACGCTTGTACCTTACTTCTAAAAACAAACGCAACACACCAGACCGTCTTCAATTGAAGAAATACTCACCAAAACTTCGCAAGCACGTTGTGTTTACAGAGGTTAAATAATTGAGATAAAGAAAATCCTTTGAAATCAACATTTCAAAGGATTTTTTCTTTTGATTTTAGCAAAATAACTGAATTATAACTGATTAAAATTTGAATACATAAAATTTTGATATAATTATCATAAGAAAATCTTTAAAGGTAGATAATATGAAAAAGACAAACAGAATCAATTTCACTAAAAAAATTTCCGAAGTTTCCAAACAAATTGAAGAAGTCAAAATCACTTGTTTTTATATGTTGAGTACTGACTTATACAAAATAGACAATAATAATTTAACAGAAATAATAATTAAGAAATTTGAAAATCATCCTGCTACAATTATGACATTAATAGCAACCGACAATAAAAAACTTTTTCAAAAAAAACATAAATCATGGAAAATCCCCAAAGAGTTACGACATTTAAAAAGCGAGGTAGACGAGAAAACAAATTACTATTTAGATTTATATTTTACAAAACTAGAAAATGCAAAACAAAATTATCTATCCGGTGCTAAATCTAACCAATTTGTTAAATTTGTTTTTGCACCTCTGATAGAATTAAGTTTAGAAGATGAATTACATTTTTTCTTTGTTACGCTCACTATTTTTCAAAACGGATCAATAATAATAGAATTATTTGAGGACTTAAGATCTTCATTCTATGCTATAGACTTTTTCAGTTCCTATACAAAAATGAAAGCCAAAATGTTTCCTGATTTCAAACAAAAAAGTCGAATATATTCTTATAATTCAAGTCAACAACTTTTTGACATTTTAAATTACATTAAACAGGAGCTGTCATCTATAAATGGAGGAATACAATTAAGTGAACGTTACTTTTTCTTACATTTTATCACTAATATGAACGAAATGAATAAATTAGATTTCTTTAAAAAAGATAAATTATACACTCACATGGTTAATGCAGCTCCAAATGTTCCAGCAGATCCATTTTCTAAAGAACGGTCAAAACATTATTTAACAAACTACTTTGATTTAGATTATATTAATTATATAAACAAAGGTGCAAATTATATCATATGGAATAACGACAATCCTAATAATTTTGAATCTAATTTTCTAAAACAAGCTAGCTTCTTTTTATCTTCAGCTACTCCGTTCTTTCAGTTAGTTTGTCTAGATGAAACTATTATGGACGGACTCGAAAAATTTCAACTTTCAAATGATAAACAGCTAATTAAATTTAATGAGTGGATTCACAACTATAAAAGATCTTCTCTTTTTATCTATCGAATCAATCATCGAGCTGTTTTTGACTTGTTTACTCATTTACAAAAGAACTCTTACTTTAAGCATGATGAATATATAGAAAAAATTAAGCAAGAAGAATTCAATTTATTAAAAAAGCGAAACCAATTTAATGAGTTACAAAAGAATAGAATTATGGAAATTATGCTTTTCATTGTTAGTTCGGTTTCTGTTCTTCAGATTGTAGATATTTTTACTAATAATATTAAAATTTTATCAATAAGTGCTTTGATTACTATCCTTTTGGCTATTGGAATACTAATGCATAGAAATCATAAATGATATTTAAAACCTTTGAAATGTTGATTTCAAAGGTTTTTTTATTTTGGCTTCAATTCCTAATTAATCAACACACTTAATAGCAGGTCTCGAAAAGAATTATTCCTCCTCTTTCTGTCTGAGTTCAAAGAGATCTTCTACTTTTAGATTGAAGACTTGAGCAATTTTGAGAGCCATTTCCAGCGAAGGGTTGTAGCGGTTATTTTCCAAGTGCAGAATTGTCTCGCGCCGCATACCGATGCGGTCAGCTAGCTCCTGCTGAGTCATGCCCTTGGATTCGCGAACGGATTTGAGATTAGTGATAATCTTGCTTTCTTTGGCCATGATCATCCTCTCCGTTCTAAGATAAGATAGACAACTGCAAAGATGCAAATCAAGGCAGCTATGCTAATAAAGATCTGGCCCATGTAAAGAGTGAGAGACCCCATGTATCCAATGATAACTGCTAGGATCATCAGTGCGCCTAGTATAAAAACAAACATCAAGCTAGCTGCCTTAGCTAGATTAGCATAGAAACGTTCGTCTGGAGTTTCCTTGACATTTTTCAAAGAGAAAAAACCAAATACAATTGCTTCAATAACGAGGCCAACTCCCAAAATCCATTCCTTAATGCTGGATCCTTCGCTTGGGGTCGCAACCCAAATTCCTACTGTATAAAAAATGGTTGCTGCAAACAAAAGCATCGTGTATAGCTTAGCAGACAAGTCAAAAATAGTCTTTCCCTTACCTTTCTGACTCTTATGAGGCCATGGTTTCATGTGCAGCCAGCCCCAAATAGCTACAATCTGACCTAATACTGAAATACCAACAATAATCAACTTGGGTCCCCAACTAAGATTAGAACTAAATAAAACAGTAAAATCAATAAAGAGAGCTGCGGCAATCATCGCAATGAGACCACCCGTTTTTTGACTATTTTTCATGATAGACTCCTTTCCTTGTGTTAGAAATATTTAACACTCTTTATGTTATAAATATATCACACAGCGATTTGGAAATCAAGTATTTATGTGCTAAGGTGGCAATTATTTGAAAAAATTCTATAATAAAAGCTCTCGCCAGATAAATAACTAGCAAGAGCTTGTGTTTCTATTGACTATTCATAGAGTAGCAAAGTCCCTTATTCCATCTCTCTGAGATAGTTCAAAGCTTCGTTGAAGGTTTTGACAGGGACGATTTTCATTTTACTCTTGATTTTGATAGAAGCACGAAGTGCCTCATGGTAGTTAGAGCGCAACTTGGGATTGTACTGGGCAATATCGGCATCAATGGTGTCATCAGGGACAAAGAAAATCTCCGCGCCTGCCTTATCGGCAGCCATGACCTTCATCTCTATCCCGCCAATCCGGCCAACATTTCCCTTGTGGTCAATCGTTCCAGTACCAGCAATAGTTTTTCCTTTAGTAATGTCTTCAGACACGAGCTGATTGTAAAGCTCCAGACTGAACATGAGTCCACCAGAGGGACCTGCTACACCGTTGCTCTTAAACTCCGTCAGAGGATTCATGGCAACACTAGCTTTAGAACCCAATTCGATTCCCAAACCAGGTTTACCAGTTGTCTCATCCACAATTACAGGACCGCTAGCCAAACCGATTACACCATTTCGACTGTACTCAATTGATACCACATCGCCGACTGTCCGCTGTTCCATCTGATCAACGATGTCGTATGGGCTAGTGTAAGTCTGATTGTCAATCTTTAAAATCACATCGCCTTTCTGCAGCTCCTTTGACAGAGGTGTCTCACTGCTGATGCCACCTACGTAAATCTCTTTATGTCTAATCTCAACTGTACGACCAGCAGCCTGATAAGCCACTTGCAAGGCATTGAGATGGGAAGATCCCATAGTGCTGTTCTCTCGCTCTTCCCGTCCCTTTTCCTTATCGAAATAGTTTTCAGGAACAGAGACATACTCTGTTTCCAGCCTGTAATTAGGCAGCAGAGTCAAAAAGAGACTGAACACTCGGGCCTTGGAAACACCAACAGCCATGACATAGATTTTACCTTTTCCTTTATCAGTTCCTCCTTGAACTTGGACAAAGTCTTTGGCATTCAAAGCCGGCCTCACGGTCTCTAATTCATAAGGGAGAGGAATAAAGCCTATCCCAGTTAGCACCAAAGCTGTTATTAAGATTCTTGTTACTGATTTCATACCCTTCCTCTTGTTTCTATTAAGTATTGTCTGGTCTTTCTACTTCCTAAATTAATCACCAAAATCCACCACTTCGGCATCATTTTCCATCAGAGTATCAGCAAAAACTGTCCGAACAACCAGAACAAATACACAGTAAAAGCTACTGAAAACTAGGACAGGAATCATCTGAATCAGGTCAAGTAAATCATCCAGTTCCCCCAGCAAGGGACCAATATACTGCCTTATCAGATCCATCAGGAGATGAGTACCCAAGCCAATCATCCCACCAAAAGAAGCTAGAAAAAAGCTGAGCAGAACATAACGACCCCTGCGCTCCTTCATCAGCAGGACTGACTTTCTCAAACAGCCATAAAAAGAAAGCGGCTTGGCCAGATTGTCTCTTGAGCTAGTATCCTGAATGATATAAGACAGCAAAAAGAAGTGCGAATCAACCAGATAAGTGAAGAGCAGGTAAAAGACCATGAACAAGAAAGGAAAAAGAAACTGGAAAATTACAATGGCCTCTGGACTTACTGCTCTCCGATAAAAGGCAAAGAGACTAGCCACCCCAAGATTGATGCCAATTGCCGACCAACCCATGTACAGAATCAGAACCTGGACTGCACTGACAATGAAGGAATAAAAGAGGCGAGTAAGCAAGCCATCTGAGATACTGTACCAAACCGCATAGCCAAAATAGAGCTTAACCATCTGCGGATTTCGTATCACTGTCAAGGCAAATTTATTGACATAAGCAAAACCGAAGGCAATTATAAAAGCCAAACAGGTCAAGACTAAAATGGACCGGTAAGACCAACTCGAAACCAGCGGAAAAAGAAACCAGCCCAGCACTGCAAGCGGGATTCCGACCAGCAAAAGGCCTTTCAGCCAGACAAAATAATATTCTGTAACAAAAATCCAAGCTTCTCTGAAAACCCTTGTTACTTTTACATCATTCATCGTTCATTATCCTAAATCCTAAAACCCTTTCTAATTTTTTCATAAATATTAATCTCCAAAATTAACTATTTCCCGATCATAAGACATCAGGATGTCAGCCATGACCGAGCGGGCTGCCAAGGCATAAATCAGCAAAAAGCCATTTATCATACTAACAATCATTCCCACAATATTAGACACGCCAGCACTAAAAAGTAAACTCAAAATTTCTATCAGACCCAATACTACAGGAATAAGCTTTAAGACAAGCTCTACCAGTAAGTAACGCCCCCTCTGACCATTCATACAAGAAAAGGACTTGCCCAAGCTGCCAAAGGCTGACAGAGGACGCATTAGGTTATCAGAGGAGTTGGTATCTTGAATAATATAAGGCAACAAGAAGAAGTGAGAGACTATAAAATAACTGTAAAACAAATGGAATACCAAGTTAAACATTGGTGCTATCAAAAAAAGCAGGAAGAGCATACTAGCCATCTTCTCTGGGTTATTTGCAACCCAAATAAGCCCAGTTCCTATAATCTCTTGAAAATTTGCATCTGACATCAAGGCATTATAGAAGTATACAAAAAGAAGTAACATAGCCAAGAAAAACATGAAGACGTAAATAGACATAGAAAGCAAACGCCCAAAAAAGCCATCAGAAATACTGTAGCCAACAGCCCTCCAGAAGTTTCTTCGCACCATCTGCGGATTACGAACCATGGTCAAGGAAAACTTATGGATATAAGCAATCACAAAAGAACATAGAAATCCCAGCAGAATTATACTTGGAAGAAATGTAGAAGTCAATGGAGAAAAAAATAGAATTAACAGCCCCAGAATAAAAAACGGCAGTTGAATGATAGCAAGCCCTGCTGTCCATACAAAAAAGTAATCAACAGTCAGTCCCCAGGCTTCCTTTAAAACATCGCTTACATCAAACTTTCTTTTCATAAATCCCCTAATTAAGTCATTTTTCGCCATAAAAGACGATGTCGCAGAAGCAAGTTTTTATTTTTTAGTCCTGAGAGGATGATTAGGAATTTTTAGAGCCTCAAAGAGCAAGAAAAACCCCGTCAATAACCTCACCAAAAGAAATTCTTTCTATAATAAAGCAAGCTGAGACACGATTGTCCCAGCCTCCTTAACCTTTTTTCAAAAAATTTCGAATACGAATCATAATCTTGCTTGACCAAGTTTTGTCAGATGCGTATCTTACATTGATAGCAGCCATGCTCTTACCATTGTAGAACTGACCGCCAGGCTTGAGATAGTGCTCGCTGAGATAGCGGGCAACGGTATCTATACCATCATCAAATGTTGCGAAATTTCCTGCACTGGAAAAAGGACTGGAGTCATAAGCCATAAAACCAAACAGGTTGTGCTTGGCTTGAGCAATCTGACTGCGGCCGTAATCCGATTCGTGAATAGCCAGCCCTACGAGAAAAATTGCATTAACTCCATGATCTTTCTCTGCTTTTTTGAAAGCTTTTCCCAATCCAGCCATCGGTGTGCCAGCCAAACGACTATCAATGAAATCGGCTGACACTGTGCTTGGCACTGTTACATCTTCTGAAAAGACGACTGCTCCTGTCTTCTTGGCCTGAAACTGATCTGACACCTGCACTAAAGACGGATCCAAACTGGCCTTTTCATTTGCCGCTAGGCGGCTGACAGGCAACACACTGCCTGAAAGGACAGTAGCTGTCGCTAATGCTATGATAACTTTTTTCTTCCTAAACATTTTTTCTATCCATTTCTATTGTCGCTTTTGGTTTCCTAGATTCCTCCCCAGAAATATAGGATGACCGCCATGATACTCATAGCAGGACCAAAAGGGACTTCTTCTTTCAACTTAAATTTGAATTTCTTAAAGATGGTTGCGATTAAGAGAATAGCTCCAGCCACAAAGAAAGAACCATATCCCAAAATCAGCGTATTCAAAGGGCTAAACCAACTGCTCAGGGCAGCTAAGTAAAGGATGTCTCCCATCCCGAAAGCCTCTTTCTTGTAATAAGCCTTGGCCCCAAAATAAATGAGAGAGTAGAGACCAGCGCCGACTAGCAGCGAAAGGAGCAGGTCCCAATTAAACTCATTGGTAAAAAACGTAACAGCCATACGTCCCAGCCAGAAAACCAGCAGAACCGAGTCCGAGATGTACTGAGTATCAAAATCGATATAACCGATAATGAGACAAAGCGAAACCAAAAGACAGGCTGAAACAACCATCCATGGCCCCTGATCTTGAAAGATCAGATAAGAGGCCAACCAGAGCAGACCCGTCAGGAGCTCCACAATGAGATAGCGCGGTGAAATCGGCTCCTTGCAGTGCTTGCATTTAAAGCCCTGCATGATAATCGACACAACCGGAATCAGTTCCACCGAAGTCAAGACATGACCGCAGGACGGGCACATGGACCGACCTTTGGCAATGCTCTTTTCCAGCGGCACACGGTAGATGACGACATTGAAAAAGCTCCCAAATACGACACCTAATATAAATACTAAACTTGCAATCATAATTTTTCCCTTTTTATACTCTTTGAAAATCTCAGGTAACAATGTCAAACTTCGACTTCCCTTGAGTATCACTTAGATGCCAGAATGATGGATACTTGTCCCTCCTCCAAACTTAATGAAAATACCATATCTGTTTCTGTATTGTTTTGAATGGTCAATTCGGTCAAACCTTCAGCAGGCGTTCCGATGTTGAAATACTGTCCTCGATAGGAAATAACATTGGTCCGTGAAAAGGCGAGCTGCTGAATGGCATCTATAATCTGCTCAGCACCCTGACCGTAAACTTCTTTATTATCCTTGCCCTTGACTGGCAGATAGCCAGACTCCGCATTCAAAGCTCCCAGCAACTCTGAGATAGACTTGGTCTCGCCAGGAGCCAAGTAAACATTCTGCAGCTTATAAAAGGCCGTTTTCATGTTTTGAGCTTGGGCAGCGTTGGTCGGCAGTGGTACTTCCTTACGCTCTATAAAGTGCGTATATTGGCTCAGAAGCTCACTTTGATCTTCTGCTTCGACAGGCATACTCTCAACCTTGACATCATCAAATTTACCAGTCTTGGCAATCTCCTCAGATGCTTGGATAAAAGCAGCAGGGTCAATCTTATAGCCATTAGACTTGTCTCCCACCTTTACATTAGACTCGCCGTCCATGACCAGGTGATTGGTCGTTGGAAGCTGACTGAGAACATCGGGATGGGCAGCTAAGACATCGTTTAAAGGTCTAAGCCAAAAAAGACGGTTAGGATAGATGGAAATCTGTAGATTTTCCTTGGTATCGAAAAACGGTGTAAACTTATCCCAAACTGTCTTGGCTGAAATATTATCCAGCCGCTTAAGCTCTTCTTCTGTGAAATAGCTCAATCCTAAAAAGCGCATATCTACAGAGAAGTGTTGCCCCGTAGACAGCTGAAAAGTCGCCTTATAGGGCAGTTCTCTGTAAACTTCAATCTCAGCTTCGCTCCGAGAGCGAACCTTCATAGAGGGACGGCCATTGATACTCAGGTCAATCGTTGGATTAAAGACAAAAATGACATAAAATAAACTACCCAGCAGAAAGGCAGCAAGTGTCGCTGCTGGAAGTAGTTTTTGATATTTTGATGAAACCTTTCTTTTTCTTCTTGACATGAATCTCATCCCAACCTTATACTACGCATTCAGCTAAGCGGATAAGGAATTTACGGTCGATACGGCGAAGAAAATCAATGATGTCATCTGAAACAGTATCTCCGGCATTCAGGATTACTCCTCCATCTGCATTAACAAGATCTTTTTGCAGTGTTTTACCTACCAGAAGACGTTTTTGCCGATCGATAAAGTCGTTAACAGCTTTCTTTGCTCCTGACTCTTCTTCAGCAACTGGCGCTGTGCTGATAGTTGTTTCTACTTCCTCAGCAGGGGCTGCCAATACTTCTTCCAAAGCAGCATCCAGACTCAGCGCTGCATCTGTTTCTTCAACTTCTTCTTCAGCTGGAGCTGTTGTTTCTTGTACCAAGTCTTGAACTTCTGGTTCTTCTGCTGTCTCTACGACTGCTTCAGAAAACTCCAACTCAGGAGCAGCAGCTCCCAGACCTACAGCAGCCAAGGCCTCTGTCAAATCTGTTGCAGCTTCTTCTTTCACATCTGCTTTTTCATCTACAACTGGCTCAAATACAGGTGCTTCAGCAACTACTTCCTCAATTTTTTCGGCAGGTTTTGCAGCCTCAGTCTCATGGAGCAAATCTGCTGCAGCCAGACGGCCCATTTCTACATCTGCTTCAAGATGAGGAGCTGTCTTTTTTTCATCATTGAGGATGATATACTCTTTACCAATCATCAAGATGCGTGATTTAGGAATCTGAATTTCCTCGCTGGCATCTTCAGAATTAACCACCAAGTAGCCAATTTCATTCTTTTCATCAATATGATAGTCAACAACAGTTCCCACCTTGTTTCCATCAATTGTGATAACAATTTCGTCAAAGACACTACCCTGCTTGTCGTTTAAGACCTTCAGATCGGCCTCTTCCAGCTCTTGAAAAACTGAGCTGTTTTCTACCATGACCGCAAAGTCACCGATGCCTTGGATGTTCTTGCTAGACAGCAAGGCAAAAGGCTGTTCAGACTGCTTTGACTTAATGACAAAAGTCAGATTGACCCCCTCGTCAACAAAGACTTCATGGACTTCACCCAGTCCCATCCCTTTTTCAATCTCAATGACAACGGTCCCTGTGATTGTTTTACAACTTTTCATAATTTCCCCTAAAACCCTTCTAATTGATTACAATCAATTGTATGTTTATATAGTATTAATTTTTCACGATTTTGTCCAGCATGTTGAACGCTTCTTGACGAAGATTTTGATCTGAGCTGCCTTGGACAATTTCTTTCAGATAGCTCTCAGCTTCTTGAACTGCATTAGAAGCCAATAATTCCTGACTTTCCAGTAGGAGGAATTGGAAATAGACTTCTTTATCTCCCGCAGTTGCTGCTTGTCTTGCTTCTGCTGCTTCCTCAGCCTTGAGGATGTCAGTGATTTTCTGAAGCAAATCTTCTTCTGTTTCATCTACAGCCGGAACGACCGGAGCTGCTTTGGTTTGTGCTTCTTCAGCTTTGAGGATGTCAGCAATTCCCTTGAGCAAGTCTTCTTCTGTTTCATCTGCAACTGCTTTTTGGATAGGCTCAGCCTGTGTCCAAAGAGCGTCTTCAGAAACTGATTGAACAACCGCTGGTTCAGCAGCTTCTTCAAATTCAAACGTTTCTGCAGCAGGTTCGAAGCTGCTTTCTTCCTCCCAAGCCTCTGCCACTTCAGCAGTCAAATCTTCCTCTTCAGATCCCAACAAATCATGCTGAATCTGGCTGAGAATATCTTGATAACCCTGAATATCAGCACGATCACGGCTAACCATAGACTCTTCAGTAGCAGAAAATTCTGGCTCTGCAGCTGCTTGACTGAAGGCGGAATCCATTTTAGCTTGTGGCTCAGTGTCTGAGTCAGCAAAGAAGAGAGATTCTAAGCTGTTTGCTGCTCTCGACTCTTCTGCTCTAACTGGCTTGATATCTCCCGTAGCAGCAAAAACATCTTCTAGGCTGTTGCCTCCTACTTCTTCTGCCACTGGCTGCTGAGCTTGTTCTTGCTCAGTGAAGAATTCTTCCTCATCTTGAGAAACAACACCTGTCACCTCAACCGCCTGCGGTCTGAAGTTGCCATAGCTAGACTCCGTATAGGACATCGGTCTAATCTTAGACAGAACAGCAGTCTCAAAGGCTGGATCATCTATATCTGTATAGCCTTGATTGCCGGCTGCATTTGCTTCCGTAGGCTGAATCAGAGAGTTGGCCACCTTAATCTTAGTAGAACCCTTGCGGTGATGAAGCAGGGACTGCAAAAATTCATCATTGGCCTTTTGTGCGCTGTGGTCCATACCCACCATGCCGACCTCAGCTGCCGCTAGCTGACTGTTTGGCTCGTACTCTCCAAATGCAGGAGCTGTAGCCAAGTTATCAACAGGGTAGAGAGGTTTTACTTTCTCAAATCTTGTCATATCCTTTTTGATAGAACGGTCTGCTAGGGTGCGACCAGAAGCAGATACCCTCTGCCTTGCCGGACTTTCCTCAGCCTGAACCCTTTCTTTACTTTCCTTTCTCATCCTACCGGTTGAAGCATTGGATAAGTTCAAATCTCTAGCAGATGACAAGCCTGCGCTCGTCGCTTCCGCTTTCTTGCGTGTGCTCTTGGTATGCTTCTGGCTTCTGCTTCGCGCTGAAGCAGTTGCTCTCTTCTTGACTGGAGCTAGCTCCTGTGAAAAGAGCAGCACCATATAGACTGCCAAGGCCAAAGCACAGAGTCCAACAAAGGCTATGCCGGGAACTTGTTGAAAGAGGAATGGAGCACCAATCGCAAATAGCATGACCCATACTACGAGAAAAAGGCGCTTTATTAATGAAATCCTAGAAACAAATAAAATGCTAATCGTATGCAGCGCTATAAGCCCTGCTCCAAAAGGTAAAAAATATGCCATTTGAATATTTTCGACACCCCCCACTTTCTAAATGATATTAAACTTTTTCAATGCAAAACCAGTCTTGATTTTGTTTTTCCATAAACTCCATTAAAACCCAAAATAGACTCGGGCGTCTATTCTGAGTTTGCTTGTATTATACTTCAAATATCTCTATGTTTTAGTTTACTATAAATGCACCGTGAATACTAGTCTAATAACTTGGTTTTTAGCATTTTTTTAAGAAAAATTTACTCATGCTCTTGAAATTTTAAACCATAGACTTATTTGGTATTTTTTCAAAGCATTTAGCTAACTACCAAGTTATTCACAGATAGGTTATCCAGCTTCATAGTCGTCTCAGGGCTTCCTTCGCTAGGAGTTTCAAAGTAGTAACCCACAATAGTCATCGGATAGCTGAATCCTGGAATGTTTTCAGGATCGAAGCTAACTTCGCGCCAACCAGTCCAGCTGTTGGGACGAATGACGTGAAGATAAATCTTCTGCCCGCTGGCATTCTTGACAATCAAGCCAATCTTGCCCTGCCATTGATTAGACAAAGATAGAGAGAAGCTGATAGCATCCGGCTTATTGTTCAAGGATACATACGGTGCTGCAAATTCCATTTCATACATGGTAGAAGACTTGGTTGCTGGAATCTTAACCACATTGGAACCTGAACCCTCTAGGAAGTCCGTATTGTCAACTGTCACATCATACTGATTGCTGCCGCCTGACTGAGTTAGCTTCAGTGGTGATTCGAAGCGGTAGATAGTTGATGAATTGTAATAAGCTGACAGACCATCATTCCGACTAGACTGAGTGCTAAGCTGCTCCAGATAAGACGGAGCCAGATTGGTACTGCTGTTAGCATTCGCGCTGCTAGTTGTATTGGTTGTTGCGGCCCCCAAACTGCCCTTATTGCCAGTTGCATCTGTGCCGCCACCAGCTGTCGTTACAGATATAGAGCCTGCCTGCCAAGTCGGAATCGCAAATGGAGACTGCCAGTTAGCAAACTGAATCGGTGTCTTATCGACATTGCTTTCCAGAGTCACATAGCGCTCAACGTCTTTAACCTGATAGAAACGCAGCTTGATTTTACCGCTGGTTAGATCAGGGTTCTTGTTTTCCTCCGTGCTAGACAGGCTTTTCTTTCCGCCCAATTCCAGCTCACTGGAAACGATTTTTTGTTGATTGCCATCAATCAATTCCAACAATTTCAGAACCTGTGTATAAGTTCCTTCAAACTCAATGTCCGCTGTCATCTGAGTGATGTTGGTATTATTGGTCGTTCCGTTCCCTGGTGTCGCTGTATTAGCTGCAGTTGTTGTTGCAGTATTGGCATCAGATGAAGAGCTGCTGCTAGATGAAGATGAGGACGATGTACCAGACGAGCTGGAGGTCGTACTGGATGAAGAAGACGTCTCACTTGAGCTTGAACTGCTAGTCGTACCAGAAGAGTTGGAGTTTTGCCCCTTAGACGAAGTCGCAGCCAATCCCTCCTGCTGGAGTTCCAACTCTGTGCTCTCAGTGTAGTTGACAGACTTGAATTTAATACCACTTTCATTGACTAGCTTGTCAATCAAGAAGATGAACTCCCCTTGATTGGTCGTACCATAGTATTTCTTAGCCTGATCCAGAGTCTTAGCATTCAAAGTTTGGAGCTGTTTGGTAAGAGACTTTCTCTGGCTAATCTTGGCATTCTTGCCTTCCAGCTCTGTCGAGATAGTTGCATGCTCTTCAGCTAACTGCGCCATCCGTGTATAAGAATTTGTTACCAGATACCCACCACCAGCAAGTACCGCTACTCCTCCAACACAGGCCAACAATTTCTTGTCACGCTCATTTAAATTACTCAGGATTTTTTTCTTTTCTTTCTCATTTTTGCTCTTCATTGAAATCTACATCCTTCGTCAAAATTTTAATGTTAAACTTGTACACTGTATTGTTATCCTTTTCCTCGCGAGTAATGTTATCCACAAAAATATGGTTAAACTTCTCAGACTTACGAAGCTCTTCCTCAAACTTAGCGATAGAAAGATGCTCTTGAGATGAACCATTGATTTCTACATTGTCGTTATTAATCTTGATATCGTCAAAGACCAGGTTCCGTGTCACGTTTTTATTAAGGAAGTCCATAAAGGCTTTGTTTACTCGATGCAGGCGGCGGAAATCACCTTCCAGGCTGGTAAAGAGAAGCTCGTCATTCTTGACCGTAACAATCTTATCTTCAGTCTCAGAGACTGCCTTCAGCTCTTGAGCCATCTCTGGACTCTTGAGTGTCTGCTCCGCTCGGTCAATCTCGCCTTGGAGGTGCATAGCGCTAAACTGGAAGAAGCCAATCAGCACAATCATAATCGCTGCAATACCAGCAAAAGCGGAAATAGCAGCAAGTTTCAGTGGACTGGCCTTAGCCGGTGCCACATGATATTTTGAAAAGTAGTTTAAATCTCTCCGCATTAGTTTGCTCTCCTAATCAACATGGCTGTAGCCGGAATGAACTCCGCATTAAACTCGGCAGAACCTTCCCACAGTACATTCTCATAATCTACATTATCAATTGAGATGAATTCCCGATTCATGTTCTGCTTCAAAATAGCTGCCAACTGCCAGCAGATATCTTGGTCACCAAAGACATAGAAACTGTCAATGTTGAGACCAGTTGATCCGCTGAAGAAGTTTTCAGTATTGAGAATGTGGTTCTTAGCATCAGCCACCCACTCATCCAAGGCCCTCTTCAAGAGACCTGTGTCCAGATCATCTGAAGCAACTGCTGGAAGCTTCTGCAAAAGACTAGCATCGTCTGCATAGCTCAGGATGTCCTTGTAACCACGGTTGAGATAGTTACTGGTCACAAACTTGCCTTCTGAGTAGAGATAAACACCGATGAAGCTCTTGCTCAGATGTACCATGCCGACATTTTCCTTGGTCAGCTTCTTGGCACGATTGTTAACCGCCTGAACGCGTTCCAGCCATTTTTCAAAGGTATTAGACTGAAGGTCAAAGACATAAGGTGTCATCTTCAAATTATCAGCCAAACCCAGATATTGCTCTACCACACCTTTTGGCACAGCATAGACCATGAGTGAGCGAGTATCTTCATCAAGCGGAAAGGCTGAATTAGACTCCTGCTCTTGGAATTGAATAACATAAGAAGTCGGATCAATATCCAGATATTGCTGGAGCTCGTAAGATACCAAGCCCTCAATATCCTCATCATTCTGCACACTAGCTGCCACATCAACCGAACGAGCGATGATATTGGTATTGCCCAGAGCAAAGAAAGCGTACTTAGCTGTGATAGCATGCTGCTCCATCAGGTCGCTGATAATATTTTTGAGAGTAATCGGGTCGATAATCTCACTATTCAGTACAACACCTTCTGGCAGATTGGCAGATGCCATCTTGATAATCTCCAGCTCATTGCGCTTCTGTCTAGCAACAACCAGATAGACTGATTCGTCAGTGAAGTCAATGGCCATCAGATTGCCCTTGATTGGTTTACCAAACATAGTGTAAGGTGCATGCATTCTAGTGACCGGTTGGCTCGCCGCACCGCTGCCTTTCTTAGCAAAGAGCGAGCGATTACCAGACTTAGCAGGCATATCATCACTGCCACTATTCTTAGAAAAGAGCGGTTTGTTGAGCTTGGTTAAGAAGCTCCCTTTTGCTGTTGACTTTTCCTCGTCGTCAAAGTCTTCTTGACGATCTGACTTAATCTGAACTCCTTGAATAGATAAGTGTTCTTTATGTTTCCCTTTTGATGAGAAGAGCGGTTTATTTAATTTTCCTAAAAATGAGCCTTTTTTCTCATTATCTTCTTCGTCCAGAGCTCTTCTGCGCCCCTTGGACGAAAACATATTTTTTGCCATAATCTCCTAATCTCCCTTATTTTTCCTAAAAACTATTTCCCTATTAGCTTGCCTTATACTTATCTCGGAAGTAGACGGCAAGTTTTTGTATATCGCTGTCACTCAGACTCTGTGTATAAACTGCAAACTCATTAATGTAAGTATTGCCACCAAATACAATCTGACCACTACTAATATTATGGGTTACCCCGCCTCTGTTTAGTGCAACTGTTTTATTATAGACTGATTGTCCATTGATAAAAATTTCAACACCTAAAGCGCCATTCTTCGTAGCACTGCGCACTTGTATAGAATTATCATTACTGTAGTCTAATTTAACATTTTGTATATATTCCTGACCACCGTTATTAGCTGTAGTTGTATCGACTGTTTTAATAGCAATTCTACCATCGTTTTCCAGATTAATCCCCCAAGTCAGAGTATTATCCAATTTATAAGTTAAAAGCGGTCCAGTCTGCTGACGATTCCCAATCAAAACAGAAGTCGTATAGCCATTATTAAAATTATGATTACCAAACTGCATAGTGCGTCCCTCAAGACTAATCAATTGTCTCGTTTGATTGATCGCACTCTCTTTATAGTTCAAAACAGGAATTGTTGCACCATAAGCAACATCATTAAAATAATCTCTTACCTCTGTATTCGTGTGAGGTTGATTGTCAGTTGGTATAAGCGAGGTAGTATTCCCATTCTTTAACAGAGCCAAGTCAGCATCTGTATGGAGGCGAAGGTTTTGAGTTAGCGGCAGTCCCATGACCCAAATACGATCTGCTTCCTGATAATTTCCTACCCGTCCATAAGAGTTAATGGCTCGAGCAGCAAAAGTCAGGTACTTCCCTCTCATATCATCTGTAATATGTATCCCGGTTTCTAACTTTGATAATTGTTTAAAATCTGTCGGCATTTCTGGAAAAAGCGTCTGAGATATAGTGTCGTCACCTTTTTGGCCTATCGTTCCCACTGGGACAATACCAGAAACCCCTTGTCCTATAGCACGATCACTTAGAAACCATCCAGATTCTGTGTAAATCCTAGTTTTACTCTTTTTCTTACTATCAGGTATATCTACTTTACCGCCGGGAGTCGTTATCCCCAGACCAGCATAATAATATCTTTTACCAGTTGGAATACTCACTTTCAAATCAGGAAGTCCCAGCGGGGTTTCGATTGCATTAGCAGCAAAAAGATGAATCTTCTTGATTCTATCATTATAAGATAGATTTGTTCCTTTTACATCGATACTCTGCTTGGTTCCATTACCGATTTGGTAGGTAAAGGTTTCAATATCCGTTCCCGTACCTTCGTGTTTCTTGCTTTCTGCCAGTTGTTTCTCGAAAGACTCCTGAATATCAAAGTTGATAGCATTCTGACTTCGCTGACGGAGAATATTATTAAAACTCCCAGAAAAGAATGTCAAGAACCCTGCCGCAATAACTCCAATCAGAATCAGAGAAATCAAGACTTCGACCAGTGTAATCCCTCTGTGTCTCTTTAATCTTTTCATCTCTGCTCCTTTCTATGGCCCTGATACAAACCACAAGTCCTGTTGAATCTGCTTTTTAATGTCAGAAAAGGTCTTTTGCAAAGCTTCTTCATTCGTAGCTGATACATATTTAGTCTCCATACCACCCTCGCCAATCCTATCTGTCAAACTTTGACCATAAGCGATTTCATGGTTCACACCAGAAAAACCAATGACATTGACCCGCTTAACACCAAGGCCAAATTTTTTAGACACTTCTCCAGCATAAGCAATAGAGTTTTCACGGCTTGTGAAATCTTTAGAATCCAAATCATAGCCCAGTCGAATGTACTCATACCCTAAAGTTGGGGACAGATCATAAATAGGATTGTTAAAAGATACACGACCAACTACCTGCCCGTGGTCTACCCTATTACCAGCATATAATGCACTTGGATCTACTAAATAAGCATTAGGTATCCCATCTGTCAATAGAACTATATACTTAAGCTGAGCTGGTTGAGACTGTAGACTAACCATCCCATAGCGAAGTCCATCCCCTGGATTAGTAACACCATTTGGGCTTACTTTTTTTTCATCATTTATGGCTTCTATAATACTTTTTGTACCGTTATCTAAATTAGAAAAATTTTGTTGAATATATTTTCCTGAATTGGAGAAGCCCACTAAGTTAACACTAATATTCCCAATTTCCGCAAGGTCCTTGATCATGATTTCGGATTTCTTTCGTAGAATATTTATACGACTCTCTTTGCCAGTTCGTTCAACACGTCCTCCTTGCAAATCCCATTTCATAGAACCAGAAGTATCAAAAACAAAAGAAACGGCAATATTCATCTGCCCTTGAATAGGGTCAGTTCGATAAGCAATAGCAATCCCTTTCTTGCCTTTAGCAACCTTGGAAAAGACCTGCTTAGTATTGAGTGCTGATATAGCTGTATCAATAGACAACTTATTGTTAGTATCTGGATATTTACCAGACAGGTTATAACTAATCAAGCGATTGTCCTGATAGGCACCTTCTGTCTTAAATTCCAAGTCCAACTTCATATTATAGAGAGATTTGGTTCCCAGCTCGCTGACATCCCAGTCCTGTTTTTGCTTGTTCCAGACATAGTTCATGACCTTCTTGCCATCCGCAGATAGGCCGATATAGCTCCATTCTCTGGTTAGTCCTTGCTTGGAACCTTTGAACTTGGAATCATCCAAGATAAAGATTGAGGTTGCCTTACCAACGGTCCTATCCACGTACTGCATGGATGTTCGCATTTCCGCTTGAATACTCGCTTCACGCTCGATCAATTCTCGGCTGGAAAACATGGTGTTAAATATAACACCAATGATGAGTGCTATCAGGCTCATCAACATGATAGCCATAATCATCTCGACCAGGGTAAAACCTTTTTGTATTTGTTTCATCATTTCTACCTAATTTATTTTACTTCTGTGCTGATCTCAAATGACCTTCTTCTGAGCGAATTCCTTTTGTGTCAAAGTTGAATGTTACAATATGCTCGTAATAGTCATTACTGCCAGCTAATTTTGACTTCGATTTAATCGTGATATTATAATTTTCAGGACCCGTCAGACCATCTACAAGCTGGCCATTCATCTCGATCTCTGCTACACCGCCATCCTTAAAAGTATGGGTTGACTTAATTGGCGCGCTTGAAGGATCCGTGCTATGAGCCCGCTCGTAAAACTCTTCATAAACCGATGACGGATTGCCGTCAACAGGATCCAAATAGGCACCCCAAGCCAACTGTGTACCAGAAGTCGCTGTGTACTTAGCTTTTAGGTAGTTAAACATGCGCTGAGTTTGGGTTTGCCCAGTATCTACGATAGATGCTAAAATTCCAATCATAGCGACCAGAATCACTATGGTTACAATAACCATAGGTAAGGTTGAACCCTGTCTTTTTTTTCCTTTCATTTTACTACTCTCCTAATACTTCTACTTTTGATATTGCCAAAATAGTTGTCACAGTCTGACAACTACTTTGGTAATATCCGACTGCCTAAGCAGTCGGAGTAGAGAAATAGTCTCTTTTACATATTGTTAGTTCAATAATTAACTATTAGCTGTTGTACGAGACTTCCAGTCATAAGTCCATTTTTTATAATTAGTATCTGAAGCCGTTTTCCCTGCTGGAATAAACTCTGATACCAACTTACCACCGTCAATCTTGTGAGCTGGATTCTTATCGTTTTTAGCCAAAGCGGAAGCCAAATCACTTTCTTGTTTAGCATTCTTAGAAATATAAGGAGCTAACTGATTAAGACTCTCCAGTTTAGTTTCTTCTGGATTTTCTTGACTACCAACAAAGGATTGTACCGCTGACATTAGCTCACGATGTTCGGATTGAATACGGGTCTTGCGAGCATTGTCCTGGAAAGAAGTGAGGGAAGGAATTGCTACAGCTGCGATGATAGCGATAATGATGATTACCACGATTAACTCAACCAAGGTAAAACCTTTACCTTTTTTCTTCAAGTCCTGGCGGAACTTTTGCAACCTGCTTAACATCCTATGATATCTCTCCTAATTCTTTTTCATAATTATATCGAAATAACTATCCAAATATCTTACTCAGATAATTTGATGATTAATTAGTTGTGACCACCTTGTGCAGCAGTTGCGCTTGTTTGAGCTTTCCAATCATAAGTCCAACTCTTGTAGTTAGGATCGGAATTGTTTTTTCCTGCTGGAATAAACTCTGATACCAACTTACCATTGGCAATCTTGTGAGCCGGATTCTTATCGTTTTTAGCCAAAGCAGAAGCCAAATCACTTTCTTGTTTAGCATTCTTAGAAATATAAGGG